>NZ_JBHVZR010000017.1:0-107958 GCF_042879835.1 Pseudarthrobacter sp. NPDC058329
TGACGGCGTCTACTTTCCGGTCACGGGCGGCGTCGATTTTGGCTGCCGCTTGGGCGGCAATTGCGTTGATGTCCATGCCACGAGCGTAACCGCCCGAGGACAGCGGCTGTCGGACGTTAAAGGAGTGTCGGCACGGAGGTGCCGACACTCTGAAAGGAAACCGTCCGGAGCAAGCTATGTGGTTATGTGCCATAACCGCGTGTCGATCCACGGCCTTCGGTCGGGGTTCGGCGACACTGAAGTGTCGGCCCGGAGATTCCGGGGCGCTGCGCTGGGCATTGGGGAGGGGCAGCAGATGAGCGAAGAGCAGAAGCCAGCCCGCCGTTTCACACGCCGCCGCCGCGCCAACATCGACGGAGACACCCAGTACGTTCGGGTGTCCATGTCGCAACGGGAACGCGCGCAGCTTGCCGTCCTGGAAGAACGCACCGGACGAAGCCCGTCCGAGATCCTGGTGAGTGCCGCGCTGTACTCCGAGAACTCTGAATCCCTCGCAGAGCGACGTGCCATGGCGGTGGAGTTCATGGCAGCCCGCCGCTACCTCGCCGCCCTGTCGAACAACGTCAACCAGCTCGCCAAGCACGCCAACGCGACCGACGAATTTCCCGAAGCTGCACGCGTGGTGCTGACGCGGGTCCGGGCAATCGCTGACCGGATCAATGGCATGCTCGATTCGATGGTGCGCTGATGATTCCCAACATCACCAAGGGCACCCGCATGCAGGGCCTCATCGCCTACCTTGCAGGTCCGGGACGTGCCAACGAACACACGGACCCGCACCTCGTTGCCGGCTCACCGTCGATCACGGCCTGGCACAACGACGACGAACTCAACGCCACCGCAGCACAAGCCATCGCCCGTGAACTCGATCAGGCCAAAAACGTCCTCGGAATCGGAGTCACTGGCGGCCACGTCTGGCACTGCTCCCTTTCACTGCGCGCAGAAGAAGGCGACCTGACCGACCAGAAGTGGGGCGAGATCGCCCAGGACTTCATGGACGAAATGGGATTCACCGAAGCCAGCGGACGTGCACCGGCCCAGTGGGTAGCGATACGCCACGGCCACAGCAAAGCCGGAAACGACCACATCCACATCGCCGCATCGATGATCCGTGAGGACGGCACCAAGTGGGACAGTTGGAAAGACTTCTCGAGGGCCCAAAAGGTGGCGCGGGAACTGGAGAAGAAGTACGGGCTGGAAGAACTGTCCCCCACGCACTCCGCGCGTGGTTTGCGGCCCGGTGAGCGCGAAGCTTCCGAGCGGCGCGGCGCACCCGAACCGGAGCGGCGGTCACTGGAACGCAAAGTCCGTGCCTGCGCCACATCTGCCAAGGACGAGGCAGAGTTTGTGCGCCGCATCCGACAGACCGGTGCGTTGGTCCGTCCCCGCTACGCGTCCGGACGCGATGATGTCGTGGTGGGATACAGCGTTGCCGAACGTCCCCCTAAAGGTGGCCGGCCGGTGTGGTTCGGCGGCGGCCACCTCGCCAAAGACCTGGCATTGCCCAAGCTCCGCGGCGAGTGGCAGGACACCCCTCAATCTGCAGGCGAAGCCGTAGCCGAATGGGGAGCTGCAGCGCGCGGCCGCCGCCCTGTCACCATCGGTCGTGAAGCTTACGAACCAGACCCACAGCAGTGGGAGCGGTACAGCAACGAGGTCGCCCAGCTGCGCGAAACCCTGCGCGCTGTACCGGTGGACGATCACGCCACGTGGGCGCACGTGGCACGGGAAACGGCCGGTGCTTTTGCCGCGTGGTCCACAGCCACTGAAACCGTACCCGGCCCGCTGGCAGCGGCGGCGACAGAGTTGTCCAAGACCGCCCAGCTGCGCCGGTACCCGGTCAGACCAGTCAAGACTGTTGGTCCGTCCGCTCGTGGAGCTTCCCTGCTGCTGATGACGGCCACAGCTGGATCCGGAACGGCCGCCCAGGCGATCATGCTGCGGCAGCTGCTCAACGTCTCCAAAGCCATCCACGACATGCACCAGGCGAACAACGACTTGCGCCGCTCACGGCAGATCAACGCCATGGTCCGCACGCAACTGGTGATGGTAGCTAACGCCCTGCCACCCGTGCCGACACAGCACCCTGCGAACGCAACGAAGCAGGAGGTAGGGAACGCTATTCCTGTGCCGGCGGTGGATGCTGAGCTGGCCGAAACGGTACGCCGGGCACGTGAAGGTCTGGCACCAATGAATCAGCCCGGGTCCGTTCTGCCACCGACGTACGAACGCCCACGAACCACCACAAGCACCCGGAGCGGAAACGACCGTCCGGACATCGAGCGATAGCACCAGGAAGGTAGAGCATGAGCGAATCAGACGGACTGGACGAGGTTGTAGAAACGATGCTCCGCACAGGCCTGACCGCTGCGGGACGAATTGGTGAAGAACTGGCCCGCGCCCGAGAGCAGCGTGTCCGTGTCGCCCAGGCTGCTGAAGAACAACAAGGCAGGGAGCTGCGTGCCCGGCTCGAGGGTGAACGCGCAGCCGCACGCGCGCAGCTCGCCCCTGCGTTGGATGCCCGCTGGTGGGATAACGCTAAGGCTGAGGACATCGTCCGTGTCCACCAGACCGCCACGGCATGGAAGGGCCAGGACCCCATGGCGCGCTCTGCGGCGGACGCCGTCCGTGAGCAGGTACAGCAACGCTACGGGATCGACGTTGAAGCCCTGGGAACGGGTGCGGACGGGGGAGCCGCACTTATTGACGCGGCACGTGCGAAGACCCAGGCTCACGAAGAACGGACAGCAGCGGCTGGGGAGAACGCCCAGGCCGCCCAGCTTCTTGCGGAAGCCGAACGGGCCGACAAAGTCCAACGGCAAAACGTCGATGCCGACAATGCCCGGCCCGAACAGCTATCGGATGAAGCCGCTGCGGCTTACGACTCCGTGGAACGCCGTGAAGCCCTCGCGAAGAGCCTTGACCACATCGGGGATCGGGAAGCCGTGCAGGCCAGACTCGCTGCAGACCGGGATCAGGCAACTCCGCCTAGGTCGGCGGTGGCTTCAACCGGCAGCAAAGCTCCCAAAGCCCGGAAGCCAGGCGGCGCACCCGCGGCCGGAAAACAGGCTCAGAAAGGCCTCAGCCGCTAACACGCGCGTCCTGAAACGGGGTGCGCAGACGAACCACTCCGCAAAACCGGGCAGCACCTTGGGCCCCGGTCCTCTACCAAAAGGACATTGTCGGGGCCGGTTCTTTGCCTCGGATCCGATGAGCGCAGGTGGGGCCGCGTCAGGTGCCCGGGCGCTTTAGCGTGGCCGTTCACGGCTCCTGCTGTTGTGGAGCAGAGGCCAGGGCCCCGGCTGCGTCCCGGGCGGCGTGAAGTCGCTTGCCGGTGACAAGGGATGCCCAATGGAGCGGGAGTTGGGGAGTCAGGTCGTACTGCTCCTGGAGGACGTCATCGATCGATGTTTGCCCCGTCAGCAAGTTAGCAGCCCCTGCTGCGCTGTCCATTGGTGCTCTCGGCATGCCTTGACCCTAGTGGCGCCGGGTCGGGGTGGGTGCAGCTGACACGCAGGTCCGGCGGCACCAGACCCCTTAGAGTGATGTGCCGCCGTGGCCGTAGTGGTTGTTACTAACGGGGTGGGGGAGGGGGACATGTTTCATCGGCGGTTATGGAGTAGATGATTTTGGCTTTGTCGGTGAGCTGGTCAATGTCTTCGGTGGTGATGTTGATGGCCGTGGAGCGGTTCTTCAGGATGAGTGCTGCTTCCGTGCGCGGCCACAGCAGATGGTCAGTGAAGGTCGGGAACGTGCGTCCGCTGGCGGTGCCGTATCGGAGGAGTTCTTGCGGGTCGGTGGTGCGCTGGCCGAGGACGAGTTCGACGTCCACGTCGCCGAGGGGATCGACCGCTGTGTCGAGGTAGCTGCCGAAGATCCTCAAGCGCTGCACGAAGCAGGGTTTGGTGGGATCGGCGTTGTAGGCTTTGGCCCGCTCGATCATTTGGGCGACGAGCCGGTCCGCTGTTTTGCGGGTGATCGGTTTCCCGAAGCTGGCCATGGCCAGGGCATTCCCGAGCGTTGTTGTTCTCCACCACCGATGGTTGCCGTGGGAGTGCTCGGCACGCTCGATGTACCCGGCCTTTTCGAAGTCCAGAAGGGTCGAACGCGGCCCGCCGGCGCCAAGGGACGAGAGCAGGGACAACGCCCACACCTCATCGAAGTCTGCGAACCTGGTCCGGCGCAGGAACGCCCTGGCTGCCGGTGCCGGCAAGCCCGCTATGACATCTGTCTTCACGAGCCTCACGCGGATACCTGCGGCTTTGCAGCACGGGCGGGATGGGGGCCGGCACCTGTCCGCGATTGCACCTTGTCCATCCAGCAGATGCTATCGCGGCAGCTCATGAGAGGCGACGGGCGGGTGAGACCGGATGGCAGGTGCCCCGGGGCTGTGCCGTAACGCGGCTGCGGGCCGGCCGTGGCGCGTGTCATTCTGGGGGGATGGCGCGAACCTGGTTGTCGGTGACGGTGGAAATGCTCGGTGGTCGTGGTGAGGAGCTGTGGCCGTGGCCCGGGCGGATCTTCGCGGTGGGACCGTCGCACACCTTTATGGATCTCGCCGATGCCATCAACGATGCCTTCGCCCGCTGGGACCGTTCGCACCTGTCATTGTTTACCCTGGCTGACGGCCGGGTCATCACTGATGAAGAGACCGGAGCCGAGATGGCCGTATCGGCCCGTGGGCCGATCATCGCGCCGATCGACATTGCTGCTGCCAAGGTCGTCCGGACGGTGGAGCCGGGGGCCGAGTTTCAGTTCACGTTCGACCTTGGGGATGCCTGGGCGCACCGATGCGTGGCCGGGGAGGTGAAGGTTGACCCGCTGGAGGTCTTGGGTGTCCGTCCTGATGTGCCCCTGCCGTACTGGGGCTGGGGCAGTATCCCGGATCAGTACGGGCGCCGGTGGGCTACTGATGACGGTGAGAGCCGGGCGCCGGTGAGACCGGGCCAGCCGCACCCGATGCTGCTGCACGAATGGCCGGAACAGGTGCCGGTGCCCGGGCTGGACCTGTCCGGGCTGCGTGGAGCCATCGCGGCGGCAGATGCCGCCCGCTTCCTCGCAGCGGTGATGGGACGGGACATCGATGACGCCTTGCAACAGGTGGGTGCCGGGATACCGATGGCGCTGGAACGCAGTCGCCACGAGGCCGAACCTGTGGCCCTGTCAGTGATCAACAGGCTGACGTGGCGTGACGGCGCCGGGGACCGGGTGCTGGCAGAGGACCTGCTGGCCGGTCTGCGCCGTGTGCCGTTGACAGGCCGTACGGTGCCGGTAGACCTGGAGATGCTCAGTACCGTGCTGGAAGGGGATCCCGATGTGTCAACCGGTGGATACCTGGACCTGCGCACCGGGCAGGTGTACGACGAGGCCGCCACTGACCCGTTAATCGTCGGGGAGGACGCCGCCATCGATGTGGAGGAGGAACCGGAGCGTTGGCTACGGCTTGACCGGGCCGGTTCTCGGAACGGCTGGCAGGATATGGCCGCCTTCGCCGGACGGCAGCATGAGGAGGGCCTCCGGGAGCGGCTGGAGCTGGCGATCGAGGGCAAAGGCGCCTTCGGCCGGTTCAGCGACATCATCCACGGCGAGGACCTTAGGGAACAGTGGTACGCCTTCTCCACCGACCGGCAGATCGGCCGTTCCCGCGAGTTCCTCGCTGACAATGGCATCCGCGTGGCCTGACGGGAGCCGGGCCCGTCAGGCTGCCGGTGCCGCGGTTTCAGGGGCGAGGATGCTGAGCCTGTAGTCGGACTGGAGCGGATCGACGCCGGCAGGCAGATGGTGGGACCTTGAGCACGCCCGCAGTTCTTCCAACGCCTCGGGCTCAATCCGGGCCCGGGTCATATCAAGCTCCAGGGCCATTCCGGCGGTGAGCGAGTTGGCGCGCTTCATCACGGCATACAGGCCGTGGACGCTTGTGGATGTCACATGCCCCTGCGCGGCAACCTGGGCCGTTGCGCAGTTGAGGTCCACCCGGACCAGCACCCGAAGCTTGTCTGTCGCCACGAAAATTTTCTCCGCTCTATGGTGGGCGCCACGACGCTGTGGCGACCCCGAATAACCATAGACCAAATGTGATCCATGCAACACCGGCAGGGGCCCATCCCTTCGAGGAGCGGGGCCAACCTCATTGCCGCTGTTGATTAGCCCTACCCGGGCCTCTGAGGGCTTAGCGTTCTCACCCGTGAAAGAATCCAAGGCTTCCATCCGGCCGGTGAACCGCAGAGAGCCAATAAGTCTGGAGGATGCCGAGGACTTCCTGAAGACAGACCGCACCGGGCTGATCTGCGCCTTCAACACCTGACTTTATTGCGGAATTCATGCTTTATTAGAAATCAATAAAGCCAAGTAAACCTTGTAAGATTCGTGACATGGATCCAGTGAACAACCCCTACACACCGAACGCGGGTGCGACGCCGGAGATTGTCATCGGCCGTGACGATCTCTTGGAGGACTTCCGGATCCTCCTGCGCAGACTCGATAAGGGCCGCACCGATCAATCCATGATCGTGACGGGCCTTCGCGGGGTGGGCAAAACCGTTTTGCTGGGGGAGTTCCGGCAGATAGCCGAAGAGTTCAAATGGAAGGTGCTGGAGCTCGAGGCCAGCAAACACGATGACGACCATTTCCGCAGGACGATCTACTCGCAGCTGCGGGCCGCGCTCTATCAGATTTCACCACGGACCAAGTGGGGAGACAAGGCACGCAAGGCTGCCCAGGTCCTGCAGTCCTTCAGCCTTTCCATCGATCCTTCCTCGGGTATCCCGACCCTCTCACTGGATGTCGACGCCGCCGAAGGATTCGCCGATCACGGCAGCCTTACCCTTGACCTGACGGACGTCCTGGTGTCGATAGGCGAAGCCGCCAGGGAACACGGGACGGGCCTGGTGCTTTTGTTCGACGAGGTCCAGTTCCTGAGCCAGTCGCAACTCGAAGCCGTCATCCAGGCGATCCACAAATCGGTGCAGAGAAAACTTCCGGTCACGTTTGTCGGTGCCGGGTTGCCCCAGATCGCCGAGCTTGCCGGCGACGCGAAATCCTACGCCGAGCGGCTCTTCAAGTTCCCGAACCTCGGATCCCTGAATTTCGAAGATGCCAAAAAAGCACTGGCCGAGCCGGCGCACATCGAAGATGTGCACTTCGAGGACGATGCACTGGTCCGGGCCTTCGACCTCACTGAAGGCTATCCATACTTCGTGCAAGAACTTGGGTACCAGGTGTGGGCGGTCGCAGACGGCGGCTCCATCACCCTGGAAGACGTTGAGGACGCAAAGGACGCCTACGAGGCAAAACTTGATTCCTCGTTCTTCCGCGTCCGGCTCGACAGGGCAACCCAGCTGCAGATCGCCTACATGCGCGCCATGGCACAGCTGGGCCCCGACTCCCAAAAGGCCGCCGACGTCGCCGCCGTCATGGGCCGCGAGTCCACCCAGCTGGCCCCTACACGGTCCGAACTCATCAACATGGGACTGCTCTACACACCCGCCCACGGCTACGCGGGCTTCACGGTGCCGCACTTTGACCGCTTCATGCTGCGGGCCGTCCGGCACTTGGACGTCCCGCCGGTTCAAAAACGCCGCGCTAAACCCAAGAAAAGCGGGTCCGGGTAAGCGAAGGGCGCGCTTTCAGGCGCCAACAGTTTCGCGTTTCCATCCCCCCAGGCTATTGCCCCCAAGGCTGAACTTGAGAGCGGGGGATCACTTCGTTTGGATGCCGGGCAAAGCCTTGCGCGGGCAAGCGTCCCTGCGGAAGACTCGGGGAACGCATGCTGAATTGATGGAAATTTGGATGGCGGGATCCTACGGCAAACGGAGGCAACGATGCCTCGTGCCTTATGGCGGCAAAGATGCAGCCTCGGAGACCCCGCAGACCGAAAGGATCGCCATGGCAGGAATGTTTGAACTATTTGTCGACACGGAGTCAGCATTCAGGTTTCGGCTGACAGCCCCTGACGGCACGATTATGGCAGTTTCCAGGCCCTTCACCTCCAAAACCGATGCCGTGGCGGGCATCGCCGCTGTCCGCGAGTACGCCGGCATGGGTCTGATCACCGACTCCTGCCCGGAAGTCAATGAGTTTCCGCAACGAGGGCACGATGATCTTGCCGTTCCGACTGATTCCACGCGGGGGCCAAAGATCGACTTTCATACCCGCGCTCGGGCGGTCCGGGCAGCCATGTCCGGTCCCCGCTGGGCTGGTGCGATACATAACCTCTCCTGAGCATCGGGGATGGCGTCTTTGGCAACCTTCTTGGCCGCAGCCTTACATCACGTCGGGCCCCGTGCTGCCCGGCCTTTCAGAGAATTCTCAGCTTCAAGTGCACATAATGGACCGAAGCTCCGGTCAACCGCTATTTGACCGGAGCTTCGCTAATGGATGAGGCCCAGGCCAGGCTCAAACGATTTCAGGCACTCCGCAAGTGGGGCGGATCTGTCCATCCCGCCAATAAATCAGCGTTGCGGTCCCGGGCGCAGAGCGAGGGTTTGAACGCCGCGAACTGATAGGCTCAAAAGGGCTTTACTTGAAGCTTCAACGATCTGGGTCGACATAAGGCCGGCTATCGGCATTGCCCGAAAGAAGCTAGCAAACGTGCCCGCGACGCACTACCTGCGTGTGACTGCAGGTAGGGGACCAGCCCTTGCCCTCGGCCCTTCTCCAAACGATTTATTCTAACTTTTAGGGCAGTCGGAGACCGGGAACACAACGGAGCATTCGATGGCCGTGGGCAAGAGACTGGGCTCATTATGTAGTTTGGGAATCTCGCCGTGTTTAGGCCACGTCGATGGTTACTACTGCCGGCCCGCGCGTGTGACCGTTGTCTGGAAGTGAGCTGGTCCCCGGGGCGACGGCTCGGGAAACGCAGCAGCACATTTTCTCGGCTGCCTTTTGCTGGCGTGGGCTGTAGAAGACATCGCGGTGATCGAGGGCCCCGTCAAGCTGCAGCACCCGCACCTCACAGAGGCCACATTCGCCCTTTCGGCAGTCGGACATCATGTCGACGCCGGCATCTTCCAGAGCTTCAAGCATGGAGCGGCCTTGGGGGACATTCGCTTCGATGCCGAGGCGCGGAATCCGAACCAGGAAGTCCTCGGGGTTGTACCAGCCAGAGTTGCCGAAGGTTTCGTATCGCAAATTGGGCACGCTCAACTCTCGCTCAAGCCAGGCTCGCCGCACAGCGTCCATCAACCGAATCGGACCGCACATATAGAGCTCCGTGTCGGAATCCACGCCTGCAACGATGCCGGGCACGTCCAGGATGCCGGATTCTTCGTCTACATGCAGTACAAGGTTCTCCCCGTGCAACTCCTGCAGCTCGGACCAGTAGGCCATGGCAGCCCTATTCCGTGCAACGTAGACGAAAGTGTAGTTCGCCTTGAGGTTTCTGAGCACCCGCGCCATATCCGTTATCGCGGTCACGCCGATGCCGCCGGCGAGCAGCACGTAGCGCGACGCACCAACCCGAAGCGGGAAATTCTGCAGCGGCTGGGTTATTTCCAGCATGTCGCCCGGCTGCAGGGTATGCATGAAGATCGAGCCGCCACGTGAGGCTGGAACTTTGAATACGCTGATGACGAGGCGGCTGCCATCCTCGTTTGTCTCCAGGACAGAATATGAGCGCTTTTGCGTCTCGCCGCCTACGGTGATTTTCACGTCGATGTGCGAGCCTGGCTCCGCCTTCTTCGGCAGTGACGGTTCGAGCACGATCCGTCGAATATCCGTGGCGACCTCTGCGGCCTGGACAACTGTGCCCAGCTGCCACACTTCAGTGTTTGTTGCTGCCATATCTTCCCTCAGTCCTGTTTGAACGCTACCGGTTCGGTGCCTGGCCACTGCTCTATGAAAGGGGGATTAGTCGTCCCTCGGCTTCGAGCTGGCGCTCTATGAGACGGCGGACCCACATGCCGCCGGCGTCGATGTTGAGGTTGTAGAACTCGTAGTCAGGGTTAGCGTCGATTGCCTCCTGCTGTGCCTTGAGCATCGCCTCGTCCTCGCCAAAAACTCCGTGAACGCCCTTGCGTAGTTGGGTGGTGATCAGCTGGCTCTCCAGGCGGTAGTTCCGCATGAATGCCCAGAAGTAGTGACAACTCTTTGCGCTTTCTGGCGAGATCGTATTCATGACGAAACCGTTCACGCCCTGACTACGGTCTCCTTCCGGGGCTCCGCTGCCTGCCTTGGCAACCCCGACGTCGATGTTGATGGTGGACGGCGAATGAAATGTGATTATCTGCCAGCGGTCCACCTTGCCTTCGAATCCGGGGAATTTGTCTCGCATGTTCTTGAGCCAAAAAGGCGGCGCGTCGATGTTAAACATCCAGCGGGTGACGGTGACAGTACTGCCGTCCTGTGTCACAACGAAGTCGGAATCGCTCAGTTCATCTTGGCCAATTGATGAGGAATGCACGAATTCCTCATGGGTGAGGTCCATTAGGTTATCCAGAACCAGCTGGTAGTTGCAGGGGGCGAAGATGGTTTCGCCGTCGCCGGCCCATTCATTCGAGGACATCTGGTGCATGTCCGGTACCAGATCCGGGTCAGCCCGTGTTGGATCACCAAGCCAAACCCACACGTAGCGGTAGCGTTCGACCACGGGAAAGGATGGAACGATGGCGCTGGGATTGATGGTCTCTTGGGCGGGCATGGACACGCAGCGGCCAGCCGAGTTGTAGACAATGCCGTGGTAAGGGCACTGAATTTGATCATTGGCCAGGGTCTTGCCCATTGATAGAGGGGCCAGCCGGTGCCAGCACGCGTCTGCTAGGGCTACAGCTTTTCCCTCCTCGGTACGGTAGAGGGCGAGAGGCCGGTCGGCGATCCGACGCGACATGGGTTTGCGTGTCACTTCGTGGTCCCACGCTGCCACGTACCAAGCGTTGAGCGGGTAGCCCAGCACCTTGTTGGTTGTCGACCTCATGGACTGAACAACAGTCATCGTAATTTCCTCCACTGAAGGGCGGCCCGTCGGCAATGACGGTTTTCTGCCCTGGCTTGAGCGTTAAGTGCTTGACATTTTGTACTAACTCACGTGAGCAGGTGGTCCCTCTCGGGTGAGGTGATCTTGACATCACTGGGGTTTGTGATGATGTGCGGGAGTAGGGTAGTCGCTTGCTGAACCGCGAGGGCTCCCCATGAGACGGCTCGCCGCAGGGCCTCGGGCCGCCACCCCTGCATGCGGCTGTCGAGGCGGGCCACGCTCAGGTATCCTGCCAACGCTGCGTCTCCCGCTCCCGTCGTGTTGACCACTTGGGTTTTGGGTCCGCTGGCCCAGAGGATTCCTCGTTCGCTGATCTCAAGGACGCCATCCGGGCCTAGGCTAGCCAGAATCGTATCGACGCCACGTGCCCTGACGATCGTGGCAGCTTCCACCGCATCATGCAGGGACCGCACAGGAATCCCGGCCAGGTTGGCCAGTTCTTCAGCATTTGGTTTTATCAGGTTGGGTTGGCATGCTTTGGCCCACCCCTTCAGGGCTCCGCCGACGGGTGCGTCCAGGCAGATTGCGACACCATGGGAACGTACCGCGCGGAAGAGAGGCCGTATGTCGACTGGCTTGCCGGTTCCGGTGTTGATAGGCAGGGTGCCGCCGAGCACGAACCAATCAGCGCCGATTCTTTGGATTTCGTCCGTAACGGCTTTGCATAGCCGGCCCCATTCGTCGGGGTCTAGAGGAGCCGGGAGCGCATTGATGTTCGTGGTGATGCCCGATTTGTCGACGAGGATGACATTGGTTCGAAGTGGGCTGCCCACTTCCACCCCGCAAATTACCTGCTCAAACTCGTCCTTGCATTCGGCTCCGTTGCTTCTATTCCTTTCTATAGGGAGGACCGCAGAGACTGTGTTGCCGGCCAGATGAAGGGTCCTGGCTACGTTGACCCCGTTTCCGGCGAAATACGTGGTCACCCTCTTAGCCCGGTTGACCTGACCTGCCTGGACCTGATCAAGGAAGTACACCTTGTCAATTGAGGGCGCGGGAGTAAAGGTGACGATGCGTGGGGCAGACAGAATTCGCGAATCAGAATCATCTGAGGCTCCAGTTCCGCTGTTGGCATCCGTCTTCGTCTCTCTTATTCCCCAGGTGCCCGTTGCGGTGTACCCGCAGGTGGGTATGTCGGGGCCGGTGCTGACGACTACGTCGGAGTGCCTTGGCATGGTCGCCGTCATGGTCTTACTCCTTTCATTCATGGTTGGTTCGGGCCCATGACTTCACCGCTGAAGAACTGACCGCCTCATGCACCGCTGGAAACGGCGCCGGTGCGTCCAGAGGACGGCTCGGGTTATGCCCCTTGAATCCGGGCCGGTTCGGGGCAGGGCTGTACCTGGTTACAGCGGGTAGGTGCCGGGCTCCCGCCGCATAGTAATCCAGCGCGTCTCCGTAAAGGCATCGATGCTCGCCTGCGCGCCGCCGTGCCGGGATCCAGTGCCGGAGGCCCCGACGCCTCCGAAGGGTGTATTCGCCTCGTCGTTGACCGTTTGATCATTGATGTGCACAATGCCTGTGGGGATGAGGCGCGCCATTTCGAGCGCCGCCATCACGTCGGCCGTTACGATGCCCAGGGAGAGCCCGAAGTCGGTCTCGGCGGCGAGTTCGATGGCCTCGTCGTCTGAAGAGAATGGCACTACCGAGGCGACGGGACCGAATACTTCGTCGCAGTATGCTGTGACCTCGCGTGGTGGGTTCGCCAGAACAGTGGGCCGGTAGAAAAGTCCCTCGTACGTGCCCCCGGCACGTAGAACGGCGCCGTGTGCAACAGCGTCCTGCACCAGCGTATGCACCCGGTCGCGCTGTACCTCATCGATCAGCGGACCGAGGTGCGTTGGGCCGGCTGCCGGATCTCCGACGTGCATGGTCTCCGCCTTGGCGGCGAGTTTGGAAACGTACTCTTCGAACAGTGATTCATGTACGATATGGCGCCCCACCGTCATGCAAATCTGTCCCTGGTGCAGAAAAGATCCCCATGTTGCGAGGTTGACGGCTTTGTCTACGTCGGCATCGTGGCGCACGACGAATGCGGAGTTGCCCCCGAGTTCAAGGTGGGCGCGGGTCAGGTGCCGGCCCGCCAGCTCGCCGACTATGCGTCCGGCCCGAGTGGACCCCGTGAAGGCGATGACGCGAACGCGTGGATCGGTGACCATCGCTTCGCCGACATCGGCACCTCCGGGGATGAGCTGGAGTAGGCCCGGGGGCAGTCCCGCTTCCTCGAATATCCGCACCATGGAAACGCCGCCAGTGATGATTGTGCGGGGGTCTGGTTTCAACAACACGGCATTGCCCAGCGCGAGTGCCGGCGCGACGGCCCGGATGCCGAGGATCAGCGGAACGTTGAAGGGTGAAATGACGCCTACGACACCTACTGGGACCTGCTCTGAGAGCGAGAGGCGTGGCTCCTCGCTCGAAAGCACCGCTCCTTTGGGCGCGGAGGGAAGAGCAGACGCCTCGTAGCACTCAGCAGCAGTGACGTGGAGGGCGAATCCCGCGAGTGGGGGTATGGCCCCCACCTCGCGTACGTTCCACTGCGCAATCTCGTCGGCGTGCTGCTCCCACAACTGTCCAGCACGCCGCAGCACCGCGGCGCGGGCAGGATGAGGCGTCGCCGCCCACTCTTTCTGTGCCCTGGCAGCGCCCTCCGCGGCCCGTGCGACATCCTCCGGACCAGCCAGGCCGACCATCGCGAGTGTATTACCAGTGGCGGGTTCGATCGATGCAATTTCGCCCGCAGCGCCGGCGGTCCATTTACCGTCGATGTAGATCTTCCCGGCGAAAGTTTCCTCGTCGATGAGGCTGCCCCGGGTTTCCGTGGTCGTAGTCATGTTCCTACCTTTCTATGTATTTCGTGAAGTTGTTGCTATGCGCGAGCGGCGGTCTTGGCCGCCCAGCCCGACTCAATGGTGTTTGCAGCGTCAGTCACGAGGGCTGCACTGTGCTGGAAGGGGCTCCGCCATATGGAGAGCATGTTTGCCGCTCCGGTATCCAGGGTTGAGCGGGAGAACGCTTCAATGCCCCATCTGCCCTTGTAGCCGTCATCCAAGGCCTGACGTACGATGCTGGCGACGTCCACGACTCCGGATGAGAGCGGGCCGCGTCCGGATTGGCCGAGCTCAAGGTAGCCGAGCCTGGGTAAGGCTGTACGGATGGCAGCCGAGGCGTCCGCTTCCTCGATGGCCATGTGAAAGGTGTCAAGGTGGATCTTAAGGTGTTCAGAACCGCTTGCCGTAACGTAGTCCATTGCCTGGGAGGCGGTGTTGACGAGGGAGGTTTCGTAGCGGTTCAGAACTTCGAAGGTCATGAGCACTCCGCGTTCATGGGCCTCGTCAGCAACTGTTCCCACTTCGGCCGCTGACCTTGAAAACGCAGTGCGTTCGGTAGGGCCGGTTGGATGGCCGAAAACACCGTAGGGCACCCCGTTCATCTGGTCCGCGCCGAGCGCGACGGTCAGATCTAGCGTGCGACGAAGCAGGGCGGCTCCGGCTTGCCGCACATCCTTGGATGCCGAGGAAACGTCCGCGTTAGGGGTCTGTCCTGCGATGGTTATCGGGGTCAGACCGCGCACTGCGAAGAGCGAACGGAGTGCTGGCGCGTCAACGGCATCCGGGTCCAGCGGCGGTAGTACGACCCGTCGGTAGCCGGCGGCGGCGATCGCATCCAGCGCCGCGGGAAGCTGCTCCGAGGAAAGGTCGGGCACGAAGATGTTCAGGTGGCATGCCATATCCAGGTCGGCGTACATTGTCGTCTTCCTAGAACGTGGGCAGATCGAGGCGCTTCTTGAAGCTGGAATACCCGTCGTCGACGTGCACCACGGTTCCGTTGATCACGTTCGCTTCATCGGATGCGAGAAAAGCTACGACGTCGGCGATCTCATCGGGCTCGGTCAGGACGCCGCGCATCTGTTCGGATGCGAATGTACGCTTCAACTCATCGCTGAACTGGTTGATGATCGGGGTCCCGACACGGCCAGGGGTAATCGCCACCGCACGTACTCCGTACTCGGCGAGCTCATATGCCGCTGAACGGGTGAAGGAGATGACGGCAGCCTTGGCCGCGCTGTACGAGAAGGATAGCTCCGCGGCCTGCTCTCCGTAGATCGATGAGGTGTTGATGATGACCCCGCCCCTGCCCTGGTCACGGAACTGTCTGCCAGCTGCGAGTATGCCGTGGTAGACGCCGTCCTGGTCTATGCGGATCATGGGCGCATAATCGGTCTCCGGGTCGTGGTCGAGCAGCGGCCTGCCGCCTGCAATGCCCGCGTTGTTGAAGATGATGTCGAGTCCGCCGAATATTTCCACGGCGCGCGCGACAGTGGCTTCAACCGCGGAGAACCGCGAGACGTCTACCTGTGCCGCTGCGGCGGCACCCTCGAAACCCGCTGCCGTTACTTCGGCGACGACCTTTTCCGCCTGCTCCATATTGATGTCGGCAACCAGCACCCGTGCGCCCTCGCGGACGAATTTGTGGACGGTGGCCCGGCCGATTCCGCTGGCTCCGCCGGTGATGACGGCGACTTTTCCTTCTAAACGCATCGTTGTCTTCTTCCTGAATTGCTCGTGTCCGTGCGGGGCTGCGAAAGGGGCGACCTTGCCCCTCACGTCAGTCCGTTGGGGTGATGTCGTTGACGTTGGTGCGATCGACAAGGGTGACGTCGGTCTCGACGAAGTTTTTGGCGGGCTTGCTGCCATCTGCCGCGTAGGTTGTCATGTCGTCCAGCACCAGGCTTAGAACCTTTGGCCAGTCCTGCACGACTGTGGCGGAGAAGGGACCATTCTTTTTGATCTCCGCGAGGGCGATGCCCACAGCGTCGACGCCGGTCACAGGGACATCCTGGCGCCCTGCCTCATTGAGAGCCTGCACGGCGCCCAGTGCTGCATGGTCCCAACCCACCCAAACCCCGTCAAGGCCCTCAGGGTTTGCCTGCAGGTAGTCCGTGACGAACTTGAGCGCCTCCTCCTGCGACGTTCCCGGGTTCAGGACCTGCTTGATCTCACCTCCGGCGATGTTCGCACCTCCTGATTTGAGGAGGTCTTCGGCCATGTGGCTGCGCGTCATGATTCCCACGTGCGGGTCATGACCGATGACCATGACGTTCTTTCCGCTGAGCCCTCCCATAGCCTTCTCGAGGGAACCTACGGTGAGATCGGCAATTTGTTGCTGATTGGAAGTTGCGTCCACCACGAAGTCGTCGTTGGGCTGGACGCCGCCGTCGATGGAGAAGATCGGGATGTCCGCGTCCTTGGCGGCGTTTACGAGCGGTGCTATCTGGCGAGGATCAGGGAACCCGGCGAAAATCGCGTCGACTCCCTGGGTGATCGCACCGGTTACATCAGTGTTGATTTTGTCGTAGTCGAACTCGCTTGTGTAGAGCCTGACGTCCCATCCCTGTTCCTTGCCCTTTTCGACGAAAGCGTCGACAGTGGCCTTGCCGACAGGGGTGCCGTAGCCGGCGGTGAAGGCAGCGACTTTGAAGGTCTTTGTATCTCCTTCGGCTGCTCCGGAACATCCGGTCAGTGCCATCGCCGAAGCCATTGCCAGCCCGACAAGTGCAGTCATTTTCTTACGCATCATTTACTCCTTTGTTAAAGATCGCGTGAATGGGTTTTGTGCTTGTATGTGGTTTTTCTGCCGAGCGCGGCACTTTTGGGCTACGTGTCGCGGGCTTTTAGCGCTGAGAGGGTGACCGCGGCGATGATGATCAGTCCGGTGAGTACCTGCTGGATGTAGGTGTTCACGCCGATGATATTCAGACCGTTGCTCATGACTCCGATGATTCCGACGCCGACGAGGGTGCCGCCGATGTTCGCTTGTCCGGATTTCAGGATGGTCATGCCGAGGAAGACCGCCGCGACGGCGAGCATCATGTAATTGTTCGCGCTTGCCGAGCTCGCGCTACCGAGTCGGCTGACGAGGATGATGCCGCCGATCGCTGACGCCAGACCGGCAACGACGAATGCGAGGAAGCGGGTCCACTGGACGTTTACGCCTGAAAGCCTGGCAACTTCGGCGTTTCCACCCACGGCGTACCATCGGCGTCCCAGGGTGGTGAAGCGCAGGACTAGCCACAAGATGATGGCGGCGGCGACGGCGAAGAAGATGGGCATGGGGATCCCGAGCGGCCTGCCCTGGCCGAGGCTGAAGAAGCCTTCAGGCATTCCGTAGAGGGTGGTGCCACTGGTGACGATGAAGGCCAGGCCGCCGACGGTAGTCATCGTTGCCAGGGTCGCCACGAATGCGGAGAGCTTGAGGACAGCAACGAGGAAACCATTTACCATTCCCACGAGGATGCCGACGCATAGGCCCGCGAGGATCGCGAGGGGGACTGGGGTTCCTCCGATCATCAGGGCTGCTGCCGTTGCGCCTGAGAGGGTTGCGTTGGTGCCCACGGAGAGGTCGAAGTCGCCGACTACCATCACGACGGTTTGTCCCACTGCGATGATCGTAAGGATGGCGATTTGCTCGAAGATGTTGCGCACGTTACCAAAGCTGAGGAAGACTTCCGGTCGCATTATGGTGAAGAAGGCGATGAGTACGATCAGGGCGACGACGGTGCCACCCTGCCGGAAGAGTTGAAAGAGGGGAGTGGTCTCGCGCGTGGTCAAGGCCGTGGTTGGCGAGAGTGTGTCTGTTTTGGTCATGTCAGTCGACCCTTCCGTAGCAGTAGGAGAGGAGCAGTTCGTCGTCGGCAATGTCGGCCTGAACTTCGCCGGAAATTCGTCCTTCGTGCATGATGATGATTCGGTCGGACATTCCGATGAGTTCGGGCAGTTCTGAGCTGACGGCCACGACTGTGGTGCCGCCGGCGGCCAGTTCGCGGATAAGGCGGTAAATTTCGGCCTTGGTGCCTACGTCGATGCCGCGGGTGGGCTCGTCCATCAGAAGCACTTTGGGTTTGCGGGCGAGCATCTTGGCGAGCACTACCTTCTGCTGGTTGCCGCCGGAGAGTTGACCGACGGCTTGCCCTGGACCGCGAGCCTTGATCCTCAGATCGGTGAGTCCTTGCTGGGCGAGATTCGAGATGCTCTTACCGGACACCCAACCCAGCGAGCTCACGGCCTTGAGGTTGGCGATCGCAATGTTGTCCTGGATTGGAGCGCTCAGGATCACGCCTTGGCTGCGTCGCTCCTCAGGGACGAGTGCTATACCGGCCTCCAAAGCCCGCCCGACACCGGTAGCGTGGGGCAGGAGCTGGTCGGCGACTGTGATCGTTCCTGACGTGTGCTTTTGTGCGCCGGCGAGAAGACGCAGCAGCTCGCTGCGACCGGAGCCGGCCAAACCGCCGATGCCGAGTACCTCTCCGGCGTGCGCCTGGAAAGAGACGTCCTTCACCCGGCGCCCGTTCAGGCTTCCGACATTGAGGACGACCTTGTTGGTCGCAGTGCTGCGCTCTGGGAAGAGTTCGCCGGCCGGACCGCCGACCATGGTGGAAATGACCTCGTTCACTGTGGTTTCAACGACAGGCTTGGTGATGATGGTTTCGCCGTTGCGCATCACGGTGAGGCGGTCGCAGAGCTCAAAGACCTCCTCAAGGCGATGTGAAACGTAGATGATTGCGACTCCTTCGTCACGGAGCGCCCGCAGTACCGCGAATAGGTCGGTGATTTCGAGGTCGGTGAGGGCAGCTGTTGGTTCGTCGAGGATCAGTACGCGGGCGTCCGTGGCCAGCGCACGGGCAACGGCGACCATCGTCTGCTGCACGGGGGAGAGGCGTCCCGCGAGCTTGCCCAAAGGGATGCGCTGATTCAGCCGGTCGAGCTGCTCCTTGGCACGTGTGCGCAGGGCATTCCAGTTCACCAGGCCTCCACGGCTGGGAGTCTGCTCGCCGAGCAGGATGTTCTCGGCCACGCTGATCGTCGGAACTATTGAGAGCTCCTGGTAGAGCGCCACGACGCCCACTTTGTGCGCGTCCCGGACGTTTGCGAACTCGAGTTGTTCACCGTTGCGGAGGATTTGCCCGGAGTCAGGCGAGTACAAGCCGGTCAGGATCTTGATCAGCGTTGACTTGCCCGCACCATTTTCGCCGAGCAGCGCGTGGATCTCGCCGGGTCGTACGGAGAGCCGGGCTCCGTTGAGAGCGTGGACACCGTCGAAGCGTTTGACGATATCGCGTGCTTCCAGGGCAGCCGCGGGTTCCAGCAAGGCTGTTTCGGTCGGGGGCGTATTAAGGATGGTCATGCCACCTGTCCTCCGTCGTCGATACGGTTGCACCGGATGACCACCTTGGGGTGTGCCCCGCTCACGTGTGTGGCGAAGGCTGCCTCTGCGTCTTCGAGGTCGAACACCATCTCGGTTAGTTCGTCCACCTCGAGATACGGCAGGATTTGCAGTGCCCGCGGGAATGCGTAGGGCGAGACGAAAACGCCGGTGAGGGTTAGTTCCTTGAGGTAGAGGTAATCCGAAAGGTTGAGAGGCATCTCGAAGTCGTGCGGATACATCGCCCCGTAGACGACGGTTGCTCCTTTGGCGGCGATGTCGAGCAGGCCGCGAACGGCGCGGGTCGATCCGGATGCGTCAATCACCACGTCGAACCCGCTCCCAGCAGTAATTTCCTTTGCGCGGAGATTTTGGTCTTCACTAGTGGGATCGATTACGACGTCGGCACCGCGGCGGAGCGCCGCCTCACGGCGCTCTGCGATCGGTTCAATGAGGGTCAACGATGTTGCCCCGCTCATCTTCAACACTTGCAAAGCCAGTTGCCCGATGGGGCCGCCGCCACATATGACCACGCGGTCGCCTACCTTGATATGGGTCTTATCGGCAATCCGCACTGCAACGGAGGTCGGCTCAAGCAAGCAACCTTTCAGCAGGGAAACATGGTCGGGCAACTTGTAGACCTGCGATTCATGCCATGTCACTGTCTCGGCCATGCCGGGACGGTTGTATTCCTGAATGTGCTCGCAGAACTGCTGCTGGCCGCCGCGGCAAGGCGTACACGTACCGCAGAATCGTAGGAAGTTCCCTGCGACCCTGTCGCCGACCTTCAAGCCGTTGCGATGCGCCGTACTCCCCAGGGCTTCGACCACGCCCGAAAGCTCATGGCCGAGGCCAATCGGGACATCGGTGCCGAAGAATCCCTCCGCAAGATGGGGGTCTGAGCCGCAAATGGCGGAATAGGCGACGCGGATCCGAACATCCTCCGGTCCCAGTGTCGGTTCCGGGAAGTCGACCAGGCCGATACGGCCGCGGGCATGCTCGTCAGGGTTGCGGAGGCTCCCGATTTTAGTGACAGCTACTGTTCTCATTCGTCTCTCCGTTGAGCGCGTGACGGGTGGGTGGATTAGGGCTGTGCTGCGATGACGCGACGCGTGGCGGCGATCGTGGCCTCAAGCCCATAGCCGTGCTTATTGCGTAGCTCCTCGTCGTCACCGAAGCCGGCATATACCTGCGGGATTCCGAGCCGTTCGAAGGCTGCGAGATGGATGTTTCGGTCTGCGACTACGTCAGCAACCCTTGAAGCGAGACCGCCGTAGGCGAGGTGATCCTCGACGATGACGAACCTGCCGTCGGTCTCTGCGGCACAGCGCACGATGAGTTCCTCGTCGATGGGTTTGAGAGTAAACATGTCAACGACGCGGACTGACCGGCCGTCCTTGGCCAGTTCTTCCGCTGCGTCCAAAGCCTGCGAGACAACTGTGCCGTGGGTGAATATGGTGGCGTCGGTGCCTTCACGGGCGACAATTCCCTTGCCGATGCGCACGTCGTGCTGCCCGGGCTCGTAGAGCACCTTGTCCTTTTTGCCCACGGCTAGCCGGATGTAGATCGGCCCTTGCATGGTCATCGATTGGCGGATGATTTCGCCGACCATAAGCGGGTCGCCGATGGATGTGACGGTCATGTTCGTCAGGGCGCACATGAGTGCGAGGTCCTCTACTGCATAGTGGGTTGAGCCGCCGTTGCCGACCAGCCCGCCGTGTGTGCCGATAATCTTCACGGGGAGGTTTGGATAGCAGACGTCACTGCGGACTTGCTCCAGGGCGCGCATGCTGAGGAACGGGAGCATGCCCGACACGACTGGGATGTTTCCGTCGTATGCGAGTCCCGCCGCGATTCCGACGCAGGCCTGTTCGGCGAGACCCACGTCCAGGAAGCGTTCGGGGAACTTGTCCCGGAACTCAACCAGCGTCGCCCCGATGTCGGGTGTGAGCACCCACAAGTTGTTGTACTCGTCGCCGAGATCAGCAAGGGTCGTTCCGATTACCGAACGTGCGGAGAGCATTTCTCCAAAGGTGAATGTGGCGGGCATCAGACTGACTCCTTCTCGCGGGATGCTTCAAGGGCTGCGAATGCACGGTCCAGGTCTGCGGCGCCCAGGGAGCCGGCGTGCCAGGCAAGGTTGCGTTCCATAAAGTCGACGCCCTTTCCTTTGACCGTCTCGCAAATGATCACGGTGGGCCGGTTGCTGTCGCTAGCGGGCAGGGCATCGAGCGCGTCGACAAGCTGGGCCATGTTGTGGCCATCAATATTGACGACGTTCCAGCCGAACGCTGCCCACTTGTCCGGGTATGGCTCAAAGACCACCCGTTCCTCCGCGAAACTCGTCATCAGTTGACGGTTGCGGTCCACGAACGCGACCAGATTGCCGAGTTCGTTGCTGCGGGCAGCCATAGCTGCTTCCCAAACGGATCCTTCACCTGTTTCGCCGTCACCAAGGAGACAAAATACTCGGTGTGATTCACCACGGCCGCGGGCGCTCATCGCCATCCCAACTGCCAGGGGGAGCCCATGTCCAAGTGATCCGGTCGAGCACTCCACGCCCGGCAGCTGCACCTTGCAGGGGTGCATCCCGTATGCGGAGTCGAGCTGGCCATACGACTCCACGATTCCGTCGTATGAAAAGAATCCGCGCATTGCCATCGCTATATACATGCAGACGGCGGCGTGGCCCTTGCTCAGTACGAAGCGGTCCCGCTCAGGGTTGGCTATGTCTGTCGGATCCACGTGGAGTCCGTAGTGGTAAAGGACAGTGAAAATGTCCGCGGCGGAAAGATCGCCTCCGATGTGAACGGCCCCCTCGTATGTTCCGCACAGATGCAAAAGCTTGGACCTCAGCTCGAAAGCGAGGTCCTCCAACTCCCTAACGGTGTGCGGGCGCTGGCCCGACTGCAGGGCTAATTCGCCCATCTCATGCCTCCTCGTTGAATGACACGGATGCCGATCTGTCGCCTTGTCGTGGCGTCTTCATCGACTCACTCGTGGTCAGAAAGGCCGCAATTCCGGCCTCGATGTGACGAGACTAACAGCCACCTGTTTACATGTAAACAAGTTTCTTCGTAAACTTCTTTTGTTGCTTGTCGGCACGCGACGCCGAGCGGGGTGAGAATGGAATCTCGCGACAGGAATCAAGATCGGGAGCTTGCATGAGGCAAACCACAGCTGGTCCCCATGGAACGCTGCCGCGAGGTTGCTTCCGAAATCGCTCGTTTGTCCAACCCGCGGTGTGTCCAGAGGGTGCCTGGTCCGCCAACGAGCATGCCGGCCGGTTGCGCAGTGCGTCTGCGACGTCAAGGGCATGGGCGACAACTGGGCATGCTCGATCCCTTGGTGGCTTCGGATCGCACACGAACCAACGCGGCGTGGGCTCCCGCAATCAGAAAGAGGAGCATGACCATCGACAATCATGACCGGCCGAGTTTGCTGACTCCACCTGAAGCTGTCACGGATCCGCTGGCCGGGTCGATTGATCCGGAGAACTTCACACCAAGACTTCTGGCGCTGCTCTCCAACGCTCTCGTCTGGCGAGAGTCGCATGAACTGCGCCGGCACTTCCGGCTGGGTACAAACGATTGGCGCATTATCTCGGCACTGGCAAGCCGCCCCGGTGCGTCAGCAACCGAGGTTACTGACTTTCTTGGTCTCAACAAGGCCGTCGTGTCTAAGAGTGTCAATACCTTGCTCGAACGCGACCTGTTGCTGCTGGTCGATGGGCCACGGGGCTCACGGCCGATGTACCTGACCCAAGCTGGCGCTGATATGCACGACGCTATGCTGCCCATCTCAATGCGTGGACAGGAGATCATCTTGGCTGATCTCACCCACAACGAGGTCGATGAGCTCAATCGCTTACTGCGACGCATGCTCGAAAAAGCCCGAGAGTTGCAGACGCTCGAGAACGAGGCGCACATCTGAATTGCAGTATGGATAACGACCGTATCCGGGACCTGTCCTGTCCCACGCTCCAATTTGCGGTTCCTAGCGTCGTTTCCACCGGTCCACAAGCCGGGCGGCAACTATCCACTCAGGCGGACCCCCTTAGATGAATAAGCAACTCTATTTTGTCCAATTATCCAGACGTTGCCTGGGCATCTTTCGAAAGCAATTACTGGCACCCCTGCGGATTAAAGTCATGCGTATTCCTGTACCGGACTCCGACTCCAGACGCGACAAGTGAAACCAAAAGGGTGAGCGGACAGGAATTTCTAGCTGTTCCCATCGAGAAGACTCTAGGATGGCCGCACGACGCCTCGAGGGATTGGAATAGCCCTACTCTGCCTGGGGGCAGTGAATGCCCTCTTGGGCACGATGCTGGCTTTTCAGTCTGAATCGAACAACGTCTGGGCATATGTCATCGTGATTAGTGGCGTTGTCGTGATGATTTGCGGCTACTTCATCGGAAAGCGGAAAAGCTGGAGCTGAAGCCCACTGAGCAACCACGGCCTCGTCTGTCCGGATTTACTCGAACAGCCGCGCCTAATCCGACGGGAGAACCAATTGTTCACGGGTTTGTCCGCAGGTTGACGTAGCGGGACCAGGCGTCGCCTGCTGCGTCGGCGTGGAGGAATGCGATTTGGTGGCTGTAGCCGAGGGCGTCGGCGACTAGTGGCGGCGGTGAGACTAAGAGGTGTTCGTCCAGGGCACTGTTTCGTGCGCCGCGCAGGTCGATGCCCAGGCCGCGGAGCCTGTCCATGATGGTGTTTGGGTGAAGTGGCTGGCCGGCGAGGGTTCCCGGGAAGAGCCACGGGCTTTGAGTGCCCGCTCCGGTTCTGAGGTTCGGACGGCTCGCGAGGTGCTCGTGAAGTAGTTCTGCGAAGGGCTGGGGCACGGGCACCGGATGGGTGCCGATGCTGATCCTCGTGTTCGAGCCTGTTCCGCTGTTTTCCATGGCGTCGGCACGGAGTTTGGCTACCCGCACGAGCGGTTGGGCGAAGAGAAGCAGCAGGATGCCGGCGACTCGGTAGGGCAGGGATTCACTGGTGCCGGTGAGCAGTTCCCGCAGCCATGCCACGCGTTGGTCCTGAGTGATGGTTGGACGCGTTTTGGCGGTGTAGTGACCCATCTCCACCCGGTGGTTTGTGCCTGTGTTGTTGATGAAAACAATAAAGGTGCGGATGGCTTTCCTGGTCGTCGGACCGGTCGCGAGCCAGGTTTCGATGTCTTGCTGGGTGCAGCTCGCCGCAGTCCGCTGGTGGGTTTCCCAAAGCCAGTCCAGAAACTTGATGGTTTCGGTGATCTCCTGTTTGGCCGAGTGCACCGGGGCTTGGGCGCTCTTCTCGGGCGTTGTCATGGACCGGATGCGGCGGAGGTGATGCCAGGTGGCGAACTGGCTGACGGGTTTGGCAATCTCCTCGGGCAAGTCTCGGAGCTTGTTCTCAATCCAGGTCTCGAACCGGGCCAGGTGCGGGTCCTGGTAGGGGAGAAGCCCGTGATGGATGAACAGGGCACGCAGGTGATTGGCCGGTCGTTCCGCCGACTCAGCTGCGGCGTCGAAGCCTTCGTGCGTCAAGGGAGTTTCCCAGCACGATAGAGATGTCAGGAGGGCTTGGACTTTGGGGGAGCGCTTCCAGGTGATGATGCTCTCGGGCCGGTCTGCCTTGCAGAGGACATCAACGATTTTCCCGGCAGTCTCCGGGTCGGCAGGGTGTGAGCAGTAGCTCGTTGAGGTCGTCCCGCAGCGCGCAGCGGGCGCAGATGCCGCGCCGGTAGAACTCGCCTTCCGTATCGCAGCGGCTGCAGTGGAAGTCATGGAGGATGCCGGCACATGGTGCGCAGCGGGGACCTCCGGCGTTCGCGGGCGGCCCGGGCAGCAGTCGATGCCGACCGCAGCCGGGGCAGATCCGGTAGGTGCGCGTGGCAGTGGTGAAGCAGGGGCCGCAGATTCGGCCTTCGGGCCAGGTGGCGCGTGTTCGGCCGGCCGCCCGGCCGCAGCGTGTGCACGTCGCGGTCCCGGTGGTGCGGGGCCGGCCCCGGCTGGTGCTGCGGGGGCTGAGGCCTTGGGGTTTCTCAGTGGTCATCGTCGATGATGCGTGCCCGTCGCGGTCTGACGGTGCGGTTCAGGTCCACGACGTTGGGAGCGCTGGTGCCGGTTTTGCGCGCGCGGACGTCGGCGGCTGTGACGGTGATGAGGTCTTCTGGTCCGCAGGAGAATATGTCACAGATTGCGGCAATGACCTGCAGCGCGACGCGTTCGGGTTTCTGGTTGACGAGACGGTAGACCTGTGGCCGGGACAAGGTGATGCCGCGCTCGGCCAGCAGAGGGATGAGGTCGGTGGTGTTATGAAGCCCCCGTGCTGCCATGAGCTCAGAGAGCCGCCACTTGTATTCGACTTCGCGCCTCACCATTGACCCCGCATCTGCACGCGCAGGACTTCATCCATGGGGCGGTCCAGCGCTGCCCGGAGGGTTGCGTTGCGGAAGTCAACGCTGACGAACTGGTAAATCCCGGTGGTGGAGGCGTGTTCGTGGCCCATCTGATGTTGCACGAATCTAGAATCCCATCCGTCCTCCAGCAGGTGCGTTGCGTAGGAGCGCCGGAGTGAGTGCAGGTCCAGGCCATCCATTGGCAGGCCCAGCTCATTGAGGTAGCGCCGGAGCCGGCGCAGCAGGGTGGATTCATCAGGCCGCCGCGTTCGCTGGGGAACAGGTCCAGGGTGTCGAGCGTGCCCCGTCCGTTGGCGAGCCAGTCGTCGATGACGCCGGCGGTCCAGTCGAAGACCGTCAGGACGCTGCGGGGTTTGTGTGGGGAACCCTTGCGTGATTTGCCGAACCGGACCTTGCATACGCCTTCCTTGCCGAACCTTCGTGCTTGGGGGTTGGTTGCAAAGTCGATGGTTTGCAGGTGCCTGAGTTCGTTGAATCTGAGCCCGTATGAGTAGGCGACTTTCAGCATGACGGTGTCCCGGTAGGCTGCCTGCCAGCCCTTCTTGCCTGAGGCGGCGATGAGTTCGACCTGGTCGTCGGCGTGATCGAACAGCATCTGCAGTTCGATCTTGGTGAAGGGCCGCTTGGAGGCCCGTCCTTCGTACTCCTGCGCGTGGGAGGCGGTGTTCCAGTCAAAGAAGACCTGGGAGGGGTGTGTGCCGAAGCGTTGTTCGCAGACCTGATCCCAGCCGTAGTCGGGGTTCGACACGTATGACGTGAACCGGCGGAGCGTGGACTGGTAGCCGCGGATAGTGGAGTGCTTCAGCTGGTGGATCGAGCGGAGGTCACCGAAATACTCCTCGACATGCTCCGGTGCCCAGTTCCACGGGAACTCGTTCACATGGTTCACGAACCGGCGGACGCACTCGATGCCCTTGTCGATCGTGTCGAACTGGAGGTTCCTGGAGAGCTGCTGGTTGCGCCATCCGGTCAGCATGTCCTCAAGCGTCTGTTCCTCGGGATGCAGCAGCTGAACAGCGCTCAGCTGCAGCACACGCCCGGACGCGTCGACCGCCCTTTTCGCCCCACAGTTCCGTCGAAGTTGGTGCTCAAATCCTGAATCAATGATTCATTAATTGCATCATCAGCACAAAACCGCAGGTCAGAGGCATGTATCAGCTGCCTTCGAAGCTGGAAGTTGCAGCCGTCAGGAGTACCTGGGCAGCGGCACCTCAAAGCCTCCAGCCCGCAAATCCGCGGAATCTCAAGGAAGTAAGAGAACTCCCTTGCGGACCCGGGGGATCGGGCAATTGATTCATCTGATGCAATACGCAGAGTGCGGGTTGACATAAGACCGGTTATCGGCTCTTAAAGCTGATGGGGGATTGGCCCTGATCTTCACGGAAATGATCAATGGTCGAGGTGGGGTAGGCACCAATCGTGGCGCCTACCCCACCTGATTTACGATTCCGGTTACGTCGTTGGCGCGGGGATGAAGTGGATGCAGACGGGCGAACCGGTTTTGGCGACCAGGCCGTTTTGGCGGGTTACTTTTCCTGATGGAGTCAGGGTGAATCCATGTATGGTGTCGCTGATTTCGTTGGCAGCAAACAGGTGCTTGGAGCCAATGTCGGTGCCGATGAACCTGGGTCGAAGGCCGCCGGTGGAGTAGACGTCCGAAACCTCGGGCAGGTGGTCCTTTCCGTCCAGGGACAGGACGGTAACAGTGTCCTCGCCGGGTCCTGCTGTGGCTGCTCCTCCGGTTCCAGAGCGGTTGGATGCGTAGAGGTGCCGGCCGGAATCGTGAATGGCGATTTCGGCTCCGGTCATGTTGCGGAGGTCAGTTGGTGGGACGGTCCTAAGAGCATGGAGGGGCGTCAGCGTGCCGGTGGAGCCATCCCAGGTATAGGTTGTGACTGAGCAGCTGATCTCGTTGATGACGTACGCGTGGCTTCCGTCTGGGTGGAAGAGCAGGTGGCGGGGGCCGTCGCCGGGTCGGGTGCGGGTTGCGCCGCCGAGTACGAGCCGCCCTGAAGATGCTTCCAGTTGCACTCGATGGATGGCATCTTGGCCTCGATCGGGTACCAGAATCCAGCGTCCTGTTGGGTCCCATGGCACATGGTGGGGGTTGGGTCCTTCCTGGAGTCCTCGGGTCCGGCCGGCCTCTCCGGGTAGAGCCAGCCGGGATGCTACGGCCCCTAATGTTCCGTCGGACCTGATGGAGATGGAGCACAGGTCTCCTGGGACGGCGAAGTTGGCGACGATGAGCCAGCGGCTGTTGGGTGAGATGGATAAATGGACGGGGTTGGGGTGCCTGGTGTCGACCGTGTTCAGGTGTGTGAGTTTTCCGGTTGCGGGATCCACTGCAAAGGAGCTGGCCAGTGAGAGGTCACCGTGGATGCAGTAGGCGTACCGGTGGTCCGCGGAGAAAGTTAGGAAGGTAGGGTTCGCGGGGATCCCGGGGCGGCCAGTTCCGTCATCAGCGACGATGGTCTGGACCTTTTGCCAAGCCGATCCGTCACCGGGCACTGACCATACGGTGATTCCGTCCCCGCGGGCATCCCGGGCGGCGGTGGTTCGGGAGCCAACGTATGCCAGCTGGGCTGCACCCTTGGAATTTCCGGCCCACGCCGGTGCCGCGGCGGCCAGGGTGGGTGTAAGGGCTGCTGCAGCGGCTCCCATGAGGATGCTGCGGCGTCGAACTTGCTTATCAAGCATCATTGCTTCCTTAGGATCGCGTATTGGGCCGCTCCGGCCCCCATGGTCTATGCCCAGCGTGTAGGGCTTTGGCGGGACTATGCGGCTGGGGTGGACGGCCCCTTCGCTTCTGTGTGCTGGGACACATCAATAGTATGTATACAATCCAGTGTACAGGCAAGTGTTTTACCGATTGGTGTGCCCTGGAATTTCTGGCGGCCGAAGGGTGACGTTATGAAAGCGACGGCGGGACAGCCACTGTTGGCCTCGCGACGTCTGAATTCGTGTTTATCAGCTCCAGTTTGGAGCCTGCGAAAATTGCGGAAGACCGCTGCTGGCAATCCGTCAGCACAACCTCGCGAACCCCTGCCTTGCCTACCAGGTAACGTCTTCCAGTGTTGTTCCGTAGGGGACGTCGTCGCTTAGGCAGACTGTGAATGATGCCGGACTGAGTCGGGTCACCAGAATGCCCTGGTTGGCTTGGCGGGCTGATTCCAGCAGTTTGGTGACGGCGTGATCGAGCCGGTGTTCCAGTTCAGAACGGCGGCTGATGGTAAGCGAGATGGAGTGCCTGGCACTGTCGGTCATCGGTTTGCCTTCGGTCAGTGGTGGTGTTTTCACAGGAATGCTTCGAAGGCCGTGCAGCGGCGGGCGGTGTCTTGGCCGGCCGCTCCGCAGCTGTAGTCCGGCAGATCAGGTGCGCAGGATCTTGATGCCTTCTCTGTGGTCAAAAGCGCGCCGGCCACCGCCTTTGTGGTCCACGACCCAGATGACGTCCGAGCTGAAGGTTTTGGCGTCGACGATTCCTGGCGTCTCATGGGCATGGTCGTCGATGACAATCACCTCGTCACCTGGTTCCAGCTTTTTCCAGTCCTGCTTTACCTGCTTGGTTTTGGCTGTCATGGTGGTCCTTACCGGAGGATGGAGGCGTCAATGCCCGCCTCGCCGGCGAGTTTGCGGAGGTCTTCAAGGGTCTGTTCGGGCAGGATGAGGCCGCCTTCCTCGCGGACGCGTGCAGCGTTGCGGTCCTCGATCTCCCCCGGGTAGAAAATGTCTGTTGCGTTCTTGGCCAGGGGCGTTGCCTTGACCTCATCGATCAGACCGCGCACGCGGTCCTGAAATTCCTGCGGTGATCCGAGCGTCTCGACATCGATGGCCAGGAACATGTGACCGCAGCCACTGGGCTTATCCGCCTCGTAGGGGCCGTGGACACCCTTGCCGGACTTACTGCCGGTCAGGACGCCGGAGAGGATGTCCATCATGAAGGCGATGGCGTATCCCTTGTGACCTGCCATCGGAAGGATGACGCCGTGCACTGCTTCGGCGGCATCGGTGGTCATGTCGCCCTCGGGAGTCAGTGCCCAGCTGTCCGGAATTGCTTCGCCGCGTTGGCGGGCGAGATAGATCTTGCCGCGGGCAACTGCCGTGTTGGCGATGTCGACGGCGACGGCTGTATCCCCGTAGGGGGCTGCAATGGACCAGGGATTGGTGCCGATGACTTTTTCACGTCCGCCCCAGGGCGCCATGGCAGGGGAAGCGTTGGTGGTCAGCATGGAGACGCAACCGTCTGCTGCGGCCCGCCGGGTGAAGTACATGGCAGTGCCGAAGTGGTTGGAGTTCCGGACGCCCACCGCCCCGACGCCGTGAAGACGCGCACGGGAGACAGCTTCGATACGCGCCCGTTCGGTCAGCACCTGGCCGATGCCGTCGCGGCCGTCCAGGAGCAGCATGGCTCCAGTATCGACAAGGGTTTCCGGCGCGGCCACGGCGGTCATGGCACCCTGACGGATTCTTTCCACGTACCAAGGCAGCCTCAGGACACCGTGGGACTGGTGCCCCCAAAGGTCGGCCTGAATCAGGCTGTCGGCTACAAGCGCAGCGTCCGCTGCGGGGACTCCATATGACTCAAGGATGGAGGTCGCGAGTTCGCTGAGCTGTTGAGGAACGACGCGATCCTGAACAGCTTTTTCGGGGGCGGCTGGCATGGGAATCCTTTCGTGGAGCACTGGGGTCACCGTCCTTGGCGACTCTCGCAGATGTACACCTCTATGTATACAATACCATTATCTGTCAAAAAGAAAGAGGGAAATGCATGTTTAGCTTGTGGGTAACGCTTGAGATCACGCCCGAGGGCCGGGAGGAATTCCTCGAAGCCATCGCCATCAACGCCCGGGCATCCGTGCGCGATGAGGAAGGCTGCTACAGGTTCGATGTCATCGAACTCGGTGAAGGCTCGAACCGGTTCGCCTTCTATGAGGTTTACCGCGACGAAGCGGCCTTTGAACTCGAGCACAAGAAGGCCCCGCACTACTTCGTGTACAGGGATGTCTCAGCGCGCGTTGTGGTGCCGGGCAGCCAGGTGAACGTCTCCGGAGAGCTGTTCAAGACCTTCACCTGGGTTGAGTAGGGCCGCTTTAGGAGACCAGGTCGATGACCGAGCCCCGCGGCTCCCGCCCGGAGGACAGCAGGGCTTTGAAGATGGCTTCGTCGACGTGGACCAGGTGAAGCCGCAGCGCCTCAGCGGCACTGTCGGCCTCCCCGGCCGCGATTGCCTCGCACATACCGATGTGTTCCTTGACCGCGTACCCGAGACGTTCATGATCTGTGTGGGCTATGCGGCGCAGCCGGGCCGAGTGCGGACGCAGTTCGCGTATAGCGCGGGACAGGTGGTAATTCGGGGTGCTGTCAATGAGGGTGACATCGAACTCCTCTGCCAGCTCCCGGTACGAAGCCACAAAGGCATCCGAATGGGGCTGGCCTTCCAAAGAGGAAAATCGCTCCGCGATGCTCCTGAACTTCGCGGTAATGGAAGGATCTGCCGCCGCTTCTTCCACCACCATCTTTATGGCCGCCGGCTCCAGGAGCCTGCGGTAGTCGAAGAGTTCACGGACGCTCCGCAGCGAGATCCGGGCGACGGTGGCGCCGATACGAGGGCCGATGTCCACTAGGCCTTCGGCAGCAAGCCGGCGCAGGGCTTCGCGTACGGGAGTACGGGAAGCGCCCGTATGGGCGACAAGCATGATCTCCGTCAGCGCCTGCCCGGGCTCAAACGAGCCGTCTTCGATCTCGGCTTTGAGTCTCGTATAAACAGCTTCGGTCTTGCCAACTCGCTTGGCTTCTGTGTGTTCCGACATGCAGACAGTATATGTCCGGATTTGCGTACTCGCTTGTACATCTGTTTGTATACATCTATTCTGATTGTGCGCCCCGTCACCTGCGGGCAACGATTTCCCTAGTAAGGAGCAACGATGCTCGTAGTCCTCGGCTTCGCCATGATTGCCGTGTTTATGTATTTGGTGATGGCCAAGAAAGCCACCCCCATCGCCACCCTGATTCTGGTTCCCCTGATCTTCGGCCTGTTCACCGGCGCGGGACTTGGCCTCGGTGACATGGTTATTGAGTCCACGGTCAAGCTGGCCCCGACGGCGGCCCTGCTGTTCTTCGCCATCATCTTCTTCGGCACCATGATTGATGTCGGGCTCTTTGACCCGCTGATCCGCGCGATCCTTAGATTCGCCGGGAATGACCCGATGAAGCTGGTCCTTGGAACGGCCCTGCTGACCTCGATTGTTTCCCTTGACGGCGACGGGTCCACGACCTTCATCATCGTTACCTCCGCTTTCCTGCCCCTTTACCTGCGCCTGGGGATGAGTCCTGTTGTTCTGACTGTTATCGCCGCGCTGTCCAACGGTGTACTGAACACCGTGCCGTGGGGCGGTTCGACCGCACGTGCGGCGGCAGCGCTGAACGTCTCCCCCATCGACATCTTCGTGCCGATGATTCCGGCCATTGCATCCGGCCTCGCCGCTGTGCTGGTGCTGGCATATTTCATGGGCCGCTCCGAGCGCAAGCGCCTGGGTGAGGTCCACCTGGATGATTCCCGCGGCGTCCTCGGCCTGCGCAACCGCGAAACAGTGACTGTCGGGGCAGCAGCAGCGGGCGGTTCCGGATCGCACGCAGGATCCGGCGGCCAGGACAACGGGTCATCAGTAGTGATCGCCAACGACTTCTCTGCCTCATTCACAGAGGACGGCACCTTCGTTGAACGCCCCAACGCCCGCCCCAAACTGGTGTGGATCAACTTCGCCCTGACAATGGCCGTCATGACCCTGCTGGTCATGGATCTGCTGCCCCCGGCCGTGATCTTCATGGCAGCTGTCGGCATCGCCCTGGTGATCAACTTCCCCAAGGTCACTGAACAGTCCGCCCAGATCAAAGCCCACGCCACATCTGTGATCTCCGTCGTCGGCATGGTCTTCGCCGCCTCAGTCCTGACCGGAGTCATGAACGGCACCGGCATGGTCGAGGCCATGGCCGAATGGCTCGTCGGCGTCGTTCCCGATGCCCTGGGCCCCTTCATGGCAGTCATCGCCGGGGTGCTCAGCATCCCACTGACCTTCATCATGACCAACGACGCCTTCTACTTCGGAGTTCTCCCGATCCTGTCCGAAACCGCAGGCCACTTCGGTATCGAACCAGTCCAGATGGCCCGCGCCGCCCTGGTCGGCCAGGCCCTGCACCAGTCCAGCCCCCTCGTCGCTTCCTTCCTGCTGCTCATCGGCCTGGCCAACGTCAGCCTCGGAGAGCACTTCAAGAAAGTCATCTGGCGCGGCGCCATCGTCGCGTTCGTCATGCTCGCCGTCGGCGGCCTGACCCTGGCCTACCCACTCTTCTAATCCCCACCCTCACGCCAAAAGGAACACACCATGATCTCAACGATCAACCCCGTTACCGGTGAGCAGATCCAGACATTCGACCCCCACACGGAACACCAGGTGGATGCCGCCCTGACCGCGGCCGCCGATGCCCAGAAAGCCTGGCGGCTGGTCCCGGTCGAGGACCGCGTCCAGATCCTGCGCAACACCGCCAAGGTCCTGCGCGACGGCAAAACCGACTACGCCCAGCTGATCACCCTGGAAATGGGCAAACCCATCACCGAAGCCGAAGCCGAAATCGAAAAGTGCGCCAAGACGGCCGAATACTACGCCGAGCACGCGCCCCGCTTCCTCGCCCCCGAAATCATCGAATCAGACGCCGCCGAATCCGGAGTCGTCTTTGATCCCCTGGGCGTCGTGCTCGCCATCATGCCGTGGAACTACCCCTTCTGGCAGTTCTTCCGCTTCGCCCTTCCGGCCCTCGCCGCAGGCAACGGCGCGATCCTCAAGCACGCCAACAACGTCCCCCGCTCCGCCCTTGCCGTGGAAGAAATCATGGACAAGGCAGGGCTGCCGGCCGGCCTGTTCGCCACGCTCCTGATCGAATCCAACCGGGTCGCGGCACTCATCGCCGATGACCGCATCGCAGCCGTCACCCTGACCGGTTCCACCCAGGTTGGCCGGCTCGTCGCCGGGCAGTCCGGGAACGCGCTGAAGAAGCAGGTCCTGGAGCTCGGCGGGTCGGACCCCTTCATCGTCCTGGCCGACGCGGACATCAAGGCAGCGGCGAAGGTCGCGGTCAAGGCCCGCTTTACCAACAACGGCCAGTCCTGCGTAAATGCCAAGCGCTTCATCGTCGACGAAAAAATCGCCGATGAATTCGTTGCCGAGTTCGTCGCCCGCACCAAGGAACTCGTCGTCGGCGACCCAACAGACCGGGCAACCACCATCGGCCCCATGGCCCGGGAAAACCTCCGCGCAGAACTCCACGAGCAGGTCACCCGAACGGTGGAAAACGGCGGGAAGATCATCCTCGGCGGCAACATCGTCGAAGGGCCCGGCTACTTCTATGAACCCACCGTCATCGACCACGTCCGCCCCGGACAGGCAGCCTTCGACGAGGAAACCTTCGGCCCCGTCGCAGCCATCATCCGCGTCTCCTCCACCGAGGAAGCCATCGCCCTGGCCAACCAGACAGAATTCGGTCTCGGCGCCGCACTCTGGACCCAGGACACCCAAAAGGCCACAACCCTGCTGCAGCACATCGACGCCGGAGCAGTGTTCATCAACGGCATGGTCGCCTCCGACCCCCGCCTGCCCTTCGGCGGAATTAAGAACTCCGGCTACGGCCGCGAGCTGGGTTCCTACGGCATCCGTGAATTCACCAACATGAAGACCTTCTGGGCCGGCACCGCTACCAGCGCCACCCCCGCCGTCGCAGACTAAGGAACCCACCATGACGCACATCTGCACCAGCACCAGCTCCGTGGACGCAGTCATCCTGCGCACGGCAGAACTGCCCCGCAAGGACCGCGGCAACGGCGCCTCCACCGTCCCGCTCGTCGGATCCCACCTGGGCTCCACCACGTTCCTGAACGGGATCACCACCTTCGACCCGGGCGCGGCCATCGGCCACCACAGCCACAACTGCGTCGAATCCGTTGCCGTCATCGAAGGCACCGCCTACGTGGACATTGACGGGACAGAGCATTACCTGAACACCTACGACACCACCTTCGTGCCGGCCAACATCATCCACCGGTTCCGCAACGCCTCGGACACCGAACCGATGAAGATCTTCTGGACCTACGCCTCCATCGATGCGACCCGCACCATGGCCGGCACGACCGAGCGCAACCGTATTGACGAGGAACAGGCAAACCAGCCAGCAGCCACGGAAGCAGGAGCAGCATCATGATCCAAGAAATCGCGACCTTGACCATCAAACCCGGCGCCGCGCTGGCATTCGAGGACGCAGTCGCAGAAGCCGCACCGCTCTTCCAGAAGGCACCCGGCGCCCTGAGCTTCCGCCTCGACCGCTCCATTGAAACCCCGCTCGAGTACACCCTCACCGTTGCCTGGTCGACCGTCGAGGACCACACGGTGGGATTCCGGAACTCAGAAGCCTTCGCCAAATGGCGCGAGCTCGTCGGCCCCCACTTTGCCGAGGCCCCCCAGGTCAAACACCTCGAACACGTCTACCTCGGCTTCTAGAACACCTGCTCATCCCCCCGAACCGGCCGGCGCGTCCACGAATCCCCTCGTGCGCCGGCCGGTTCTCCCCTGTCCACAACAAGAAGGCTTTGGCAATCGGCCGGGGAACCACTCACCCATCCAGCTGGCGCCCCTGTACCAATTGGTCCTCAGACGTCCACCGCTACGGATACCAGGTAGCTACTCCAATGGCTTCCACATTTTGCCCTGGATAACCCGCTTTGATCTCAACTGCCAGCTGTCGGGTTCAGAACGGGTCCAGTAAAATCTCCCGCGTTTCGAACATGACAAAGCGGGCCGGGGCACTGACGCCACGACCCGCTTTGCGGCTTCCCCATTTCAGGAATGGATAGCCTTGACTGCCAAAACGGGGCAGTCCGCTTCGAGCAGGATGCGCTGTGCAGTGCTGCCAAGGAAGAGCTTGCCTACCGGGCTGCGCCGACGCAGCCCGATGACAATCAGGTGGGCATTGTGCTCCTCAGCGGCATCCAAAACCTCGGCCGTGGCATCGTGTCCCCGGACCGGATGCAGGATCAGATGCCGCACCCCTTCACGGTCCAGCCGCTGGTCTATATCGTCCATCTCAGGTTGGCCGGCATACCTGTTATCGACCAGGGCATCACCTTTGGAGGAGTTGATAACCACCAAGAGCTTCTCACTCTTCCGCGCTTCCATAATTGCCTGGTCCAACGCGGCATTGCCCTCCGGGGTGGGGACATAACCTACAACGATGCTCATGGATGCTCCTGGGATAGGGGTCAACTTTGACATCCGAAGTCTACCGAAATTGTATACATCAGTACATACAAGTGCGCCCGAGGGTAGATCACCACTGGGAATGCTGCATTGCAGGAAAGGCCCCGTTAGGGCTGCCTGACGTGCTCTTTAGCGAGCAAGGCCACTACCGCTTGGGCGAACTCACGGGTACCCATCGTTCCTCCAATATCGCCGGTCCGGGTCAGCGGGTTGGCCAGCGTACTCTCGACAGCAGTTTCGATGTCGGCTGCAGCGGCTATCAGTGCCGGATTGCCGTCCCTGCGCCCGCGCCAGTCCAGTAGCATCGCCGCAGACAGGATCAGTGACGTTGGGTTGGCGACGCCCAGGTTGGCGATGTCCGGGGCAGAGCCGTGCTGGGCCTGGGCTACTGCGATGCTCTCACCGGCGTTCAGGGAACCGCCCAGACCGAGACTGCCGGAAAGTTCGGAGGCTTCATCGGAAAGTATGTCCCCGAACATGTTGGTCGTGACCAGGACATCGAAGGTGTGCGGCCGGCGGATCAACAGCGCCGCCGCGGCATCAACGATCAGCTCTTCAAGTTCGACGTCCGGGAACTCTGCGGCGACCTTTCGGACTTCGCGAAGGAACAGCCCGTCGGAGAGCTTTAGGACGTTCGCCTTGTGCACGGCGGTGACCTTCTTGTTCCGCCCGCGGGCTAGCTCGAATGCTGTGCGGGCGACGCGCCCGGAGGCTTTCGCGGTGACCTTGCGGACGCTGAGGGCCATGTTCTCGTCCGGCATGAACTCCCCGGTTCCGGCGAACATGTTGCGGTCCGAGTAGAAGCCTTCGGTGTTTTCCCTCACGATGATCAGATCCATGGGGTGACGCAGAATGCTTAGGCCCGGACGGGAGCGGCAGGGGCGGACGTTGGCGAACAGTTCGAATTGGACCCGCGGTTCTGCGGAAGGGTTGAAGCCACCGTCCTGTTTCGGCGGGTACTCATAGTGGGAGACCGGGCCCAGGATGACGCCATCAACTTCCGGAATCCGGTCCATCACGGCCTGTGGGAGGGTCGTCCCCTCGGCCTTCAGGCTCGTCAGGCCGATGTCCTGCTGCTCGAACTCCAGGCCCAAACCATGGGCTTTATCGACAACTTTCAGCACATCAAGGGTCGTGGCCGTGATTTCCGGGCCAATGCCGTCACCAGGCAGTACAAGTATCTTCAAGGCCGTGCCTTTCCTTTGGGGGTTTGGGATTCGCGGAGCAATGTGACCCCGCTCTCAAAATTAGCTTGTATACATAGATATATACATGTAGTCTTCCTGCATTACCAACGAAACGGTAAATCCGCCGGCGCCCCTCCTGGGCCGCCCGCGGCAACGAAGAAAGCGAAAATCAATGAAGATCAGCTCCCCTCGTCGCCGGCAGTTCCTCGTCGGCACCGCTGCCGCCATTGTGGCCGCAGTAGCGCTCACCGGCTGTGGACCTGCAGCGACCAATCCCAACGCGGCTGAAACCAGCTCAGTCGCCAAGGACATCACCATTGACGCCCCCTCAGGCCCAGGCAGCGGATACGACCAGACCGCTCGCGCCCTCGAGAAGGCCCTGAAGGGCGAAAAACTTAGCGACAAGATCGAAGTACGCAACACCCAAGGTGCCGGCGGCACCGTTGCCCTGTCGCAGTTCGTGCAAAAGACAGGCACAAAAGACCTAATGATCGGGGGCCTGTCCCTCGTTGGAGCTACGATCACCAACTCCGCGCCCAACAAGCTCAGCGACTTGACCCCCGTTTCCCGCCTCATCGGCGAATACGAGGTCATCGTCGTTCCCGCCGAGTCGCCGTACAAGACGCTGGAGGAGTTCCTCACCGCGCTCAAGACCGATGCCGGTGCCAACCCGATTGCGATCGGCAATCAGGGCGGTATCGACCACATTTGGGGCGGGCAGCTCGTCCAGGCAGCCGGCGTCAAGCCCACGGACGTGAACTTTGTGACCTTCTCCGGCGGTGGCGAGGCCCTGGTCGCCTTGCTGGGAAACAAGGTCGCAGCAGGCATCTCCGGTTACGGAGAGTTCGCTGACCAGGTTGACGCCGGCAAGCTGCGCATCCTTGCCGTCTCCTCCGAAAAGCCCATTGACATCGCACCCGATGCACCCACCATCGCCGACGCCGGTTACCCCGAAGCGGTACTGGTGAATTGGCGCGGGATCTTCGCTCCCCCCGGCGTCAGCGACACCGATCGCAAGGCACTCTCGGACGTGTTCGCCAAACTGGTCGAGACCAACACGTGGAAAGAGACGCTGAAGACTAACGGCTGGTCCAACGAGTACCAGGACAGCGATGCGTTCAAGGCTGAACTGGAAAACCAGCAGACCAAGACCCAGGAGACCCTGACCACCCTGGGACTGGCATGACCATCAGCGTTAAAAGCAAGGGTGAGCTCGTCTTTGCCGGGCTCACCCTCGCCCTGGGTATGTTCATCCTCGTCGGCACCACGTTCATCAACGAACCTGTCGCAGCGAGCAACGTCGGCCCCAGATTCTTCCCCTACGCCATCGGCACGCTGCTGACCGTAGCCTCTGCCTTCGTCGTCCTCGACATTCTCCGCGGCAACAGCGCAGCTCCCGAAGAAGGAGAGCTGGTCGACCCAACCCTGCCAATGAACAAAAAGCGTGTGGCCCTGCTTCTCGTTTCCATCCTGGCCTTCGCAGTCCTGCTGGAGCCCGCCGGCTACGTCATAGCCTGCGCGGTCTCGTTCTTCGGCATCGCCGTGACTCTTGGTGCACGCCTCAGCTGGCGGGTCGCAGTTGCGTCCGTCGCCTTGTCTTTTGCCATCTATCTCCTGTTCACACGACCCCTGGGCATCTTCCTGCCTCCGGGCGTGCTGGCCGGGATCCTCTAAGGAAGTTTCCCCATGGAAGGAATCAACGGGCTCATTCAAGGGTTCGCGGTTGCCGCCACCCCTGAGAACCTGCTCTTCGCCCTGCTGGGCGTCATAGCAGGAACGTTCGTCGGCGTCCTGCCCGGCATCGGCCCGGCACTGACCATCGCCCTGCTCCTGCCGGTCACCTACAACATGGAGCCAGCGGCAGCGTTCATCCTGTTTGCTGGCATCTACTACGGCGCCATGTACGGCGGCTCCACCACCTCCATCCTGCTTAACGCCCCGGGCGAATCCGGCTCGATGATGACAGCCATTGAAGGCAACAAGATGGCAAGGGCCGGCCGTGCGGCCGCCGCGCTGGCGACAGCGGCCATCGGCTCCTTTGTCGCTGGCACGCTCGCTACCTTGGCGCTGGCATTTTGCGCCCCGTATGTCGTCGACATTGCCATCAGCCTTGGCCCGTCCGACTATCTCGCCTTGATGGTGGTCGCCTTCATGACTGTAGGTGCACTGCTTGGTTCCTCCGCCGCACGCGGTTTCGCCAGCGTTGCCCTCGGCTTGGTCATCGGCATCATCGGCATCGATGCGCAGAGCGGGTCCGCGCGTTTCACCTTTGGCGTCCCGCTCCTGCTGGACGGCATCGACACCGTGGTCCTGATCGTGGCCCTCTTCGCCATGGGCGAAGCAATTTATCTCGCAGCTAAGATGCGCCCCGGCAAACCCGGACTCATCGACATCAAGGGCAAGAAGGGCATGACCAAGTCGGACTGGAAACGGTCGTGGCCGGCCTGGCTGCGCGGAACGGCTATCGGCTGGCCGCTCGGTGCCATCCCAGTGGGAGGTTCAGAAATCCCGACGTTCCTCTCCTACGCCCTGGAGAAAAAACTCAGCAAGCATCCCCAGGAATTCGGCAAGGGGGCCATTGAAGGTGTCGCCGGGCCTGAAGCGACCAACAACGCCAACGCCGCCGGCTCTCTCATGCCGCTGCTCACCTTGGGCCTTCCTACATCTGCAACGGCTGCGGTGATTCTGGTCGCCTTCCAGCAGTACGGTCTCCAGCCCGGGCCGCTGCTGCTCGAGAAGGAACCTGACCTGGTCTGGGGACTCGTTGCAGCCCTGCTGATCGGCAACGTGATGCTGCTGCTGCTCAACCTCCCCCTGGTTGGCCTGTGGGCGAAGGTCCTGCTCATCCCCACCCCGTACCTCTACGCCGGCATTGCCACCTTCGCCCTTTTGGGCGCGTACAGCATCAACGGCTCAGTCTTCGATGTCTACGTCATGCTCATCATTGGCATTCTGGGTTACTTCCTGCGTCAGTACGGATTCCCCGTAGCCCCGCTCATCATCGGCGCGATCCTGGGGCCGCTGGCCGAACAGCAGCTGCGTCGGGCGATGTCCATCGCGGACGGAGACTTCACCGCGCTCGTCTCCACGCCCTTCTCCATTGCCGCCTACGCCATCGTGATCCTCGTGGCCATCGTTCCGCAATTTATGAAGCGTTGGGAACGGAGGACAGCAGAGCAAGTCGGAGTTCTCCCTGAATTTGAACACGCGGCGGCGTCAGCAACCGACAAAGACTAGCTGCAACAACAGAGGAGGGGGGTGGCGGGGCAAAAAGCCCGCCGCCCCCTTCCCTGTATGGTCGAAGGTCTGCTCGCGTCAAGTTGGGGCACACCCAAATCTGACGCCAAGGCCGCAATAGGAAGACTTTGAACCTGGTTCCTCTTTCTCGGTCTTCTGTGAGGGTTTTACATCCGTAGCTGAATATCCGGTGCGGTAAAAGGGGCTGCGGCAGTGGCGGGTTCCTTACTCGGCGAATATTAGGCAGTGTTCTCCAGGGTTACACCTTGGACGTTCTCGCGTTCCTCCAAGGCTCCGGTGACCGAGGCTGTGAGGCTGTTTGCGATGTGGGTCCGGGCGAGTTTGGCTGCGCCGGGACCGTCGCCGGAGGCGACAAGTTCAAGGATCTGGTGGTGCTGGTTCAGATCGATGGTCCGGGGTTCATCACCGGATGGAAGTTCCAGGCCGAGGCGGCGGTAGCGGTCGGACTTGTCCCACAAATCATCCAGGAGCTTGGTCATGCTGGCGTTGTGGGAGGCGGTGTAGACGGCCCGGTGGAATTCGCGGTGTGCCGTGATGGCGTCCTCGCCCCAGACCCGGGTGACCGGCAGCAGTTTCTCGGCTGCAGTCCGCATGGCGGCAATGTCAGCTTCGGTCCGGCGGTACGCCGCCAACTCGGTCGCTGACGGCTCCAGCGAGAGGCGGATTTCAAGCAGCTCGCGGGCCTCGGAAGCACTCACGTCAGCCACACGGGAGTCCCGATGGGTGTCCATGATGATCAGACCCTCGCTTGAGAGTCGGCGGATCGCTTCCCGCAAGGGGGTGATACTCATCTGCATCTTGTCCGCCAGTTCGTACTGGGAAACGCGTGAGCCAGGGACAAGGCCGCCAGAGAGGATCAGCTGGCGGAGTTCGCTATAGGCCAGACTGCCTTTACTCGAAAAGACATTCGTGGTGGTGCTCATCTGACGCTCCAATCTCTTACTTAAGATAGGGCCATCACGCTCCCCTCGACACATCTTATAAGAAGTTCCATGCGAAGACTTGTGCGCCCCGTCACTCCCGGCTAACCTTGATCGCAGGTCTTATAAGATATTCGTTCGAAGGGCTGCATGGTCCTCGTACCTCGGGTTGACCTCGATCCGAGTCTTATAAGAAATAAGACCCCACTCAGGAGAGTTTCAAAGATGAAAATCGTTTCCGCTCATGTCGGCACCATCCCCATTAGTTCCTCGATCCGGAATGCCTTCATTGACTTCACGAAGATGGACTGCACCATCATCGCTCTCGTCTCCGATGTGTTCGTCGACGGCAAGCCTCTTGTGGGCTACGGGTTCAACTCCAACGGCCGTTACAACGCCACGGGCATCCTCAAGGACCGCATCCTGCCGCGCATCATGGATGCCCCGTCCGAAGACCTTCTGGATGAGGACGGCCAGCTCTCGCCGGAGAAGGCGTGGGACCTGATGATGTCCAACGAGAAGCCCGGCGGCCATGGTGAGCGCTCGGTCGCTGTCGGTGTGGCTGACATGGCCCTGCACGACCTGGCTGCGAAGATCGCCGGCGTCCCGCTGTATCGGTGGATTTCGGATCACTACGGTGACGGAAACCCGGACAAGGACGTTTTCGTCTACGCCGCCGGCGGTTACTACGCTCCCGGAAAGAGCCTCGAGGATCTGCAGAACGAAATGCGCGGCTTCCTGGCCAAGGGCTATGACGTGGTCAAGATGAAGATCGGCGGCGCCGATCTGGCCGAAGACCTTCGCCGCATCGAAGCCGTGATCGAGGTCCTCGACGGAGACGGCTCCCGCCTGATGGTGGACGTTAACGGCAAGTTCGACCTGGAGACGGCGCTGGAATACGGCAAGGCCATCGACCAGTATGGGCTGTTCTGGTACGAGGAAGTCGGCGACCCGCTGGACTACGCCCTGAACGCCACCCTCTCCGAGCACTACAAAAACCCGATCGCCACCGGAGAAAATTTGTTCTCCCTCCAGGACGCCCGGAACCTGGTCCGTTACGGCGGGATGCGCCCGGACCGCGACTTCATCCAGGTCGACCCGGCCCTGAGCTACGGCCTGACCGAGTACCGCAAAATCCAGGACATGCTCGCCCAGCACGGCTGGTCCTCACGCCGCTGCATCCCGCACGGCGGACACCAGTTCTCCCTGCACATCGCTGCAGCCCTCAAGCTCGGCGGCAACGAGTCCTACCCGGGCGAGTTCCAGCCCACCGGCGGCTTCACCGACGACGCTGTCATCGTCAACAGCCGCGTCGCCCCGGGCGACCTGCCGGGCATCGGGCTTGAAGGCAAGGCCGAGTTCTACAAAGTCCTGCGCGAACTGCACAACTAACCACACCGGTAGTGCCCTGGTCCCGGGCAGTATCCCTGCCCGGGACCGCACCTCTCAAATTTTCTCTGTCTGTCGTGCAAAGGAGCACCCAAGATGTCGTCCCACACCATGCAGAACCGGCAACATTCCGCCCACCCGCCCAAGCAACGATCCCGGTTCGGCCGGCTGATGCGCGAACTCTGGTTCCAAGTCGTCCTGGGTGCAGTCCTGGGCATCGCCGTCGGCTTCCTCCTTCCCGAAGTCGGCAAACAGCTCACCCCGCTCAGCGACTGGTTCATCGCCCTGGTGAAGATGATCGTCATTCCGGTGGTGTTCTGCGTCGTTTCCCTTGGCATCGCATCCATGGACAGTCTCCGCAAGGCCGGCCGCATCGGTGTGAAGGCACTGGGCTACTTCCTCGCACTGTCGCTGCTGTCCATGCTCATCGGCCTGGTCGTCGCCAACGTATTCCGTCCCGGCGATGGCATGAACATCGACCCATCACAGCTGGACTCCAGCAAGGTTCCCGCGAACTCGCCGTCATCATCGGCAAAACAGGCCGCCGCATCACCGAACAGGACGCCCTGGACCACGTCCTTGGCTATTGCGTCTCCAACGACGTGACCATGCGCGACTACCAAAACAAGTCCCACCAATGGCTGCAGGGCAAGATTTGGGACAACACCACCCCGCTCGGCCCCTACATCGTCACGCCTGCAGAAGCCGACATCACCAAGGCAGGCATCAGCACAACCCTGAACGGGGAAGTTGTCCAAAAATCCGACCTCTCCCACCTGATCTTCAGCATCCCCACACTCATCGCGACCATCTCCGAATTCACGACACTGGAGCCAGGGGACGTCATCCTCACCGGCACACCATCCGGAGTCGGCTACCGCCGAGACCCCCAACTGTTCCTCAAAGACGGCGACACCATCACCGTGACAGTCGAAGGAGTCGGCAGCATCACCAACACCGTCACGGCAGAAGCCACCTGACGCCCAATGACATCACTCAGTAAACGCACTACTGTCCCCCGGCTGGTGATGTGGTGAAGCCCATGCGTGCCACTAAGCTCCCTGCAAACGAGCCCGCAGCTATCGGTCAGGAAGCCCGAGGCGTACCGGCGATGAGGGACTGCATCTGGGCCGCGGCATCGCTCCCCGGGGACGGGGTGTAGACGACGAGGTGAAGATCGGGCCGGTCGGCAGGCGAGAGTTGGTGGTGTTCCAGTTGCAGGACTCCGACGGCCGGGTGGTGGAAAAACCGCTCGCGTGATTCGAAGCCCAGGATGTCGTACCGGTCCCACCCTGCCCGGAATTCCGGGCTAGTTTCCTTGAGCCGTTCCACGAGGTTCTTGACGTCCACATCCCCGAGCCGCTGCCCGGTCTCGGCGCGGAATTCGGCAAGGAAGCGCTTGCTCGTGACGTCCCAATCGGGCAGCAGGTCCCGGACGTAGGGGTCGGTGAACACCAGCCACAGGAGGTTGCGGTCGGGAGCGGAAACCGTGGCGATGTTGGGGTAGAGGGCTGCGTAGGCGTTGTTCCAGCCAGCGACACCCCAGTGCGGCAACAGGGCGAACGAAGGGTTAGGGTCCAATGCATCGAGAAGGCGCTGGATGTGGGCCGGCGCCGTGGCAGCTGCGGCGCTGCCCGGCCCGGCAGACGCGTAGCCCCCAAGCGACAGGACATAGTCCAGGCCCGTGTCCGACAGGTGCAGGGCACGGCTGACAGCTTCCAGTACCTGGCGGGACGGGCTGATATCCCTGCCCTGCTCAAGCCAGGTGTACCAGGTGACGCTCACGCCGGACAGGAACGCGACCTCCTCGCGGCGCAGGCCCCGTTCGCGCTTGCGGGCTATGGGCGGCAGGCCATAGTCGGCGCGGACGGCCTGATCCCTGCGGGCTCGAAGGAAAAAACCCAATTCTTTGCGGCGTCCGGAATCCTGCACCGCTAAATCCTATTAGTCTGGTACTCGTAGTACTAGTAGCAGCGCCGTCTTCCACCCCGCAACAAGCCCCGGCAGGATGGTATCCATGCCTGCACTACGCTCTAAGACAGTCACCCATGGCCGCAACATGGCCGGCGCCCGCGCACTGCTGCGCGCCTCCGGCGTCGCCAACTCGGACATCGGCAAGCCGATCATCGCCGTGGCCAACTCCTTCACAGAATTCGTCCCGGGCCACACCCACCTCGCCCCCGTGGGCCGGATTGTCTCCGACGCGATCCTCGCCGCCGGAGCTGTGCCGCGCGAGTTCAACACCATCGCCGTGGACGACGGCATCGCGATGGGCCACAGCGGCATGCTGTACTCACTGCCTTCGCGCGACCTGATCGCCGACTCCGTGGAGTACATGGTCAACGCACACTGCGCCGACGCGCTGGTCTGCATCTCCAACTGCGACAAAATCACCCCCGGCATGCTGATGGCGGCGCTGCGCCTGAACATCCCCACCGTGTTCGTCTCCGGCGGCCCCATGGAGGCCGGTCGCGTGACCCTGACCGACGGCTCCGTGCGCTCCCTGGACCTGGTGAACGCGATTGCCGACGCCGTGGACGAGTCTATCTCCGATGCTGACCTCAACCTCATCGAAGAGAACGCCTGTCCCACCTGCGGTTCCTGCTCCGGCATGTTCACCGCCAACTCCATGAACTGCCTCACCGAGGCCATCGGCCTGTCCCTGCCGGGCAACGGCTCCGTGCTGGCCACCCACACCGCGCGCAAGGCGCTGTACGAGAAGGCCGGTTCCACCGTCGTTGAGCTGGCGAAGCGCTATTACGACGGCGACGACGCCTCCGTGCTGCCGCGCTCCATCGCCACCGCCAAGGCCTTCGACAACGCCATGGCCCTGGACATCTCCATGGGCGGCTCCACCAACACCATCCTGCACCTGCTGGCCGCGGCCCAGGAGGCGGGCGTGGAGTACGGCCTGGCCGAGATGGACGCCAAGTCGCGCCAAGTGCCCTGCCTGGCCAAGGTGGCCCCGAACGTGGCAAAGGACAAGACCTACTACATGGAGGACGTACACCGCGCCGGCGGCATCCCCGCCCTGCTGGGCGAGCTGAACCGCGGCGGGCTCCTGCACAAGGACGTCCATTCCGTGCACTCCTCGGACCTGGACGGCTGGCTGGACGACTGGGACATCCGCGGCGGCAAGGCCACCGAAGAAGCGAAAGCCCTGTGGCACGCAGCTCCCGGCGGCGTCCGCTCCTCCACCGCGTTCTCCCAGTCGAACGAGTGGACCTCCCTGGACACCGACGCTGCGGAAGGCTGCATCCGCTCCGTGAAGCACGCCTACTCCAAGGACGGAGGCCTGGCCGTGCTCCGCGGCAACGTGGCCGTCGACGGCGCCGTGGTGAAGACCGCCGGCGTGGACGAGTCCATCTGGACCTTCAAAGGCCCGGCCGTTGTGTGCGAGTCCCAGGACGAAGCCGTGGAAAAGATCCTGAACAAGACCATCAAGGAAGGCGACGTAGTGGTCATCCGCTACGAAGGACCGCGCGGCGGTCCGGGCATGCAGGAAATGCTCTACCCAACATCGTTCCTCAAGGGCCGCGGCCTGGGCAAGAAATGCGCCCTCATCACAGACGGCCGCTTCTCCGGCGGCACCTCCGGCCTGTCGATCGGGCACATCTCCCCGGAAGCCGCCTCCGGCGGCACTATCGCCCTGGTGGAGAACGGCGACATCATCAGCATCGACATCACCCAGCGATCTCTCCAGTTGCAGGTCTCCGACGAGGTCCTCGCCGAACGCCGCGAAAAACTGGAAGCCAACGGCGGTTACAGGCCCAAAAACCGGGACCGCCAGGTTTCCGCCGCACTGCGCGCCTACGCCGCCATGGCCCTGTCCGCGGACAAGGGGGCCGTCCGCGACGTTTCCCTCCTGACGAACTAACCGCCGCCTACCCTAAAGATCCCGCAGAGCCAGAAACGCTAGCGAGAGCGGATAATCCCCTTTTATCGCGCAGCTGCCGATCTGGTCTCCGCCCGCAACATCGGAAGTCGTCAGCTAAAAGCACACCCCAACCTGACGTCTAGACAGCAAGGAAAGAGCGTCAGAATAGGGTCGTAAGAGGCGTTCTGTACACCCCTACTGACCAGTTTCAGATTCAAATCTGACAGGCCGACAAGCGCGATTCAAAAAGTCGACGGCGTAAGATTCAGCGGAACGCCGGGGCGACTTGCAGAGAGCCTAGGAAACATCGGAGACAAGACGTGTAGGCCATGTGAGCCACGGTGCGGCAATCTAGAAGCCGGGAGCACCAGCACAGCACCCGTGTGCAGCACAAGAGACCTGCGTAGATAGCAAAGGGAGGAAGGGAGTGATCCCGTTCTCTCCCTTCCAGCCTGCTAAGGAATCCCCCATCCGGCAAAAACGATTGGTGAGAGTTGGCCGGCCGCCACAAAGGGACGAAACAACTACAACACAGTCACTTTCGTCCCAGCCTCACTACATGTGCTACCGGTGTGTGGACGACCCGATGCCTTGTGCTGCTGCCAGGACTTCGGGAAGGGTTGCCATGGAGTTGTCACCGGGGGTTGTCATGGCCAATGCTCCGTGGGCGGCGCCAATTTCGACCGCTTCTTGAATGGTTAGTCCCTGAAGCAGGCCGTAGATAAGTCCGGATGCGAATCCGTCGCCACCACCGACCCGGTCCAAAATCTCTAAGTCTTTTCGTTCCCGGGATACAACAGTTCCTGTGGCCAAGGTGTGGCACATGCCTTGCCAGTCGTTGCGGCTGGCTGTGGTGACCTTGCGGGCGGTTGTTGCTACCAGGTTCAGGTTGGGAAACCGGGCAAGCGTCCGCGAGGCGATGGAGCTAAACCGCGCTTCCCCTTGGAGAGAATCAGCGGGAGGCTCAATTCCCAGCCTGTCGAGGAAGTCGGTTTCACCTCCAATGAGGACGTCAGCGGCTTCAGCCAGTTGGGTGAATACCTTGGCGGCCCGTTCCTGGCCTCCGTGGTCTGCCCAGAGGCTCGGGCGGTAGTTGAGGTCAACGGAGACGACGGTGCCGTATGCACGTGCGGACTTGATGACGGCCATGGCGGTCTCGTAAGAGTTCTCAGAAAGCCCCGCGAAAATACCGCCAGTGTGGAACCACCGCACACCCCGAACGCCAAAGAGGTCTTCGAGTTCCATGTCCCCGGCGGTCATCTGGGAGATTGCGGTGTTTCCGCGGTCGGAGACGCCTCGTGCGCCGCGGATTCCGTACCCTCGCTCGGTGAAGTTGAGTCCGTTGCGTGCTGAACGCCCCAGTCCATCATAGGGAACCCATTTAATGAGCGACGTATCTACCCCTCCTGCCCGGGCAAGACCTTCGATGAGGTGGCCGATGTCGTTGTCAACGAGTGCTGAGAGTGCGGCGGTCCGTTGTCTGAAGACATGGCTTAGCGCGCGGATTGCGTTGTATTCGCCGCCGCCTTCCCACACATCGAACTGCCGTGCGGTGCGAATTCGTCCTGCTCCCGGGTCCAGCCGCAACATGATCTCGCCGAGTGCGACGGCGTCGTAGGACGCGTCGGTCTTGAGAGTCAGAGGCATTAGATTGCTCCTTGTGCCTTGCGTTTGTGCCCGTCGAGCTGTGCTCGGGTGTCTGCGCACAGACGGGCAACTTCGCTGAAGTGTCCGGCAATGATTGTGGCGCGGGGGACCATCCAGCTGCCTCCTGCTGCGAAGACGGCGGGGTGGTCGAGGTATGTGTTGACGTTATCGGGGCGGAGGCCGCCGCTGGGCATGAAGCGCACGTCAGGGAACGGTCCTGAGAGCGCTGTGAGCATGGGAAGGCCTCCGGCTTGTTCGGCGGGAAAGAATTTCACATGCCGCAGACCGGCGGCCACTGCGACCTGCAGCTCCGAGGCAGTAGAGATGCCCGGGATGGCGGTGACTCCGCGCTCCCGGCAGCGGGTGACGACGTCAGCTCCGAATCCGGGGCTGACGATGAACTGCGCGCCGGCGTCGACGGCAAGATCCACGTCGGCGGCGTTCAGTACGGTACCGGCACCGAGCAGAAGATCTGTGCGCCCACGCAGCGCTTTGAGCGCTTCAAGGCCGGCCGGAGTTCGGAGGGTGATTTCGGCGCAGGGGATGCCGCCTTCGACGAGGGCGTCGGCGAGTGCATTCGCCCCTGATGGATCGTCAAGTACCACGACGGGAACGATTTGGATGTTCGTCAGTGTTTCCGTGACGGTTGCTGTGGCGATGGTCATCGTCCCATCCACCCTCCGTCGACGGGCAGCACAGTGCCGGAGACGTAGTCCGATGCGGGACTGGCGAGGAAAACGACAGCCCCGGCCATGTCACCGGCAGCTCCCCAGCGGCCGGCGGGGATGCGGTCCAGGATTGCCTGGGATCGGCTGGGGTCGTTACGTAGTGCTTCGGTGTTGTCGGTAGCGATGTACCCAGGGGCGATGGCATTGACGTTGATTCCGTGGACCGCCCATTCGTTGGACAGGGCCTTGGTCAATCCCGCGATGCCGGATTTGGCGGCGGCATATCCCGGGACGTTGATTCCGCCTTGGAAGCTGAGCAAGGATGCCGTGAAGATTATCTTGCCGCCCATGCCGCGGGCAATCATGGCCCTGCCGATTTCGCGGCTGAGCACGAACTGGGACGACAGGTTCACCTGAAGCACCTGGTCCCAGAGCTCATCCGGGTGCTCGGCTGCGGGGGCACGTTCGATGGTTCCGGCGTTGTTGACGAGGATATCGACGGGCCGTTCCAGGGTGGCGAGTTCAGCGCCGAGGGAGCGGACTGCGTCTCGGTCGGAGAAGTCCACCGCGCGGGCGCTGAAGGAGCGTCCTAAGGATTCGACGGTGCGTTCGACCTCGCTGCCGTTTGGCTCCAGAGTTGCACTGACGCCGATGATGTCTGCGCCCGCAGCGGCCAGTGCCTCGGCCATGGCTTTGCCCAGGCCGCGTTTTGCACCGGTGACAACGGCGAGCTTGCCGGTCAGGTCAAAAGGGTGGGTGCTCATGCCGGCACCGCCTGGCAGTCAACCAGGATCTTCATGGCGTCACCGGCGGACAACCTGGTAAAGGCATCTGAGGTCCGTCCGAGCGGAACCGTTCCGGTGATCAGCTTCTCCGCAGGGATAACTCCGTCCGCGAGCAGTGTGACCGCCGTTTCGAAGTCCCGACGTTCATAAACCCTGGCCCCCAGGATGGTCAGCTCCCGCCAGAACACGCGCTGAAGGTCAATTGGTCTGGGTTGGGGGTGGATGGCCACGACAACGAGTCGGCCCCTGACTTTCGCCAGAGCGGTCGCACCCAGAACGGCGGCGGCAGCACCGGAGACTTCAAAGACAACATCGGCGCCCGCGTTGTCTGTCCAGTTGTTGACCCACTCCACCTGGTCCTGTTCCCTGGGGTCCAGGACTTCGAAGCCGAGCTCTTTGATCATGACGCGGCGGTCGGCGTCGAGCTCAAGTACGACAACTTCTGCCCCGGCGTGCCGGGCGGTGGTGGCAATAAGAACACCGATGGGGCCACCGCCGATGACGACGGCCTTCTCGCCGGGCTTGATCTCGGCCCGACGGACATCATGCACGGCGACGGCAACGGGTTCGACAAGGGCGGCATGGTCAAGCCGCAGTGATTCCGGGAGGCGGACCAGGACGTTTTCCGGGACGTTCCATTGCTTCTGCAGGGAACCGGGCGAGTCGATGCCGATGAAATTGAGGTTGTGGCAGATGTGTTGATGGCCGGCAGTGCAGGCGGGGCAGCTACCGCACCAGTCCAGGGGCATAACCGTGACCGGATCGCCCACGCTCCACCCTTTGACTCCTTGGCCGAGTGCCGAGATCCGCCCGGACATTTCGTGGCCGATGACGGCGGGAAGGCTGACCCGTGAGTCCATGTTCCCGTGCAGGATGTGCAGATCCGTGCCACAGATTCCCGTGTAGGCCACGTCAATCTGGACCTGTCCGGGACCGGGCGGGCGCTGCGTGCTTTCCACGACGTCGATGGTGTTGTTGCCGATGTATGTTGCCGCTGGCATGACTGTCTTTCGTTAGGTGAGTTTGTGCAGGGCCGGGACCGTTCCCGGCCCTGCAGTGGCTTAGACGCTGACCGGCGCCTTTTGGCTTGCGGTGCTCCAGTAGGAGCCTGCGGGGAAGGCGAACTCGGCGAGTGTGCTGTCGTACATTTCGGCGCTGTAGCCGGGAAGGGACGGCAGCACGTAAGCTCCGTCGCGCACGATGCAGGGGTCAACGAAGTGCTCGTGGAGGTGGTCAACGAACTCCGTGACCCGGCCTTCCAGGCTGCCGGAGACTGCGACGTAGTCGAAGATGGACAGGTGCTGTACCAGTTCGCAGAGGCCGACGCCGCCTGCGTGCGGGCAAACGGGGACGCCGAACTTGGCGGCCATGAACAGTACCGAGAGGATTTCGTTGACGCTGCCCAGGCGGCAGGAGTCCAGTTGGCAGTAGTCGATGGCTTCTGCCTGGAAGAGCTGTTTGAACAGGACGCGGTTCATGCCGTGTTCTCCGGTGGCGACGCCGATTGGTGCCACGGCCTTGCGGACCGCGGCGTGGCCGAGGATGTCATCCGGGCTCGTGGGCTCTTCGATCCACAGGGGCTTGAATTCGGCCAGGGCGCTGACCCATTCGATGGCTTCCGGAACGTCCCAGACCTGGTTGGCGTCAATCATCAGGTGGGCATCGTCTCCGATGACTTCGCGGGCGATTGAACACCGGCGGATGTCGTCCTGGAGGTTGGCGCCGACTTTGAGTTTGATGTGGCGGTAGCCGGAGTCGACGGCCTCTTGGCAGAGCATGCGGAGTTTGTCGTCGGAGTAGCCCAGCCAGCCTGCGGAGGTGGTGTAGGAGGGGTATCCGGAGATTTCAAGCTGCGCGATGCGCTCTTTTCGTGTTCCTTCGAGGTTGCGAAGGAGCTCCAACGCCTCGTCGCGGGTGAGTGCGTCCGAGAGGTAGCGCATGTCGGCTGCGTTGACGAGCTCTTCCGGGCTCATGTCGGCCAGCAGCTTCCACAGGGGCTTGCCGGCGCGGCGGGCAGCCATGTCCCACACGGCGTTCATGACCGCGGCGAGGGCAAGGTGGATGACGCCCTTCTCCGGTCCGAGCCAGCGGAGCTGGGAGTCGGACTGCAGTTCGCGGTAGATGCCTCCCAGATCAGCGGTGATTTCTTCAACGTTACGCCCGATCAGCGGAAGCGCCCGCTGCTCAGCGGCGGCAACGCACAGGTCGTTGCCGCGCCCAATGGTGAAGGTGAACCCGTATCCCGAGAGCTTGGGGTCATCGGTGTGAAGGACGACGTAGGCCGCTGAGTAATCGCCGTCCTTGTTCATGGCGTCAGAGCCGTCGGCGGTCAGGGAGGTGGGGAAACGGACGTCAATTACGTCGACTCCGGTGATGACAGTCATTTTGAATCCTTTGTAGAAATGTAAACGTGGTGGGAGTAGTGGAACTGGGAAGGCGGGCAGGTGGAGATTAGGAGACAGGTTTTTTGATGGTGATCGGTTCAACCTTGCCCAAGATGAGCAGGTAGTTCAGTGCACCGATGATGGCCACGCCGCCGATGATGGCCAGCGGCATAACGTAAGAGCCGGTTTGATCCAAAAGAACACCGATCAGGACGGGGGTGAAGATGCCGGCCAGGTTGGAGGCAAAGTTCTGCAGACCGCCGATGGATCCGACGTGCTTGGAGCTGGGGGCAACGTCTGCGGGCAGGGACCAGATGCCGGTTCCGGCCACGGTCAGGCTGGAGTAAGCGACGGACAGAAGGGCCAGTGCCATCCATGCTTCAGGTACGAGCGCTGCGAACATGATCACGGAGCCGCCCGTGAGGCCGCCTACGATCTGGAACCTGCGAACCTTGGTCACAGAGTGTCCGCTGCGAACGGCGCGGTCGGCGAGGATCCCGGCAATCCAGCCACAGAGGACGGCACAGATACCCGGGATGGCGCCGAACAGGCCCAGTTTGAGCAGGTTGAATCCACGTTCAGTGACGAGGTAGCTCGGGAAGAAGGTGATGAAGAAGTAGATGACGCTGTTGAGGCAGAAGAAGCCAAACATCATGCTCAGGACCTTGCGGTACTTCAGCAGCGACCGCCATTTCATCTTCGCAGCTTCAGGATCGTCGGTGGCGGCGCCCCGGGCTCCGCCCTGTTCAATGTAGTCAAGCTCGGCAGCGTCAATGCCCGGGTGCTCCTGCGGGTCGCGGTAGACCTTCCACCAGACCAGGGCCCAGACGAGTCCGGCGGCCCCGATGATGATGAACACGGCGTGCCAGGAAGTGAGGGCGACAATCAGGGTGACGATCGGCAGTGCGATCACGGCACCGACGCGGGAGCCGGAGTCCCAGATGCTTGTCGCGAATGCACGTTCACGGGTGGGGAACCAGGTCGCGACCACCTTTGCTGAGGTGCTGGGTGCAGGGCTTTCGCCGACGCCGAGCAGGAACCGGACGGCGAAGAGGGACCAGAAGCCCCGCACGAACGCGGTAGCCATTGTGAATATTGACCAGCAGATCGCGGCGATGGTGAATGATTTCCGGGGACCCACTTTGTCGACATACCAGCCTGCGGCCAGCTGGAAGAAGTCGTAGGCCCAGAAGAATGCGGCGAAGATCAGGCCCTGCTGGGTCGCGGTGAGCGTGAACTCTTCGCCCATGAAGGGCAGGGCCACGGCCAAGCTTGAGCGGTCCAGATAGTTGATGCTTAGCCCGACGAAGGCCAGCCAGATAATGACCCAGCGCTTGCGGGTCATGGTGCGCGGCGTACGCACGGATTTCGTTTTGTTCAAAATTGTCATGCCGGTCTCCCTTGACGAGCGCATGCTGTGCAGTTTGGCGGATGTGTGAAGGAAAAGAAGCAAGCCCCCACACGACTTCTATAAGAATGTAATCTATAGGAACATCGCTTTCCCTATAGGAACTGAAGAAATTATATAGTTGGTGTGACGTAAGTCAAGCTCCTCCTGCTGTCAAACGTTGGGGCCACTGCCATTGAAGGCTTTATAACGCCTCCGGATCGGGGAACACTTATGCTTCAAGAAGGGCCATTTCCAAGGAGAGTCGGAGAGATCATGCCGGGACGTGCTCCAGCAGACCAAGCTAAGGTCCGCACGAGTGAGGTGTACTCGTCGTTACGTGCCGCGATCATGTATGGCGACCTCCCGCCGGATTCTCGACTCAATATCGAAGCGATCGGTCGTAGTTTCGGTGTGTCGCAGACGCCAATCCGGGAGGCCCTCCAGCGTTTGGAGGGCGACAATTTAGTTGTCAACACCGGCAGGGGATACAGCACCACGCCGCTTTTGGACGTACAGGGGCTGCGTTCGCTCTTCGAATTCCGGCTTCTTGTGGAACCTTGGGCGTCACGGACAGTTGCAATCGACAGACTTTCCAACCCAGGAAGCCAGCTGCTCCATGAAGTGGAGGACTTTCTTAAAGCAGACGACCCGGACCGTGACCTCAGACAGGACATGGTCGCCCACGATTCACGCTTCCACGAATTAATCCTGAAGGCTGCCGGAAACCCGGTCATTGGGCAGGCCTACGCACAGACGCATTGCCACCTACACATATTCCGCCTGTATCCAAAGGACATCGACAGCGCAGCGACCATGAATGAACACCGCAGAATCGCCGAAGCCATCACCAACGCTGATCCGGAATCCGCAGAGAACGCCATGGCAGAGCACCTCAAAAGCTCCTTCAAACGATTTACCCGCGCCTTCGATGCCAACGCAGATCCCACTACCCTGGGCCAAACCCACCGCCCATCCCTCCGGCTGCTGGCGTAGGAGTAGATTGGGACTGCAAGAAAAACGGTGTGTGAGGGTCCGGCCTGATCCGAAAGAAGACAGCCGTGTCAGAGGCCTAACGGTGGCGCTCGTTCTACGAGTTGACGGCTGCACTGGCCCGGGAAGTGCTTCATTCCGACTAGACGTGGTGCAGGTGCAGGTAGAGCGTCTCGCAGCTGATGCCATAATGACGGCCTAAGACGGCTTTGGGATCACGGCCGGCGCGCCGGGCCTAGTCGGGGCTCAGTACTTCTCAACGACGTTCTGCTGGATTCGGCCTCGTTGCTCCGCTAGGACAATTCGAGGCACCTCACGCTACTGCAGGTTGTCCTAGGCTGCGAAATAGAGCTGGCCTGGAGGGTGGTTCGGCAATCATGCGGAGCTTTAACTCGTTTGCCGAGCGGGAAACCGCTACGGCGGCCGTCGAGCTCAAAAAGGAATAACGGGTTCCGGGGATAAAGGTAAGGCCCGCTGCCAACAGCCGGGGACAATCCTGATGGGTTATCCACCGTTGCTGCTGCCGAGGGAGCTACCCCAACGGCTCCCAATTCCAGCCGTGGATAACCCGGATTGACCCCAACTATGGACAGCTGTGAGGGCCTCCGTAAGCTCGGAAAAAATGTCAGAGCCCTTTCTTGGCGATGCTTCAAAATAGTCCTTCGGGAGGAGGATCGCACGGGAGAGCTTTGAGCTTGTTGGTCGCGTGCCCGCCACTGACGGGTTTGCATCCCTTGAAGGGACCGTCCGCAGAAAGCAGGACGCTCATGTGATGGTCTGCGTGGTCGCGCCACCAGATGCTCATGCCGGTTGAGCCGTCGAGGCGGAGGAATTCCCAGGACCGCCATAAGGCTTCCAGTCGGCTGATGGCTTCTTCGTGTTTCCACCAGGAAGGGCACCATGTACGGTCTGTTCCGCTGAGGCTGCGCCGGTAGGACGGGGAGAGGTGTTCTTGGACGAAGCTGACCAGGTCGGGATAGAACAGCTCCGGTTCAGCGGCTTCTTCTGCTTCCGGCTCCCCAGCTCCCGGTTGCCCCAATGGTCGATCGGAACCTTCGGGCTCGTCATCCCACTCCCCCAAGTCACTCACCGGCTGATCCCTTGCTCGAGGCTGCGGCAGGAACCCAGGGATTAACCGGTTCCGCGTCGGCTGTCCCAGTCGCTGCCTTCTTGGAGGGGTCGTGGGCTGCGATGGAGGCACGGATTTCGGCGTCGTGCTTGCCGCCCATCCACGGCACTGTTTCGAGCAGCGCTGCTGGGGCGCCGGAGGCGAACATGATGGCGCGGCCACGGGGGAAGGATGCGAGGTCGGAAACGTCCAGGGTCCGCTCCTTGCGGTCGTTGTCGTAGTTGTAGGACACCCCTTGCCGGGAGCGGCTCTTGGTCATGTTGGAGTACCGGTACTCCCCCACGAGCTGGGAAACCTCGTTCAGGAATTCGGCTTCCGCGACGCCGCCACCGTAGACCTTGATGTTGGACGCGGACCAGAGTTTGCGCATGCCTTCCCGGCCCCAGACTTCCACGCCCTGAGACCAGGACTGGAGGATGGTCATTAAGACGACGCCCCGGGAGCCATAGTGGCTGTACAGGTTCGGGAGTTCGCGCCAGCGGCAGACGTTCGCTGCCTCGTCGAGGACGCCAATCATCGGTGTTTCGAGGCGTCCGCCACGGGAGTGGACGGCAAGTTCTTCGGCCGCTTCCACTGTCGCCACCGTCAGGGCTGTGACGAGGGGCCCGGCGGTTCCCTTGCCTTCCTTGGACAGGCTGTACAGCGTTCCCTTGGACCGGACGAAAGCGGCCGGGTCGAACTGCGGCCGGTTATCAGCCGGCCCCTGCGGGGTGACCCACCGGGAAACCTGCCGGTTGGTCAGACAGGACGCCATCTGCAGGGCGGTGCCGTAGATGCCGCCACGCTGTTTGTCGTGAAGGTTGATCACGCCCTGGACGGCGTTGCCGGTCTGGGTGAACCCGGCCTCCATCAGGATCGGCACGGCCGCGTCGTCGGTGGGATCGGTCAGCCAGGTGTGCACCTGTGTGATGGGCAGATCGGCCAGGGCGGCCGCGAGCAGCAGGCCGGCGAGCAGGTCCTGCCCCGCAGGGTCGAAGTACGCGTCTGTCTGGGCTCCGGGCCCGCGGGAGCCGGAGGCGAAGTGGTCAGCGAGGCGGGCAGCCCGGACTTCGTCGGTGACGTAGGACAGAGGATTCCACCACCAGGAAGGTTCTTCCAGGGCGACGGCCTGCGGGTCAAAGACCCACACCGGGCCATCCACGGCCCGGACATCGCGCGTGCCGTCCACAATGTCGCGCTTGTTGGAGGTGACCAGGGCCGCGCCGGGCGCGGAGAGAATGGCGGGGATCGCACGGGAGGTGGTTTTACCCGTTCGCGGGCCCCAGATGTCGATGTGCATGTCTTCCCAGGACCCGAAGACCATCTGCTTCCCGATCACGGTCTTACCCACCGGGATGCCCGGTGAACCCTCCACGCCCAGGCTTCTGGCCTTTTCCGTCGCACCGCGCAGGGTCTGTGCCTTCAGGTCCTTGGGTGTCGCCATGTACCGGGCGGCCGCATCAACGCGGGAGCGCTTGGACGCGCCTTTCAGGACCGCACGGGTGATCAGGACAGCCAGGGTCAGCAGGATGACGCCGAAGCCGACCAGGACCCAGGTGGCCGGCGCCGGCCACGTAACCGTGCCTTTGATCAGGCCCACCAGGAGCTCTGCCGGGTTCTTGGGCAGCTGCTGGCCGTCTCCTGCGACCATCGAGCCGAGGTGGACAGCTCCGGAGGTTGCGCCGGCCCCGACCAGGATGACGGTGAGGACGACCCAGAGGGCGATGGTTTCGCCGCTGAGGCTTGAGGCCTTCTTGTTCGGGGCTCCCATTAGACAGTCTCCATTTCGTGGGCGAAGGCGACGCGGTTGCTGCGCTCGTCCGTGATGTGTTTTGCCTTTTCAATGGCGGTCAGGGTCATCTGCACCGGCAGGCCGACCCGGCCGGGGATCTTCAGCAGGATCTTCCCTGCCCCGGGCGGCGGGGCGGGGGTGCCGTCGGCGTTCATGTTCGGTTTCCAGTCCGGGGGCGTGTTGAAGCCGGCGACTGTGGCGATTTCCTTGCCGTTGAGCGGCTGGACCGCGGACAGGGCGTGCAGGTCATCGAGGGACAGGGCCATCAGGCCCAGGACGCCACAGCGTTGGGCGAAGCCCTTGGCGGTTTCCCTGTCTTTGGCGTTCGGAAGGGAGAGGAAGTCTTTGGGGCTGTGGGTGATTTTCAGTTCGCTGACACCCAGGCCGCGGTTGGTCCGTCCGATCCGGTCTGCCCGGTCGATGATGCCTTCACAGGCGCGCATCGGGTACCAGAACTCGTCCTGCACGGCGAGGTAGCCGCCCCAGTGCACGCTCGGGTCATGCCGGGACAGTTCCCAGTGGGCGTCGATAGCGGAGAAGCCGATGTTCCAGGTTGCCAGCATCGCGGCGGAGAGCAGTTTGGTGTTCGACGCCGGGATGGAGGAGGTGTCGAAGCAGAAACCTCCGGGGTTGCCCACTGGGATGGACATGGATTCGCTGCCGCCAATCAGCGCACCCATTTCGCCGGAGAGCAGGGCCAGCACGGACAGGTGCAGGGCCCGGTACTCGCCCAGGAACTGGGTAGCGTCGTTGCAGGCCACAGCGGAGAGGACTTCCGGTGGCGGTGCCAGGAACGCGTCCACCAGGTCATCCATCGAGGGGCGGGGGACGCGGGAGATGACCGAACGAACCATTAGGGCCAGGACTGCGTCTTCGCTGTCCGAGAGCGGGCTGCCGCGGTTGATTTGCACGACGAGGGCGACCATGTCCACTGCCTGGCTGACCGCCTGGCGGCGCATGTCCTCACCCGTGGTGCCGCCGATCTTTGCGGCGGCCTCCCCCAGGGCGCCCAGGTGCAGCAGGTTGATCTTGTCCCGGCCGCGGGGTCCGACGCGCAGGACCCTGCCGCCGAGGGCTTCGACCATTTCGCCGTATTCGTCCTTGAGCGGGTCAAAGACCATGGGGACGATGCCGCGGGCTGCCATGGAGTAGATGAACCGCTGCGCGACCGAGGACTTGCCGTTGCCGTTCAGGCCAAAGAGCATCATTGAGGACGAGGAAATCAGGCCCGCGTCGTACCAGGTCTTCATGTCCCCGCAGACGGCGGTATCGACGTTCATGTCCCGGCCCAGCGGGGTGCCGGTGTTCGGCCGGGAGGTGCCGGCCGAGAACGGGTAGATCCCGCAGAGCTGCGTGGAGGAGGAGTACCACTGCGGGGGCTGGGGCATTTTGCCCCAGCGCCCGCCGCCGAAACCGGTGAAACCCTTGGAGGTTTTGATGTGCCGCATCTTCTCTGCGAGCAATCGCTTGGCCATGACGGCCCGGCCGTTAGCAGGTTTTCCCACAGTGTTGTCTTTCATCTAGAGGACGCCTTCCATCCAGAGCGGGGTGCTGCTGTACTTCCATGGGAGGATCCCGAATGGCAACGTGGTGTGGAATGCCGCGGAACCGGCGTGCTCCACGAAGCGGTACGGCATGATGAGCTGGTTCATGATCGACTTCACCTGGTTCAGGGCTTCCCGGTATGACTTTTCATCGGGTGCGAACGTGACGGTGACCATCATCGAAAACAGCGACAGCCTCGCTCCCTGCGCGAGTTCTTCTTCGGTCTTTTCCGCGACAGCCTTGGTGGCCCGGTCAAAGGACGTTGGCCGGCCCTTGCGGGTGCTCATCTTCCAATCCGCGGTTTTCACCAGGCGGTCCACTGTCTTGGCTCCCGTGCCGGGATCAACCGGCCGGTAGAACAACGCGACGCGTTTGCGGAGGAACTTAGCGTTCGGACCGAACACCCGGTCGAAGCTGCGCGAGGTGATGTGCGCTCCCGGAGGGACGGTCATCATCAGGGTCATGGACGCGACGCCGTCGTGGAACACCACACGGCCCTGAGAGTCATCGAAGAAGCCGGGACCGGCATGTTCCCAGTACTGGACGGCGCGGCGGCCGTGCAGGGCGTCCAAGGCCATTTCTTGATCCCGCATCGGCTGATACGACAATTGCGCGACATGGGCCAGGTCCTCTTCCACGAGGGGAGTGGGTGAGCCGGCACCGGCGGCCGCGAGCATTTGGGTCTGGCCGGGAAGCCGGGCGGCAACCTCGGCAACAGCGGAGGACACGTCCTTATCCGATGCACCCAGCGCGGGAGCGTCCCAGACCATCGTGGCGTAAACGTTCATCACCGCTGAGCGGGCTGGCAGGGTTCCTACCGCGTGGTCAAGGACTTTCTTGGCGAACGCCGGGGCATTCGGTGCAACATCGTCGCGGATGGCAGCGCACGTCGCGGCCGAGGATTCGGAGGCCGAATCAACAACGATCGTCGCTCCCGTGAGGCCATCTTCGACGCTGAGCGAAGATACCCAGGCCCCGAAGTTGGCCACCTGGGCATTGACGACAGACTGTTCCTGCATGGCCGCCCCGTCCGGGGAGCAGCCGAAGACGGCCGCCAGCTGCCGGACCGCCTTATGGTGCAGCAGCGAGTACGGGCGGCCAAGGCCATCCGTGCCGGAAATCGTCTCTACGTCCAGCAGGGCACCAGGCAGGCGCTCCGCGTCTTCGGGTGGAAGCGTGGACAAGGCCCCGGTGACGTAGAACGCCGAACCGGTGGACTTCCGCGAAGCCAACGACAGGGCATCAGTGGCCTTGCCGATAACTGTGCGGCCACCGAACCGCACGACACCGAGCAGGACCACCAATGCCGTGCCCACCAGGACAACCAGGGCCAAAAGAAGCAGGCCCCGCATTAGGCTCAAGAGACCAAAGAAGAGGCCCGCGCACGAGATGACGATCCCGCCCAGCGGCAGACCGAACAGTCCCGGAGAAGCGGGCTTGAGCCAGTTGCCGAATTTTTCCTGTGCAGCGTTCTCGCTCATGATCCGAGCACGTCCTTTCCGTCAGTGTTCTGTGCTCCCTGCGCGATGGAACCGCCCAAGGACTGGGTCGCGGCCTGCAACCCAGCGTTGCCGCCGGAGGCTCCCTTGGCGACCGCCCCACCCGCTGACGATCCGCCCGTGGAGGCTCCCCCGGAACCGGTGCCGGCATTGCTGCCACCGGAGCCACCGGGGGCGACAGAACCACCAGGGCTTGAAGAAGCAGGGTTGCCGGAGGGCCCTGCAGGGGCGCCGCCCGGCGCCGTGCCGCTGGAGCTGGCAGGAGCAGCCATGGACGTCATTCCTTGGGCGGTGGCGGCTCCACCAGAAGGGCCGGCTGTTCCAGCGAAGCCTGCTGCGCCCTTGGCACCTGCGCTGGCGCCGCCGGTGGCGACGGCGGCACCGGCAGCAACTCCAGCGGTCACGACCGCGGCGCCTGCCCCCAGCGCCATGGATCCTCCTGCGGCGGAACCCATCGCAGCGGTAGCGGGGCTCAGCAACTTCATCAGCGCAGGCAGAGCAGCCACTGCCAGGACCAGCAGCAACATCCCGTTGATGACCCCTCCAATGCCGTCACCACCGGACTTCAACTTCCACGCAAAGGCGTAGATGATCGCCGCAATTGGCTTGTAAAGCAGGAACGCGACAAGCCACATCGTGACCTTGGAGAAGCTCTGCTCGGCACCGCGGATCATGGCCGCGGCCGCAGCGACAGGCCAAATGGCGACCAGCAACGGCAGCACCGTGGCGCGGACAATCATGATGACCCACTGCAGCAAGGTGGCGATGACACCAAAGATCCCGGCCACGATCGCCAGGCCTGGCCCGATCTGGCTCACCGCCCCTGCGGCAGGTCCCAGCTGCTCATAGCCCTGAACGGTGACACCTGCTTCATCGAGGATGTACTTCGAGAAAGCGTCACCGGCCGGGATGGCGACCTGCATAAGAGTTGTTCCCGCGGTGGTCACGAGAAATACCATGAGAAGGGACTTGGCCGCCTTCACGGCCTTGTCTCCACGGGCGTGGACCATCGTCCACACACAGGCGACCATGATGCCGAGGGTTGACATGAAGATGCTGAGGAGCTGCAGCTGATCGGTCAGCCATGCCATGGATTCGCCCTCGAGGCTGACCATCATTCCAGCATCCAGCCAGGAGGTGAGGAAGCCCTTCATGATGGAGTCCCAGGCCCCCATCATCGCCTCACCGAGGCTGTTGGCACCCGAATCAACGGCACTGTTCACCGCTCCCTGCGTCGCGTCCTGAACACCGCCAATCACGCTGGCAGCAACACAGGTCGGGCCATCCAGCAATGGATTACAGGCCATTCGAGGCGCTCCACTCCACAAAGCCGCCCTTGAGCGGGACCGGAGGCTGCCCAACAAACGTGGACCCATCGTCCAAAATTTTGAGCTTCCAATCTCCGTCCACCCACTTGAAAGTCAGAGGAAGGCCGGCATAACCAGAAGGGCTTGCAGCGGTGGCAGAAACAAGAGTGATTGCCGCTTCGTCCTCAGTGAAACTGTCCACAATGAAACCCGAGTATGTGACCGGAGTGGTCCTGCCGGCTTGGTCGGGAGTGTCTTTAAGGAGAACGTCCCGTCCGATGGATGGAATTGCGTACATTTCCCCAGCTTCACGGGCATTAATCACGTTGCCCGCAGCGTTCATACTCACGGCCGTAAGTGCAGCTCCAAGGGGTGAACGGGCAAAGCAGACGCCAAACCCGTTCTTAGTTTGCGTAGGCCCATAGGTGTCAGAGACCGGCCACGTCCAGCCGTCCTTTGCTTCCCAGCGGAGGTCTTCCGGCATTGCAGGCTTAGAGGACGTGTCCCCTTTAGGGACGTTGCAGCCCTCCGTCGGTTGGGCGGTGCTCTCCTGTGCCTGCGGGGCGTTCTGCGGGGCTGGCTTGACAAGGATGAGGAACGCCAGGACAGCGACGATGAAGACGACGGCGATGGCGGCCCACCACGCGGTTTTGCCTCTGAGGGTTTGAGGTTTTTGTACTTGGCTCATGGGCTGCTCCTAGCTGACGAAGAGTGTTGCCAGCACGCCGGAGGTGCCAAGTCCGATGGCACCCGTGAGCCACCAGCCGGCTTTGGACATGAACTCTTCGCCGCGGCCGCGCTGGTGGGCGAAGAACAGACCGATGAAGAGGATCATGACGCCCAGGATCGCGAGGGAACCGCCGATGATCTGCGCCCACAGGATCACGGTGTCGAGGCCGTCCTGGACTTCCTGGGGCAGGGGCTTGGCTTCGGCGACAACGTTGGTCGCTACGTCGGTGAGTTTGGTGAGGATGGTCATTTCATTTCTCCTTTAGTCGTGGAAAGCGCGGCCCGGACTCTTGCCAGGTCCTTGGCCGGTACATCAGTGAAATCAGCCAGCGCGGAGCGCTTGATCAGCAGCCCTGATACCCACGGGACGGGGATCAGGGACACTGCGCCGGCCAGGACTTTGAGTTCGTTCTGGATCATCCGGGAGGGACGTCCCGGTGCAGCCGGGACGATCAGGACCGCACTGAACGCGGCCTGGCCGTGGGCGGCGATGGCTGCCTTGGCCGCGTCGATGCCGTGCAGGCTGGCGCGGGCGACAAGGACCACCGGTGCTCCGTCGGCGGGCGGCTGCTGGCCGTGGTCTGCCCCGTCCAGGATCGCGGCCCAAGCCGTGGCTCCCGCGCCGCCATGCGCGGCTACGAAACCGATTGATTGTTCCTGAGCGGCCGGGGCCGGGTCCTCAACAGGTGCGGATGCGCGGACTTCCGGTGCGATGCTCTGCGCAGCTGTCACCCATGGGCTGACGCTCTCGGTCTTTTCGGTCACGTTCATAGCCCACGTGCCACCGCAGCTGCCGCCCGCAACCACGCCCTGCGGGTGGGGCGTTTGAGAGCACCGAAGCGGATCTGACCGGACTTCAGGGCCGGGTCAAACGGAACGACGACAACGTCGCGCACGTAGGGCCGGAACTTCTCGGCCGTTTCCTGGGAGAGCCTGGCTTCGCCTTCCTGCCGTTCCGAGACGACAACGACGGCGTTGGCGGCCAGCCCGGCGGAGCGTTCGCTCTTCAGGTCCAGTCCCTGCAACGTCAGCAGGGCCGCTTCTACCCGGTCTTCTTCGTTGGTGGTGGGAACCACCAACTGGTCCGCGTGGTCGATCATGCGGTTCCACTCGGCGCTGCGGTGGTTGTTGCCTGAATCCATCAGGATCAGCCGGTAGTACTTGGAGACAACCCGGTGCAGGATGTCGACCTCTTCAGCGGTTACTTCATGGGTGCCGTCCACATCCGAATCGGAGCGCAGCACGTCGTACTTGTCGGTGCTCTGGTGGTGGACGAATGCGTTGATATCCGCGGACTGTGCCGTGGGAGAGAGCAGGGCTTCAGCGTTGGCGATGACGTCCAGCGCGCTGCGGGAATGATCGCCCTGTTCGGTGCGCCATCCCAGCGTCCCTGTTGTGGGGTTGTTATCCCACGCCACGACGCTGCCCCCGTTACGGCCGAAAACGGCAGCGAGGTCGGCTACGGTGGGCGTCTTGTTTGACCCGCCCTTTTGGTTCACCACGGCAATGGTGCGGGTGCCGGCAAAGTGCTTGGATGCCAGCCGGACATCAACCCGCTCGCTCAGTTCGTCCTCAGACGGAGCAAGCGAAAGTCCCAGGCTGTTCAGCATTCCCCGGATACCCTGGGTGGCCGGCTCAACAGTACTGGGGGCGGCGAGGAAGCTTTCGGCCTCCCTGATTGAACGACGCGTGGTCGTGGCCGCCACTGCTGAAGTGGCGGCCGGGGCGGCTTCGCTGACGACGGTTGTAGCGGCCTTGGCTGCTGCAGCAGTGGTTGTGGCTGTGCGGGTGGCCGGGCTGGTTTCGATGATGGTGCTGGCATCTTCCGGGACGGTGGTGGGTTGCTCTTCCTCGACCTCGCCGGTTGGTGAGACAACCAGGTAGGAAACCCCTGAGTCATCCATCGATGTCACACGGACCGGGCGGCTGAGGGTGGCTGCTTCTCCGATTGCGCGCTTCATGAGCGCCTGGCGCAGGGCGCTGACGTCCGGGGCTTCGTAGGGGTGTTCTTCGCCGTTGATTTTCAGGATCCCGGTGTTGTCACCGTTGATGATGGCACTGATCACCGGTTCCGGCTGGATCAGCGATTTTTCGATGGCCATGGGCCTACCTCTTTCTTTCGCAAGTTGGTGATGCTGCTTAGGAATCTTTGGGTGCGATGTTGGTGATCAGCCACGGTTCGTCCTGCCCAGCCCGGTGCAGGGACATCACCCAGAGGCCGTCGTTGGTCGGAAACTCGGCCATGACCGACATGGGGTTCTCCTGCTCCCTGACCAAGGCGGGGGGAGATTGGATCTCCCGCACGGGGATGCGGCCGGGGTCGATGTACTGCGCGGACTCCTGGTAATCGGCGCTCATGTGAGGCTGGAGCGCATCAAACCAAGCCCGTGCCGTCACGTCAGGGCGGGCAAACTTGAGCATCAGGTCAGCGGCAAGGGCCTTAACCTCGGCGTAGGTGGAGGGCCCCCAGGTCACGGCGGGAACGCCGTGATCCTCGTCGTGGTCGTGGATCTCCGCCGCGCTGCTGGCTGAGACCGCAGGCTCAGGGGTGTTGTTTGATGCCGGGGCGGCGCAACCTGAGACGGCTACGGCGGTCACGGCCAGGACAAGACCGAATTGGATGATGCGCATTAGAAGCTCACTCCCTGTGCTTTGAGGATCGGGGCGGGGTCGGTGGTCTGGTTGATCGGGACCATGGGATTGGGCAGTGCGCCCGGAAAGAATTCCATGTGCAGGTGGCGCCCGGTCACGTTGCCGGTAGCTCCCTCGGTCCCCAACGGGGTTCCGGCGGCCACGAGGTCGCCTTCTTTGACCTTCAAGGACCCGGATTGCATGTGGTAGTAGCCAATGGTGAGCTTTCCGTCCGTCGTCTGGCCGGTAACGCCGCTGCCGAACGTCCCGTCAAGGTGGCGGATCTTGACGATCTTCATGTCCGTCACAGCGACGATGGTTCCGGCCCTGCCCGGTGTGGCGAAGTCGATGCCGTAGTGGAAGTTCGCCAGGACTCCCCCGACGGTTCCGGCAGGCGCGGCACGGGGGCCGTAACCACTGGTCATGCTGGCCCCGGCCAGCGGGTGAGCCCATTCACCCGAAAGCTCCCCCAGGACTGCTCCCCCGCCGCTCGGGCACGCGCCGCTGGCGTCCAGCCCGGCGGTGGCCTCGCCACCCAGCGCTTTTACTACCTGTGCTGCAGGGGCCCGGAACTGCGCGTAATGGTTCTCCACCGCGTTGCGCTGCACGCGGTGGATCGCGGTGCTCGGTTCCAGCTGGTCCCAGCCAGGAAGGTTGCTCAGAGCCCTGAAGAAGTTGGTGGCGCTGATGTAAGGGTCCATCCGGTCTGAGTAGCTGCCCCAGGCGCCGTTTGCCCGCTGCTGAAACAACCCCCGCGAGTCAGGGCCGGCAGTATCGCCCAAGTCGATCACGTTCAGTGTGGATTCACCAATGGCGGCCTGCATACCAAGGATCTGCGCAGCCGCAGGCAGTCCAAGGTCCTTGGCAGCTTTCATGATGGCTGCAGCGTTCTCCAGCTGCTTGCCCGAAAACGAACCGACTTCCGCCGGTACGCTGCCGACGGCGACGCTGCTCCCGGCGACGCCACAGGACTCAGCTGCCCTGGCCCCGCCGGCTCCCAGGAACAGCACGACGATGAGAACAGGTGCGAAGAAGAAGGCTGCCACGGCTAAAGCGCCTGCAGCAGTGCCGTTTCCCTTGCTCATGGCCCGACCTCGAGGGCAAGGCACTTGCACACGGTCACTGCTACTCCCCCAAAAAACATCGTGTCCACAACTACCAGTTGGTTCGGACTTTTCTCCAATGCGCGGACACCGCAGGCCATTCTCCACCCATCAAGCCCGAGACGCCTGTCAAACAGCGTCTTTGAAATACCAGTAACCCTTGGCTGTTTGGCTCGTACCACTTCCGGGTGATCATCCTTCCCCCTGAGCATTTGCAGGCTTTCCCCTCTCCCCATACTAGTGCATTTAATGCATTAGTTGTAGTTGGTAGTGCATTTAATGCATTAGCATTGGTCGCGAGGTTGCGTAGGACAAAATAGGAGGATGCCGCGCTATGTCAGTCCCAGCTCACCGATGCCAAAGAAGCTCGCGACGATGACCGAAATCCTTGGTATCCCCCAGTTGCGGGCAGAGATCCTGCGCTTCCTCTCCCAGCACCCGGATGGCGCAACTTCCGGTGAGATAGCGGCTGCTATCGGAACCCGCTACCAAACAGTTCAACGGCACCTTGAACAGTTGGAAGAGCTCAAGGCTGTGAAGGCCAGTGTGAAGCCCCCGCGACAGGGGCATCATGTCGTTTTCAAGATCAAGCCCAACGTCCTGGCTGAAGCAGTCGAAAAGAACGCCTCCTACATACAGGGGCATAGCGACACGCCGAAAAAACCGGGTCCCACTTAAGGCAATCGGATTGCTATTGGCTAGTGCTCAGTACCCGACTTAGGAGGACCCATGGCACGGATGCATAAAGGCGATCGTCAGACCGTCACATCTAAGATTCCGCGGGCGGATGCCGAGAAGCTCAACAGGGTTGTTGAGATTACGTCCGAGAGCCGCTCCGAGCTCCTTGCGCGGCTGCTGCATGACCACCTGAAAACTATCGACCTCGACGCACTAGATGGCCAGGAGGCTTTGCCTATCGCTAAGGCAAGTTAAAAACTGAAGGCCCGCACAAAGGCGGGCCTTCAAAACGTATGTAGTTCAGATCCGAAATCTTGGCGGACGACGATCTGAACTTTATCCAACACCCACCCAGTGGGTGGATCTTGTCGTACCCCCCAAGGAAGGAACTGGTCTTATCGTACCGCCTTTAGCATCCGCGTCAACGCACGCCACCAGCAGTGTCGGCTGTCAAGTCACGCCTGCCGAGGCTTGGGTGCTGGCCCCGCTTATCGCCGGCCAAGCGTCATACCGTCTTGGCCGATGGATAGGTGACCGTTTCCAATACCCCCGACCCAATTCCTTACTCAGAATCACACCTGCGCTGCCGGCACGTCCGGCAGCTGTCATGGTTCACGGGGCAGATGGCAGCGTGGCCACATTGTGTCTGGACCTCGACACCAGCAAGGCACTTAAAGCCGTCGTCGACTCAGATGCCGCAAACCTGCGCAACAGGCTCAGCGCGTGCGGTGTGACCTTTGTAGAGGACTTCTCCCCCAGCGGCGGCCGCCACCTCTACATCCCGCTGCAGGAACGATTGGATGCATCCGAGGCCCGCGAACTCGTGGAAGCCCTGGCTCTGACAGCGGCGAGCCTTGACCCCAGCCCCCACCAAAACGTCACGGACGGATGTATCCGCGTCCCTGGGTCAGCCCACAAAAGCGGCGGCCACCAGGTACTCATCACTCCCTTATCCCACGCATACGACGTCCTGCGACGCAGAAACCCAGCCGCAGCTATCGCTGCCCTCCATACCGGACTAGCTCCGGAACTGGCCCGAAACCATGCCCTGAAAGCGCGTCAGGCAAAAACAGCAGCCGCGCAACGGACGGCGGCTATTCACCTGCCGCAGGTCAACACTGGCAGTGAAACCCCGCTGCGCCGAACCGCTCGCACCGGCCTGTACGACACTGCACGCTACAAGAGCCCCTCAGAGGCGCGCATGGCCGTCCTCAACCACTTCAGCGCGTGCGGCTGGACCTTCGACCAGGTCCAAAACGAACTGACCGGCCAGTTCCCAGGCCTGGCCGCACTCTATGGCACGCCCGTGAAGCAGAACCGGCTTATAAGGCAGGAATGGGCCAACGCCGAGGCATGGACAAAAACTCAGCCCCACCAACCACGGGGAAAAGATGCCCTTATTAACAACACAAGCCCCACTAAACCCACAGGGGGGGCATCCAACCTCAGCACATCTGCCATCCACCAACTCGTCAGCGATCTAGAAAACGTGCTCTACGCGGTACTCGACCACAAGCTCAAGGATCGTGGTCGAGAAGGCCTCAGTCTTCGCTTTCTCATCCGTGCACTGCTTGCCTACATGAGAACGAAAGAAACAGACATCCTCGACGTTGGATGCCGCACCCTGGCCGCAGCAATGGGGAAGCACCACGTCACCATTGCCAGACTCCTGCCGGCACTGGTCGAAGCCTCCGACGGCATCCTCACCAAGGTCGCTGACGCCCGCTACAAAGCAGCAGACGTGTATCTCATCCAGTTACCGGAGCACTACCAGCAGCTGGCCCGTGAGCTCACGTGGCGAAAGGGCAAGATCCATTCCATACGGCCCGTATTCCGGGCCCTCGGTGACGCATCAGCCATTGTCTACGAGACTATAGAGCGGGGTCGGCACTCCCCCACCAGCGCAGAGCTCATACGAAGTAGCGGAATCAGCCGTTCAACCGTCGAAAAAGCCCTTGCAACCATGGAAAGCCTGGGAATGGTCCATCGGGACGGCCGGCACTGGAAAATTACCGCCACGACCAACCTGCGTGCCCTGGCTGAACGCCTCGGCGCAATTGAGGACTACCAGGCCCAGATTAGCCGGAACCGGCTTGAACGCGCTGCCTGGCACGCTTACTTGGACCGGTTCATGGACGACAACCGGATGGATGAGGCTGACTTTTACGATCCTGAACGCGAAGAGCATTGGATACCGCCTGGCGACTCGGCTCTATGGTTGGCGGCGTGAACGACCGTAGAGGGGTTGTTCACGCACTCTGTCTTGCTGGTTTAGAAATTCCTAACATGCATCGCCGTTAGGGCACTCGTGCAGTTGGTCGGAGGCGAACGAGTAGCGAACACAGCATGCTCTGCCCTGTCGTTTACTTTGTTTACAAGGGAATACAGCGAATCAAGAGAAACAGGGTTACATGGAAACGTAGTGTTCACTTTCTTCACCAGCTTCGCTTTATTAAACCTCTTTACAGTATTCACAAGTGAAAAAAAAAGCCAATAAAGCGAAGACACGGAAGCAAGCTTCCCAAGTAAAAGCAGCGTTGCTGGGTACGCTGGAACCACTTTTGAAAGGGGAGCTCGATGAAACTCGATCTGGACCGCGGTGCCCTCAGCCGTGTCATCGCTGTTATCAACGGTAAGGGCGGGGTTTTCAAGACCAGCTTGGTTGCCAACGTGGGCGGACTTCTAGCCGAGGCTGGCTCACGCGTCTTGCTCGTCGATTTGGATCCCCAAGGCAACTTGGCCGAGGACCTTGGCTATGCCGACCAAGGGGATGGTGGCAGGAGCTTGGCAGCTGCGCTGTGCTTTGGGGCAGAGCCGGATCTGTTGATGGGAATTCGGCCCAATTTGGACGTCATTGCTGGAGGACCCCAACTGGACGACGCTGCTGCATTCCTCGGCGCCAAGGCCCAGAAAGACCGAGACGCAGCACAATTAGCCCTGGCCAAACTGCTTGCCAACGTCGCAGGGGAGTACGACCTCGTCCTGCTCGACTGCCCGCCAGGGAACGAGCCGCTGCAGGCGGCAGCTGTGGCAGCTGCACGGTACGCGGTGGTGCCGCTAAAGACCGATATGTCTAGCCGCAAAGGTGTTGCTGCGGTTGCAGCACGCATGGACAGTGTCGTCGGACTTAATCCGTCCCTGGATCTACTGGGCGTTGTCCTGGTCGGGACAGGCACGAACTCAAAGCAAGTTCACAAAGTCACTCGCGACCACCTCACTGCGGATTTTGGCACAGATGAAGTGCTATTCCCGATGACTATTCGCCATGCAGAGGCAACCGCTCAGGCGTGTCGGGAGCGTGGACTGCTAGCCCACGAGCTCGAACGGGAACTTAGCAAAGGACCAAAGTGGTGGGAGGTTCTCCGCGGGGAAGCCAAAGCCGGGCATGCAGGGCCGAAATCGGCGTCAAGCGTGGCCGAGGATCTTCATTCAGTCGCATTGGAAGTAACACGACGCATCGCCGTCGCAGAATCCCAGGAGATCAACGCGTGAGCGCAGACCCCACACCCAGCCGGCCCGTACTCGGACTGCCGCCCAAGCGCGCCGCCGCACCTGCCGCAGCCGCCCCCTTGGCACGGATGCTGCCGGGACATCGGCCGGAGACGCCGAAGCAGGCAGACCCTAAGGATACTGAAACAACGAATATGACGGTGAGTATCCCCGCCGCGCTCCGCAATCGTGCGCGGGCCGCGTACAAGGCGACAAGCTACACCGAAGGGGACAACACGTGGAGCCATTTCGTGGCTAAGGCCATTGAAGCGGAAACCGCCCGGCGCGAAGCCGAACACAACCAGGGCGAAATGTACCCATCCTGGGGAGAGAAGCTCCCCGGTGGCCGACGGCTTAAGGACGGCTGAACAGGCAGTAAGAGATGACGCCCCCGGGGGAGTGGGTCTTGGCAGGAGTTACTGTTTATCGGCGCAGCCTTCATGTGCAGACTGTCGACTGATGCCGACCGCGCGGCCAATTTCCGCCCATGAAAACAGTCAGCGGGCTGCCGCGGCTTCCACGACAATGCCGACCGAGCATGGTGCCGGTGCTTCTGCGGTACACATTGCCGATATCGCTCAAGTGAAGGTCCTCTAACTGGGGCCCTAGGATCTCAAAAGCTAAAAGTGATCAAAGTATCTTTCAATTGACTCGTCACTCTCGTCTTGGCGTTTTGACAAGTTCTTTTGCTGCCGATCTTGAGCTTCATTTGCGGCCATCTCATCCCGCTCACTATCGGACCGCATAGCTTCTTCAATGTATTCATCGAGATCTGACGTTCCGAAATCTCCGCTAAGTGACGCGAGTTCGTCAAGGTAGGGCGGCGTTGGGTGCCACCTTGCTAGTTCTGCATGCACATGCTCCCGAAACTTGTCCGCAAAGTCCCGATCGTAAGGGTACGAGCCGGCCTGGCCGAGTAGTCGCCCGAGAAGTATCCAATCGGTTGTTTCCGAATTAGTCGTCTTAATCCACGTTTCCAAGATATTCTCAGCGCGCTCGGGGAATAACGTGCGGATAGAACGATCTCCAAAAATCAGTTCGTAAGCCCCCGTCTTATCGCCCTTGCCACGTTCCCAACGCTTTACCAAGCTTTTGGCCGCAGATCGGACCCAAGCATTCTTTGGCCGCCACTTCATAGGAAGTTTAGATATGAATGCGAGTCGCTCTTCACGGCTCTGTATGGTCGATTCGTAGTAGTTCGATCGTGGCTGTAAGGGATTTGATGAAAAGGTCCGCTTTATCGCTTTGGCGTACTGCTTGTTGACCGACTCATGTAAAACTCTGTCTCGGGTTCGGCTCGATGACGCCCGGTCGAGGACCGTTACCGACGCGGCAGTACGAGACCATAGATTTTCAACTTGCTCGAAGTGGGTGGCCGCCCGCAGCAGGCTGGCTTGCAGCTCAGGCTCACGTCGAAGCGCGTTGAGTACGAAGTCGATGATTGAAGGATTGTCATATGACACCACGACGCCACGATGATCTTTGTCAAACCGGAGGAAAGTGCCTTCCATCGTATCGAGCGCCCGGCGAAACTCAGTGGATGAGTTAGAAACTGCAAGCGAGTCGCATAGGTGTCGATGCGCCTTCTGCAACGCTGGTACCTCAACAGATGCCCCGAACGAGGCAAGTACATAAAGAAGTGCCCGTTCCGTCTCCGTCAAATGTACTTCAAAGCTCTGGGTCCATAAGGTCGAAGGATCGTCTAGGGCAGCGATAAACTGATCAATCCACGAAGATCCAGACCCGTTTGCGGCATCAATTCGGGCACCATACTCGATCAATCGAGGACTGTAATTGGGGTGGTCTACGATGCGTCGCCACCCCCCGTCAGCTAACGCCAGTAGGGATGAGCGGTCGATGCCCGACTTCCAAAGATGGTTGTAGAGTATTCTTGCTTTGTCATCTCTACCGTAATCGCTGAGTTCGAGGGTATATTTTCCCCGCTTGTTAATCGAACTCATCTTTGCATAGGCCCGCTCAGCGTCACGGAGAATATATTCTCGGGTTGTGAGAACTAAGCGTTTTGATTTCAGCTCGCGAACGCGGTCGATAAAGTCTGCCAGCCGTGCGTCCTCGTTTTTCCCCATGCGCTCTGAGAATGAGAGTTGCCCCAGAAAGTCGTCGTAAAAAAATATTTGAGCTCGACTTGATTCTAAAGCTGACCATGCTTCATCTATATCTGCTGAGACCTCTATTATTTCAAATCCACGGGTCATATGGTCTGCTAGTAGCATGTGCGATAGAACCGTTTTTCCGATACCTGGTTGACCCGCTATAAGGCAAACTTTTTCGCGCTCGAGAATATCACTTGCCTCTTCAAATGATTTAGAACCTACGTATTGCCCGATAGTCCGGTCTATTCGCCGACGAAGCGCCTCAGAACGGTTCAGCAAATCAGAGTGGGTTGCCCAAAACAGCTCAGTTCCGGTTGACAGCCATAGTTTCACATGCTTCCGCTCTACGACTCTATGTCGGTCAAGCATCTGATCGAGGTCGGAACCGGACAAGACGTCCTGAGCAGACTGGATCCATTCACAGAGGTCACTCTGGATTAGGTCCTTCTGACTCCCGGTTAGCATTTGTGACGTAGCAAATAAGTAGCGATGCGGCTTCAATTTAGCCATTTTGGGCCCCTCCTTCTTTGCTGAGGCCCTCAATTGAGCAAAGGTGGAATCCATGTAATGCTTGCACTGCGCAATTCCGAGGCCTCCGCTTACTTCTTTCCAGCGCAGGTCCACACCCCCGTCGGCCCCTCGGCCGAACCGCTCAACCGGTCTTCCCAACTCGGCAGCGAGAAGATCGGCAGCAATTTCTTCAAAGTCGATATCAGTCAATGACCGCCAGTTACGCATTAGACAAGTTTGGCAGATGGCCAACGGGGCGGATTCGGCAACGCGCCTCAATTGTGCGGTTTCCATCACGTCTCCACTAGAGTCGGCCCCGGACGTGAAAGAGCGACGTTCGGATCGTTTCTGGATCTTAGCTAGATCTCGGGTGCCAGCCCTCATTGGGCTACTTCCGCCGTGGTGCCCCTCGGTGGAATGCAGTAGACAGCCGTGCTGGCCTCAGCTTCAAGGTCCAGAAAGTCTCATCGCGGAGATTCCCGTAGATGAGGGTCGCCGGTGGTCGCTCCGTAGGAGTCTCGACTTTCACTCACCCTCTCTCTCGGCAAAGGCTCAACTACTGAGACAGGCCTAACCGGCCATGGCCGGGGAGTGGTTCCGCTGTGAAATGCAGGGCGGCGCTTTTGGAGACACCGTCGCGCCATTCTAAGCTCTCGAAGGGTGCTTGATGTCCAGGCCAATAGGGAGCAACATGACGGCAGTAACAGGTGTGAAGTACGAGACGAGGTCCGTCAAGACGGTTCGCGGCTTGGAGGCCAGGACTAGAACCAAGCTAGAGAAAGAGGGTTGGGAGTTCGTCTCTCAGGAACAGGGGACAGTGCGGTCGGAGCTGACCTTCCGGCGCCCGAAACCGGAGACTCCGTGGAAATTGATAGGGGCGGGTGGCGGTCTGCTCGCACTCCTCATCGTCGGATCGCTCATCGCCAGTGCATTCGGGGGAGAGGGTAGTTCAAACAGCAGTGCAGAGGCGCTTCCGTCGCCGACCCCGTCCCTAGTCGTAGAAACCCAAGCCCAGACCGCTCCGCCTGAGGCAACGACACCATCAGCCGAGCCCCGACTCCTGCTCCTGTGGTCACAGCTATTGAGCCACAAGCCAAAGTTGAAGACACGACTTGCAACATCGATGAGAACTTCGGCAAATGCTTTTATGGGCGAACTGCGATATATGAAGATTCCCGACGTAGTGGCCATCAGGTTTTGCTCGAGATCACGGTGCAAGAACCTCAAGAATTCGAGCCTGGGAAAGACGCAGACATCGCTATCACGACGCTTGGGGGTACACAAGAGAAAGGTGCTGACAACCTTTACTTCGATATCACCATCAAGAATTTGTCCGAAGAGGCCATCTTGGGACCTAGTGACGTCCAGTTAGTCGCCAACAGTGCTAAGGATGGCGACTATGATGTCCGTTCCGTTCAGGATGACGTAGTGGAAGCCTACTGGGATGCAAAACTTGAACCAGGACAAAGCTCAACTATGAGAAGTGGCTGGAATTTCAACGACGCTTCTGAACCTACCTTCAAAGTCCGCATCGATGGCCTCGGTGGAAATAGCGTCACTTTTTCACACAAGTAGCAACCAAGACGCTTCATCGAAGAAAAGTTACAAGCCAGTTGGAGTATTACTCCCTTAACGCATGCTCCGTGTTGTCGATGGGGATGCCACGCGCGCCTCCCGCGTCAACGGTTCCGCTCCTACGCCATTGGGCAGCGTCTCTCTAGTTGCCCCACGGCCATGAGGCCTCATGATGTGGTGGAGCTGGCGCTGTTTCGCTGATGCGCATATTCATCGGTAGGAGCACATTTCAACCGCCGGCCGTGATTCCACCAAAGCGCCCGTTAGGGGATCCCTCACCGCTCCTCTCGGCAGAACCTTTCCCGGTAAGGTCCGAGATAGCCTCTTCGGGTGCCCGGAGGCTGTTCCTTGCTCCCGGCCCTGTCGCCGGGGCACAGGGGCTACCTTATAGATGCGAATCACGATGGATTGGGGACTAGTGGCTCGGACACATAGCGCACCTTTGACGGCTACAGGCACGGGGAAGCGATGGAGCGGCAACAAGTGGCTTGCCGTAGCGTGTGCATTGTTGGGCTTGTCACTGTTATCAACACTCGCCGCGATGACTGTGTGGCTGGATTTTAACGCCGATGACTATGCCACGACCAACTACAAAGCAGTGCTGGTGCAGCGTCAATTGGCACTCGTAGGAGCATTGTTCGCTCCAGCCCTTTCCGCAGCGGGATCAGTGCGATCAATTTTCCTCATCCCTCGAGACCCGTACAGGATAATTGCATCATCCCTAGTCCTCCTGCTCGCCGTGGCAATGATGTGGTTCTGCTGTTCCCTCGGATTTTCAGCAATTGACCACGCGAGCCGGACAGTTATGCGTCAGGGCTAGATCTAGGTTGCTGGAGCTGCCGTGCGCCGAGTACCCCGAATATGGAAGGCCTTAACTTCAACCGGCCGTCGTCTCACAACCCTCGGACGACCCGCAAGGGGAACCCTCAAGGAGCCCCGGTGTGCGGAATCGCGGGACTTGTTTCGTGGGACGGCCAGCGGGCAACAGGACACGTAACGGATGCACTGCGCCGGGGATTCAATGTCCCCTTGGAGGAACCCTATACGAGACACACAAGACGCAAGAGCGCTGGCCGAGTTCCTATTTAGCCAGGGCGGGGATCCCGAGCTTGGCGCAGATGTCCGCCGGGCCGGGGATGACACTGACGGTACCGTCGACGACGCACTCCGTGAGCTCCGGGACGTAGTGTCCTGGGACGTGGACGGCCGGGCCTGACGGAACCAGAGGGCGACCTTCGGCGTCCCGGTCCTTCCCGTTCCATTCAGGTGTTGTGTAGGTCGGGCCGATGAAGTCTTCAGGAATGACGTCGTCGATGATGCCGCCCAGATTCATCAGGTTTCGGTCCCACAGGTCCGCGCAACTGGCTGTGGGGTCGGTGATGTGAAAGAGCCCGGCTTTGGGGTCCTCCGGGGTTGGATTGGTGTTCGCGTCAAAGCCGCTGGCCATGAGACCGGTCAAAATGTACGGAGGCACGTTGTCCCCTGGCGAGTTGGGCGCGGGGTATGTCCGGTGCAGGTCGGCCCGGAAGTAACAGCGGATGTCACGGGTGTCCTCCACGGCGACAGAAGCGGCGGCTGTTTGCGTTGCGGGTGCTGCGCTGACCGGGGAGGTATTCGATGGCGCTGCGAAAGCGGCGGTCAGCGCGGTCGAAGCGGCATAAACACCGGCTGCCGCGATGACGGCAGCCAAGGTCAGCGTGGTCGTTGATTTGTTCATGGAGTGCTCGTTTCCGTCACGGTGGTCCGTGGCTAATTTTCGAGGGCGGGAATGCCCAGTTGTGCGCACACTTCAGCCGGTCCGGGGATCACGGCGACGGTGTTGTCCACGACGCACTCTGTGAGGAACGGTATGTAGTTGCCGAACTCCCTAATCGCTGGATCGGGATAGAGAGGGTTGCCGTTCTGGTCCGTAACCACTTCAGTCAAGGTGCGCTCGGCGGGTTCCCCAAAGGGAGGTGGGATGAAGTCGTCAGGGATGAGATCGTCGTTGATGCCCTTCAGGTGCATGTTCCCCATATCCCACACCCGGCTGCACTGGTTGATGGGGTCGTTGACCTGTTGCATGCCGGCGTTCCTGTCGTCCGGATTTGAATTGTTCTTGGCGTCGAACCCGGTGATGAAGATCCCCGTGGTGATGTACGGGGGCCTGGTTTCCCCCGGGGACGTCTCGACTGGATAGTTGGTGGTGAGGTCGGCACGGTAGTAGCAGCGGATGTCCCGTTTGTCCTCCACCGGTGCCAGGGCCACGTACACGCCGGCCGCGGTCGAGCCGGCAAGGGCCAGCCCGGCGAAGGTCAGGGCGGCGGGTTTACGCCACCATGGGACGCGCTTGTTTTCCCGGCTTGCTTCCTGGACGAGCAGGTCGCGGACGGCTTGTTTGGTGTCGGCTGGATAGCGGACGTCCGAAAGATTCATGACAGCCTCGATTCCAAGATTGTTTGGGAGTCATCGTCTCGGCCCAAGAGATGGGGTGCGGCGGTACGGAGTTTCTTCTTGGCACGGTTCACACGGGAACGGACGGTCCCGACGGGGATGTCCAGGGCGGCCGCGGTGTCCTCGTAGCTGTAGCCGTTCATCACGCATAGCAGCAGCACGTCACGCTCGCCGGCGCTCAGACCGGCGGTACCGTGGAGAAGTTCCTTCACCTGCCGTTCCACGTCAATCCGCTCGTCGGCCGCGGTGGCGTGATCCGGTGCAGCATGTGAATGCGGGATCCGGCCCAGGAACTGTTCATACCGGCGCGCGGAGCGGGCTTTGTTCTTTGCCGCGTTTGTTGCCACGCCCAGCAACCAGGGAAGCAGCGAGTCTCGCTGCAAAGTCAAACCCTTTCGTTGCCGCCATGCTTCGAGGAAGGTTACCGAGACGAGTTCTTCAGCGTCGTGCCAGGAGCCGGTGCGGCTGAGGCAATACCGGAACACCGCGTCTGAGTGTCTCTCGAACAGCGTTCCCAGTGCATCAGGGTCCCCGTTGACGCACCTCTCCCACAGCTCAGCATCCTGTTCCCCCATTTGGTTCATACCTAGTAGTGTCCGACACTGGGAATTAAGTTCCCTCGACTGCGTGTTGTGTTCAGCGACACATACCGGGGAACGGTCACCATGGTCCTTGATAGCTGTCTACGTCGTTTGAGGACCCCTCACCGGCCCGGTAGGCGGAATCGCGGGCTCTTGTTTCTTGGGGCGGCCAGGCCCGTGGTTCTATGGCAGGCATGGTGAAGCGTTGGAGCGGGGATGTATGGCTGGGTTGGGCTTTCCTATTGTTGTGTCTAACGCTGGTGTCAACCTTCCTCGCTCTCGCGTCCGGGTTCGTCCACGACCCCGATGACCATTCTGCCGGGTACTACCGCGATAGGATCCCGGAGCGGCAGTGGGTAATGGCCGTATCTGTGCTCCTTCCGGCAATGACTGCGGCAGCGGCCGGCGCCTCGATCTTTTCCCGACCGCGGACGCAGACCAGGATCGCGAATAGCTCAATCGTGCTGCTAATCGCCGTTGCCGCCATCTGGTTCTGCTGGGCTCTGGGAATCGACGACATCGAGAAATTCGAGAGATTCGCCAATCGCCTTTCGTAGGGGCTGCATGCAGCCCCTGTCGCCAATCGAACCGTCCCCTAAGCCGGTGGTCGGCCACAACGTTTCTACGCCGCGTTTATGGAACCTTTAGCGCGACAGCTTGGTGCAGGGTTTGACCGGTTTTAGAAGCCCGAGCCGGCAATGCATAGAAGGGCCGGGAAGCATGGCGCTCTACGGCTGCGGTCCCTTCAGAACCCAGAGGTTCCTGCAAATACCTGGATGAAGGCGAAGAAGATGCTGGCGATGACAGCCACGTAGAGCAGGGCAACGATGATCCAGCCGGAGTCACCCAAAATGCGGGCGGCACCCGACGGGACAGGGATGATGCCGGCAGTGATATTCCTGATGGTCACCCACACAAACAGCGGGATCATGGCTGCCCAGACGATCATGCAGAACGGGCACAGGATGTGGATGTCGTACAGGGCCTGGGACCACAGCCACACCACAAAGATGAATCCGAGGGTGACACCGGCCTGCAGGCCGGCCCAGAACCACCGGGCAAAGGTGGCGCCGGAGAGCAGCGCCATGCCCACGGTAATGATGACGGCGAACGCCACAATGCCGATGAACATGTTGGGGAAGCCGAACAACGAGCTCTGCCATCTTTGCATCACTTGGCCGCATGAAATCCAAGGGTTCACGTCACACACGGTCGTATGATCTGGATCCTGCAAAACAGCGAGCTTTTCCAAGACCAAGACGCCAGAAGCTATCCAACCGACGGTACCGGTTATAAGGAGTAGCCAGCCGAAGGGCACATCCCTGATTGTTGACGGGCCGAATCGAACCGGAGTGTTTAGACGCGCGCTCCTGGCTTGAGCATCGTCCATGATCTCGGCTGAGCTGCTGGTCATAGCTATAGTTTCCTTTTCGTGAGTAGCCAGGCGGACGCCATGAGTCCTAGAACCCGGCAGAAAATAGAGCTATCAGGCCAAGGACGATTCCTGCCCCGGCCATCCAGAGCACTCCGTTTGAAGACAGTCTCGCTCGACGATCCACGGAGCGGTCAGCAGCAAAAGCATGGGCAAGTCCGATAACTGCGACAGCCACAATTCCGAAATTGGCAATGGAGGACCGGGCCTCAGTACTGACTCCGTGGCTGGGAGGGGCTATGGCGGGAATAGCAACAGGCGTCCTGGCCACGCCAATCAGGGCCAGCACCAGTAAGGCCATAACGCCAAGGACCAGCCCCCAGCTCATGGTTCTGCTCATTACCGTCCCCCTACGTCATGTGCGAACTACTCGATACTACGGAAACAGTGAGCTCCAAAGGGGAGAACCAAGGTAAGGGGCACACGCTGCTGTGATCGTCCTATAGGACTGTCCCGTAAACCGAACCTTTTACGGGACAGTTCACTGGACAGAGCGGAAAATCCTAGAATTAGGCGTTACAGTCCCAGCTTTATCTGGGACTTGCAGCGGTTCTGGCCTTCTTGGAGCGAGAACTCAAGATAGAGGTTTCGTGCGTTTTCTGGCGGCTCTGGGAGATAGGTCCACGACGCACTCCACTCAGTCCCATCCCCAGCAGCTTGGCCTGCCACGAAACGGTATTCCGTTCCAGCGTCGTCTTTGATGTCCACCTGGATCGGCTGTAGCACCACAACGCCAGGCATGGTGGGAGCTGGCCCTGCGCTCTCGGCACCGTTGGTTCTCAACTGATCAGCCCAGTTCTGGCGAGCTTCGACAAACGCCGCATCCCGGCGTTGTGTTTCGGGGCCACGGATTCCCTCGAGGCTGACTTTTAGGCCCCGATCACCAGGTTTTACCTCACGAACGCTTGGCAGATGATCCGTAGACTCAACCCCCGCGAAACGGACGTGAATTCCACCGCTCGTGGCAACAACCAAGTCACCTGGTGCCGAAATTACCTTCATCATGGACTCACCCTAACGGTAGACAAATCGTCTCGCAGAGGCCCAGCTGCATGTCGCCCCCAAGCCCATGTAGCCGCGCCGCTTCTACGCCGCGTTTGGGGGACCCTCTACGGGACGCTTTTTGTGCGAGCTCACCAATTGTGGCTTGCCGCCCCGTCGGCCGTATGGGAAGTTGTGCGCGAATGCTGCCTCCGGTCCTCGGCTATTCGCAATGCCAGGAACCCTGAGGACAAGCCTCACTGCTGCTGCTCGCGTCTTAGACGACCGAGTACTAGCTTGCTAGCTGCGTAGCTGATCCATAAACGTGCCCGATACCAGCAGGGCTGCTGAGACGAACATTAGAAGACAGATCATCCAGATTGAAGTTCGTGTGAGCGTCTTTGAGGGGTCACGTCCCCAACGCGCTAGGTGAAGCATAAGAATCACTAGGCTTGCAGCGAAACAAAGGAGGCTTCCGGCTAGTACCGCCGTGTACTGAGTTGTTAAGTTGCCGATGCCCATTACGAATCCAGCAACAAGGATGAGCAATCCGAGTGACACGTATTCACCAGCCTGAATCTGCTTCTACGGCACTGAGATCCTCATACTCGCGCTCGATGGGCCAGCTCGGAAGGGATCCGTCAGCGGGCAGGATCGTCTGACTAGCAGCAGAGGTAGGGTCATCTGCATGATGTCTAGAGGAGTTTGATTCGAAATGAATACGATTCATCGCAGTATGAGCCAACAGCGCAACTGGCTGAAAATACTTCTTCACGGCTCGATCGCCAGCGGAGTGTTGGCGCTACTCACGGCAGGATTGACTTTAATTCTGTTCCAGGAAATTGAGAGCAGGGGTGACGTTACCAACGCGCATGATTTCGGGTGGCGCGCAGCCGCGCTTGCTGTGTTGTCCCTCGTGTTCTTCACTGTCTACCTCATCCGTCGCAATGCGCAGCGTACGAGGTCCCCGCACAGGTAGAAGAATGGCTCCAACCTCGTGACGTGATCATGGTGCTGACACAACGAGTAAGTGAGGCACTCTTCTGCAGGACCCCGCGCTTAGACGAGGGGTGTCCGCATGAGGTTCTATGAGCGATCCTCGATTGGTACAGGTGTGCGCAACGGAAGGCCGCCGATGCGTACGCTCATTGAATGGGAGAGTTCATTCGATACCAAAGTGCAATCCCAAACCGGAGGGGGCGGTTCCCAGGCGTTTTCGCGATGGCCAACGGCCTACAAAATGAAGGGCTTCTCAGCGAAGCAGACAGGCGATGGCTCGAAATTGCCAACGCCACCGCGACCGAGAGCTACACGGATCCCACGACAGTGGTGGCGGATTGCTACGACTCGGAGCTGAACCCCGGCGCCCGCTCGTGGTTCAAAGTCGAGTCCTCGCAGCTTCTGGAAATGACAAGTGGATACCTTCATCTCCTCGACCGGTACGGCGTCCCCTGGATGGCACTTCGCACGCGCAGTCCCGGCCGCCTTGTTTACGAGGACGCAGTGCAAGTAGTTGCAGTTCCTCACACTTTTCCTGAGCATTGGCCCTTTCGACCCGCCAGATAAGGATGGATCTATGGATTTAGCTGGGTACATCATCAGGGAAATTGATCGCTACTGGGCGGATGAGGTGAATATTCTCGGTTACTGGGAGGACGGGCCGGCTACAGTCTGCGTTGTGTATCGCCGGACTATTGACCCCGCGGTGGCGCTGGGACGTCGGCTCGCATTTAACTCAACGGCGGCGGATGGCACCATTGAGGGCTTCGCCCGTGATGTGGCCATAAACATGGCGGAGCCAATTGGTCGCGCAACCAGCCGTCCGGATCAGCACGGGGTTGTTTGGGTGGGCGTTCCCATGGACCGCCGGATCCCTGAGCCGCCTTACGAGGTCCTGCAATCTCTAAAGAACGATGAGTCCAGCTAACTTCGGATTTCTAATGTCCGAGATTTCGAGAGGGTAGTACCTGCATCGGAGCGCTGTCCTCGTCCGCTCCACCCCGCCCGTAAGCCGGTCCTCAACCACTTCAGCGCCTGCGGGTGGACTCTGGCCCAGGTGCAGAACGAACTGACCGGCCAGTTCCCCGGCCTCGCCGCACTCTACGGCTCGGCTGAGAAACAGGACCGTCTCATAAGACAGGAATGGGTCAAAGCCGAGGCTTGGACTCAAAAAGCTGGTCCCCGCCAACGACGGGGAAAGAATGCATTTATTAACAACACAAGCCCCACTGAACCCACAGGGGGGGCAATTAATAGGCCCTCTACCCCTGCTATTCACCAGCTCGTGAACGATCTGGAAAATGTGCTCTACGCGGTCCTCGATCACAGGCTCAAAGACCGTGGCCGTGAGGGTCTCAGCCTGCGTTTTCTCCTCCGCGCGTTGCTTGCCTACATGCGGATGAAAGAAACAGACGTCCTCGATGTTGGATGCCGAACTCTGGCTGCAGCTGTGGGAAAGCACCATGTCACGATTGCCAGACTGTTGCCTGTCCTGGCCAGAGTTTCCGACGGCGTCCTTACTAAAGTTGCTGACGCCCGTCACAAAGCTGCCGACGTGTACGTCATCCAGCTACCAGACCAGTATCAGCAGCTGGCCCGTGAACTCACATGGCGAAAAGGAAAAATTCATTCGATACGGCCTGTATTCCGGGCTCTGGGCGACGCAGGGGCCCTTGTTTACGAGGCTATCGAGCGCGGACGCCACTCCCCCACCAGTGCAGAACTTATTCGAAGCAGCGGAATCAGTCGCTCAACCGTTGAGAAGGCCCTTGCCGCGATGGAAGGGCTGGGAATGATCCACCGGGACGGCCGGCACTGGAAGATCACCTCCACAGCAAATCTTCGCGTTCTGGCGGAACGTTTAGGCGTCATGGAGGACTACCAAGCTCACATCAGTCGGCATCGACGCGAACGTGCTGCTTGGCACGCTTACCTGGACCGCTTCATCGTTCGCCTGAATGAAGCTGATCTATACGACTCAGACCGGGAAGAACACTGGTTACCACCCGACGACGCGGCGTTGTGGCTAGCGGCTTAGCTTGGAGCCGAAAGATGTCAATGACAGTAATGATTTCTTTGACAGTAAAACAGTAATGAGCGTGTTGATGGCATTACTTCTAATGACAGTAATGCTAGTGCGCCAGGAGCTCATTCATCATCGACCGTTCCACCACTAAGCAGCTATCCATCCAGCTACCCCCCGCTGCCAGGGGAGTGGGTTTGGCAGTCAATAGTTGCAATGACAGTAATGACTTCAAGCGACACGCGTGCGGGTTGCAACAGTAATGACAGTAAAGACAGTAGATTAAAAACATGCCTACTACTCAGCAATTCGACCGGACAGGCTTGGACAGGGTTTGCGCCTTCGTGAACGGCAAGGGGGGAGTTCTTAAAACGACTCTGACAGCAAACCTCGGGGGCCTTCTTGCCGTCTCGGGCTGGCGGGTTCTGCTGGTCGACTTTGACCCCCAAGGAAACCTCGGTTTGGACCTTGGCTACCGCCATAAAGAGCAGGATGACGATGGTCTGGGCTTAGCCCAGAGTCTGATGTTCGGCGCTCCATTGAGCCCACTTAAAAACGTTCGACCCAACCTAGATGTAGTACCCGGGGGAGCGCACCTTGATCAGGCTGCGGCCGGCCTCGTTTCCCTTGCTGGCAAGGATGGACGGAAAGCCAAGCTGGCCTTGGCTGCCGCACTGTCACCGGTGGCTGAGCAATACGACATTATCTTCATCGACTGCCCTCCCGGCAACGAGCCACTCCAGCTGGCGGCGTTGGGTGCAGCTGCTCAGATCATCGTTCCGACCAAGACGGATCGCGGCGGCCGGGAAGGTTTGCTCGGCGTTGCGAAGCGCCTTGACTCGGTAATTGATGTCAATCCTGGCATCGACCTGTTGGGCGTCATCATCGCGGCCACGTCATCATCAGCCAAGTCCGTACAGCGCACCGTCAGGGAAGCTATCGTCGATGCCTTTGGTACTGAGGACGTGCTTTTTGAAAACATGGTCCGCCATGCCGAATCACCGGCCCAAGCTGTCCGCGAACGGGGAGTCCTTGTCCATGAGTTGGAGGAGCAGGTCAACTCGGGGCCGAAGTGGTACGAAGTCCTGCGGGGAACTGCCAAAGCAGGTCCGAATCAGCCGAGATCCGCTGGGAACGTCGCAGAGGATCTTCACCGTGTCGCACAGGAATTGGTGAGTCGGCTGGAAGCTGCAGAACAAAGGAATGCCTCATGAGCCAGAATCGCGAACCCATTGGTCCTCCGCCGCGCCGTCCGGTCGCTGGCGTCCAGAACCTCCTCAAGGCGAACAGGGTGCCTTCCGGTGAAATGCCCACGCCGGCCGCATTAGAGCCTGCGCGAGTTACTGAGAGGAAACAGGTCACGTTCTACATGCCTGCGCAGGACAGACAACGTGCGAAAGCGGCATACCAAGCAACTAACGGCCAAGAGATGGATGCATCCTGGTCAGAGTTCATCACCCGCGCAGTGATGAACGAGGTTCTTCGCAGGGAACGTCTCTACAACGGCGGCGATCCGTTTCCGGGCGGAACAAGGAAGCTAGCACCAGGGAGGAAACTTGCGCCCTAGCATTACTTGCAATGCTGTCAACGACAGTAATGCTAGCTCCAAAGTCCGAGCCGTAAGCGTCCTAACAACGCCGGTAGCAAAGCGACTGTAAGCGGATCCTTCACCGGGCGGCGAGGCCGGGCATGGCTTGAACTCGCACTTTCAGCGGGGCGTCAAGAAAATTGCGCCTGGAGGAAAGCGAGGTAGAGAGCCTTTGTGCTCTAAACGCCTAGCGGCACACGGCCGCAATTTCATCAATCGAGCGAATTTCGGCGCCACCTCTGCCGCCGGGCTGATATTCGCACCACTCCTCGACGAAGGCTTGTGCGGCAGCCCAAACAATAGGGGCGGATGCTGCTGCAACGAGGATGATGGTTAAGCCTGCCCATACCCAGGTTCTACGGGCAGTGACGCTTCGACGCATCATTACGAATGCCATAAAGCCGGCTATAAAGGTTGCCAGGACGGCGCTGACTTGCAGCGCCTGGTTCGAGGTAGCCCCGGTCCCGGTGAGCACGGACATCAAGGTGGCACCAGCGATGAGCGCCGCTGGAATCGCGGGCAGAACTGCCAGTGAGCAGAAGATCGTAGCCAAGCCCACGGCCACACGTGGTCGATCAGGGCTTACCCTGGCAAATTCATTGTTCAATACTTCCCCCAAGCGTTCGTTGCCCGACGCTACCAGAGCACCGCCCACCACGGTTGCGTATGTGGCAGCTCAAGTCGTTCCCTAAGCGGTTGCCTAACAGGCGCTTCCGCGTTCGGTAAGGGATCAGCGGCCGCGCAGGGGAGAGCAGTACCGCGGCGTGCCCCTAAACTGGCGCTATGAGTCCCTTGCCGGCTATGAGCGTTGTGTTGCTGACAGCAATCGCCAGGCTGAGAGCAGTGGCGCCGGTCAAGCCTGAAGATGCGCTGATGCCGGAGCCGGAGCTAGTAACGATCCTTAGCGATCCCAGGGGGCCGGAAGAGACCATGTCCAGCTTGTCGGATGTGGATCTGGCTAGGCTCTTGGACGCCCTCTATGCGCACCTGGATACGTTCAGGCCGGAACCAAGCGCCATTGTTTGGTACGAGATAGGGGTGCAGGAAAGCCTCCGCCGGGATCCTTAGGGGTAAGCACTCGCGCCAGTGCCGACGACTATTTCAAGGACTGATTCTGGTGGTGCGGTGCGCGTAGGGCATGGCATCCATCAACCCTGAGGAGAGGCCCTCGTGGCATACTCTTCACCGAACCCGACCGGGTCCACCGTCTTTCTGAGAAAGCCTATGTCCGTGGCCGATGCGTTGCTGCAAGGGTCGCAAGATCCCGGATCACTTGCTGCACTTCATGTGCCCGCCGCAATGAATGCGGAGTTTGTTGTACTGGGCGTGGTCTGACTAGGGGCTTCTTGGGTGGAGTGGGAATAGGTGCCAGACTCTTCGGGCCAACCTCGGTATGTGCTTTCTGGATTGCGAGTGGAGTACCTGTGCTCATCCGTTCCTCTTGACGTTATTATTCGGGAAGACCCCGTTGGCTGCCTGTGGGGACACTTTAGGAAGCCATGGGGTCAGGTGGGAAGCAAGTTTGTCCATTAAGGGGACTTTTTGTTGCAATCTTGAGGGTGGGACCGCTTCTGTCCGACGGCTGAACCAGCCCCCCAGGGTAAGGATTGATCAGAATGACTAAGTGACCGGCGTCGGCTGGGGGAGGGCCCCGGATATCTCGACAGGACCCACACGACGCCGGCCACACCGACCCGGGCCCAGACCGGGAACTCGCGCACACCCTGAACTCATAGTAGGACTGCCACTGTCCTCGGAACTAGGCGTTCTGGTACCTAATACACCCCTGAAGTTCCAGACGCCATGCATCGGAAAAGGTCTATTCGACCCAGGAGCGTTACCCGACGGGCCTCCCGGAATCTGTGATCTGCGCATGGCTGCAGAAACCCGCGGCCGCTGTCGGCGATCGGAATGACAGCAGCGCCTTTTCATCGACCAGCTCCGGGCTCATCGGCCAAGAGCTCGTTGCCGCGTACTGCGCCTCGAAGTTCCCTACCGAGGGCTGGATGGAACCTCCGTTAAGACTTGGAGCCCTATGGCATCCACACCACCATCGTCGAGCCAGGGTTCTTCCGCACCGAACTGCTCGTCGAAGGTGCCTCCACGATCTGGCCCGAGCTCCATCAATGAACCTTCCGGCGTGAACCATTGCCGGAAGGTCTGGTAGCCGGCGACGTTGGACACCTCGGCCTTGGCGGCCGGGTTGTTTAATTCGCGCCATCAAGGGGGAGTGGTGCGGTGGGACAGCTCAAGATTAGGGAATGCCAGGGCCTCAAAACGAGGGCTGTTGCCGCTTCAGGGCGTAACCGTAAAAACCCCGCGCCCGGGTCAGGCACCAATAAATCTTCGGGTCCTTTGCCGGCCTTTTCCATCGTTCTGGTGCCGTTTCTGGACCCGGCCGTTATACCCAATAGCAACGCCAGGTCCGCGGCAGCGTGATACTAAGCACCAAGTGGGTACCTTGCTCGTATCCGTGGGTTGAACAGTCAGCCGGTACGGCACTCAAGAGAGTCACCGACCATGGCAAATGAAGTCCACCCCTTCCATCAAGACATGACAAGCCCCCTCACCACCTCCGGCAGGATCTTCGCGTCATTCCGGCACTGGCCGACCGTGCCGGTATCGGACATCCTTCGGCTAAGACCCGTGTTCGACGTCCAGGTGGAGGAGGACAGGTCGGCCGCGGTGCAGGAGCTCTTTCACTTTGTGGACACGGAGCTCACCCGCCGCTCAGCCTCACCTGGGGGCATCATTCCTCCCGGGCCAAGATCCAGCTGTGAGGAGTCGTGCCTGGAAGCGGTTTAGGACCACCTGCTGCCCCAAGGACGTGGCGGCAGGTGATGGCGGCCCCGAGCAGGGAGGGCCGCCGCCGTGGGCCGGTTCCAGCGATTGGGGGAACCGGCCCACGGTCGTCACTTCGAGGACACGCCCCGGCCGCTCTCGACGAAGACTGCATCACTGGGGCGCGCGGCATGGTGCCGCCTCAGCAGCAGGATCCGCCGCCTATCCGGCGGGGGCTAGGATCCATGAACTGTCCGGAGTCGGCTGCGGCTCTGTTCGACGCAGCTTTCTTACCAAGAGGGCGAAAGGCAACAGCAGCAGATGAAGGATCCCGGCCGCTATCAGCAGCAACAGGAGGAGGAATAAATACGGCAGGTAGAGGAGGAAGATGCCTACAAGGACGGCGAGGTATCCGATGCTGAATCCGAAGATCGTTTCGGCATTCAACGTTTGCTCCTAAAGGTTATCCGGAGTGGTGCGTGGTGCCACTGCCTCGTCGGAGTCTTACCCTTCGAGGGCGTGCACTGGCACGGTTTCGGTGGAGTCGGGCGCGCCATGGCTTCACGCTGTGGCCCCCGCCCGTGGCCGAGGCGACCAGTGTTGACCCGTTCCGTCTGCGGCGAAGATGGAGGGCGACGGATGCAGTCAGGCCGATCCAGGCAAAGGCCGCACCGATGACAAGGAGCACTGCAGGAAGCGTGTCCACTGCGACACTTCTCCTAGAACTGAAGGGTTCGGCGGTACGCCGTAGGGCGTGGTCACGTACGGGCGTAGCCCATGCTGAACCTTGGAGTTCATAGGTCGGGTGAGGCCCGCGACTGCCCTTCGAGGGCAGAATTATGCGACGAGCTGGCGACGATGGGTCCTGTCACAGCGGCCTCCGGATGATTTGATGCTGGGCCTGCTGCTGGACTTACTGGTAGGTATAGCGTGGGGGCCGTCCATAGTCAATAGAGCGGATATTGTGCCGCTCTTTCCCTTGGAGGGGCTAGATGTTGAACTACGTTCGCGAGCGGCAAGAAGCGCTTGGAGCTACTCTCGGGCCGGCGAATCTATAAGTACGCCTCCGGTGCCGTAATCCTCGCAGTCATGGCATTGGTTTTCTCGGGGCTCCTTCCTCTGTGGGCTTTCTGGATCGTCTTTCATGGGCGACCCTCAGATCACTGTCCCGCTGTAGGATCGCCTAACGGGCGCTCTGGACCGACTGGGTCTTGTGTAGCTGGACGATGCCGGTGACGGTGAGTGCGGCCGTGCCTAGGAGGACGAGGATCAATAGCCCCAGAAGCGGGAGCTCGTGAATGGCGAGCTGTGGAATGCGGCGCGAGGGCACAGCCAGGACGCCCACGAAGGCGCCGAGCAGGCCGAAGTAGCTGCCGGTCATGAAACTGCGGTGAGCTTTGATGTTTCGCTTCCAGATGGCCCACAAGCCAGCAGTAAGTGTGAAGAAGGTCAGTGCTGAGAGTGCGTGAAGCCAATTGAACCCGCCGTCGATGGTTCTGATACCGAACGAGGTCAGTACCACGGCATACATTGAAACAGCCCAGATTCGTCCCACGATCCGATGAACGCTGCCGCCTCTGGTCCGTCGCAACAGGTTCACGGCGCCGAAGATCAGTGAGTAACTGGCGGCGACTGCATGAAGTGAGATTAAGACGTTCCACGAGGAAGGCATAGTCCGGAGCCTAGCGGACCGTTCCACAGAGGGATGGACAAACGTGCTTCCGCTTCGCCCCGGGACGTATGAGCAAGAGCAGCCCCCGTTGCTCAAGGCACGTAACAAGCAGGCTCCGGTTCCTGACCCGCCCCCGAATTCCTTCGTTTGGCCACGCTCGGTACAGCAAACTTCGCGATCTACGGGCCGCGAGCACGAGGTGCGGCGGCTGATCCGCGACTCGCTGCACTTGCCGCCAGTCGCCGCGGGCGTCCCTCCTCACCGCCCCGGCTACACGATGCCGGTCTATGGCAAAGGGCGGCTGCAAATCGGAGTAAACGCACCCTCCTACGACGGCAACGGCAAGTGCTCAGTCCGAAGTTGATGGCGATGTGAGGGGCGTGGTTAGTTCGCACGTGCAAAACCTAAGATTGAGACATACGGTGCGCTCGTTGTAATGCCCCGTAGTTCTCAGGATTGGACTCATGATGTTCAAAACACTGCTTTGTAGAATGAACTTGACGCACCACTGGTTAGCCACCGAGGTCCAGGACGGGTACTTCCGCAGGCGTTGCACGAAGTGCGGAAAATACGACCGCCACAGCAAGGCGCTTTCTGGACGCATCGGCAGCGGTAATCCGGCAAATCCCAGTAATGGTGGCCTCAACGGTATCGCCCCTTCGTCGCCCTTCATCTCACCTTAGAAATTCTTAGCCATACGGACGCTGCGCTCTCCGATCTTTTTCTGCAGGCAGCAGGGGCCCATATGGGTGCATGTCACACGATCAGGAGCTCGCCGCGCTGCGGCATGCCGTTGCCTCGCAAACTGCCACTTCCCAGGTAGGGGGCCGACGCCATCGTTAAAGGTATAGCGCCCTGTGATTTGATTCGGAGGTTGCCATGATCCAGGCCCTGCTGTGCAAGCTGAACATTCGGCACGATTGGCATCTTGAACATGCCGAAGATGGGACCGTGTATAAACGTTGTCGTCGATGTGGCAAGGATGACGATCAACGCGGCGAAGGGACGAGGGGCGATTTCAGCTCCTGGGTAGGGCCGACAGGAGGGTGAGGTCCGACCGCCCCGCAACTACATGAATGCCTAACGGTGGTGGTGTTCTAGCTAGCACATCCTCTTTGCTGTCTGCAGCAAAGCGTCTTCCATTTCGGGGACGAGCGGGGGCGCGTCCGTGACGTTAAGCTCCTGGGGCGGAAGCACCGCAGCCACCGTCACCTGCCGCTGTCCGTCCAAAGAAGACACGGATTGGATACTGTACGGCCCTCCGCCCCCGGACACGAAGACGTGGCGTATGCCCGGGCAGACGTCGTCACTTGGGTTGATGCCGCCCAAGGGAAACGGCTCGGCCTCGATCATGCTCTTCCATGTTTCCTCGCGGATCAGCCGCCCCGTGGTGAGCGCCGCAAGGAATTTGCTGAGGTCTTCAACCGTTGAAATGACTCCGGAATCAGCCGATCCGGCAACCGCGTCAATGCGTGTGAAGTCACGCCTGTTCCCGTCCTCCAGCACGTAGCCATGCAGCATGGGCTCGGGCGGCTGCCCTACCGCCGCCACATGGGTGTTGCCCATTCCGGCCGGCTCAAACACGTCCTTGCCCAGAACCTCATCGAGTCCCCGGTTGTGTTTGCGTTCCAGCAACCAGCCCAGCACTTCCCAGTCCGTTGCAGACCACACAAAATAGGACACCGGCCCTGGCGGCAGATCCACCCCCGCAGCGATTCGAAGCCATTCCTCAAACGTCAACGGGCGCGTTTGGAGCTCGTCCAGGCTCCTGGACTCAATCAGGGGTGAAAAGTAATCGGGCAGGCCGGAGGTACTGGCCAACAGGTCAGAAGAGTCTGTTTGCAGCCTGGCCGCCTCCCGCGCGCAGTATGGACCTCAGCTGTGCAGACGACTTCTGACATTCCGTGCAGCCCACTTTGGAAACTGACAGGTCCCGCGCAGTTGATGGTCAAGGCCACGTACGTAAGACCCGCACGATGATATGCACGGTGACGGGGGGATTACTGCAACCATGTTCCTTATGACTGGAATGAAGATCGGCTATGCCCGCGTCTCAACGAGCGATCAGGACCTGACCGCCCAACGAAACGCTCTCCTTGCCCTGGGTGTTGCAGAGAAGCAGATCTTCGTCGACCATGGGCTGACGGGAGCGAATCGGGTGCGCCCTGGTCTCCGTGAAGCGATGGCAGCGTGCCGGGGCGGCGATACGCTCGTGGTCACCAAACTCGACCGTTTGGCACGTTCCCTTTCCGACGCCAAGGACATAGCCGATGAACTGACCGCCAAAGGGGTAGTGCTCAGTCTCGGCGGCAGCACCCACGATCCAACTGATCCCGTAGGCCGGCTGCTGTTCAACGTCCTGGGGATGGTGGCCGAGTTTGAGGCGGACCTGATCCGGATGCGCACCCGTGAGGGAATGGCGGTCGCCAAAGCGAAGGGGCGACTGAAAGGCAAGCAGCCGAAGTTATCCAAGACGCAGCGGAAGCACCTTCTGACGCATCACGACGCCGGGCAGCACACGCAGGCCGAATTGGCGGAGCTGTTCGGGGTATCCCGGACCACGGTGTACCGCGAGCTCCAGCGGCGCTCGGCCTGAGGAACGATGGGGCAGCTCACCGAGATCCGGAAACTGTTCGGTGCCCCAAACACCATCGAGTACCGCTACCTGAAAATAGGAGATGACCAGTGAACATCGATACTGCTACCGCTGATGAGCTTTACCGCCTGCTTTTGGACGTACAGGACAGGCTGGGGTATCTGATCGAGGACGACCTCCTCACCCTGGCGCGGGATGCTGAACAGGTCCACGGCACGGCACGTCATGCCGTGGGCGTGGCCGTGCATCATCTGGATGCAGCACGGCAGGTACTGGCGGCGCTGGAAACCAGGGACGGGTCATGATCGCGCTGAGTTGGCAGTTGATGACGACCCGTGCCTTCGCTGGTGGCGGCAGGTTGGCGGTTCCTCAAGCAGAAATCTGGCGCACGGATCCGGTGACGCTGTGGGATGTGGTCGTGGACCGGCGGGCTATGAGCGCCAGGCTGGGGGAGTATCCGAGCCTGGAGCGGGTCTGGGCGTTGTCCCTGCTGGGCCGTGACAGGCAGGCGATTGATGAAGGCCGCGTGCTGCTGGCTGGTTCGGCGGACCGGTTCCGGCCCTTGCTGGTCTTGGCCTATGCCTGCCGGCGTTCGCACCGGTGGCGTGAGACTGCCTTGCTGCAGGAAGAGGCCCTGCGCCTTGCTTCGTCACCGGCCCAGGAAGCTCTGGTCCGTTACGAGATCGGTGTGCGCTTCTTTGACGAAGCCCTCTACCGGGACGCGGCAGCTGAACTGGAATGGGCTTATGACCTGTACCGGGCAGCGGGCCGTGAACGCATCGCCAGGCTTTGCCTGCCGGCGCTTAAACGGGCACGGGAAGTTCTTGCCTTGTCCCCAGTTCCTGGCTACCCGCCTATTTGAGTCGGCAGGGCTTCGGCCGCCCGGAACGGCCTCCGCCCAGATGTTTCACGCGTGGGAGGATTTCGGAATCTCCCGGGCCAGAGCCAATAAAGTCTTTGACCATGCTTCTGAGCGTGGCACCGGGGCATTCGGGAAACGACTAACTAAATCAGGGCAAGAATCCGTTACAGATTCCAGCCCTGATTCGTTTCGTGGCCTTATCAGTGTGCCGCTTCGTACTTTTCTACGATGTCCGCTTGGATACGACCGCGGGTGTTTACCTGAATCCCGTTATCCGCAGCCCACTGCCGAACAGCCTTAGCGTCCGGGCCGCCGGGGGATGAGGAAGACTTACGGCCGGAGGGTCGGCCGCGTCCTCCGGAAGTCTTGCGCGCTACAGCGGTGAAGCGCTCCAGAACCCGGCGCAATTCATCGGCGTTGTCTTTATTCAAATCAATTTCGTATTCGGTGCCATCAAGGGCGAAGTGGATACTTTCGCTCGCTTCCGAACCATCGAGGTCATCAGAAAGAATTACTACTGTCTTTTTTGCCATGAATAAAGGCTATCACTTCGACGCTTGGGCTATAACGAATACTGTGAAGCCGCCAGGTAGCAGGAGTGCGACTGGCCCGATGAACTGAGCCAAGTGCCTTATCGACTCCCACCTGGTGTCCGTTGAAATAGTTCAGGAATGAACACGGCAGTTAGTGAATCGAAAAGCCGATGATGTGATATCAGAAGGGCTCGCCCCAACCTCGCAAGTTCTGCACGAGCAGGATTAAGAACACTCAGGCGATAAGGAAACAGGCCAGCTCGCCAAACACGGCCTCGGACTACACTGCCTCGACGCAGCGACCCTGGTGCACAACATTGCTTCGCAGCGGGTGTTGGAGAAAAACGTGTTCGTCCTACGGCGCGGCCAAGGCACCTACAGCCCTACTTGGCCTTGCTTCGTCCCCGGTAGGGGGCTTGTCTGATTGAGGAAACCAAAAGCTGCACAGTATTTAGGGGCGGCTTCCCTCAAGATAAACGCAATTTATCGCATCGATGGACAAATTGCCTTTCATCTAAGCCCTGTAGCTCCCTATTGTGTTGCAAGGACGACGATGTCCTTTTCATCGAGGCGGTAGGGGCCACCGATCGTGAACACGGTGGTGCACAATATGGGAATGCGGGAAGTCCGACTGACGGTCGGGATTGAAGGCTCTTTCGGGATCCTGCATTACGCGGTTCTGGCATTTACCGCCGCCCCTACCGACAGGCAAACCAACGTTGACCAGTGCCCTTTGCCGACCAAGGATCTGCTGGAACGTGGGTTTAGGCCCGCACGAAATGCTGATGTTGAAGACATTGTTCTCAAAGCCCAGCCAGCTGACGGCAGCATTCAGTGCCGGGCTTCTACCGAGGGATTCGTTTCATTGCTAGTCGACAACAGCCTGGTGTGGTCGCGGCAATTCAATCCGGAGGACCCGGAGACAGCCCTTTGGCTCAAAGCTGCGCGAAGCAGGGGAGTGACTATCATCAGCGGTACTCATCCCCGGATAGGGGAAACCAAGTCCGATCGCGCCGCGAGAATGGAACCCCTGGTGATGGCCAAGGTTCCCACTGTGTGGACCCGTTAGCCGGACCAGCAGGACGAAAGCCTTGGCGCTCCCACTGCGGATCCCATGCTGCGTGGAAGCCGGTTTGGTTTCGGGTACTGACGGGCCACCCGCCCGGAGCCGCCACGAGCAGGTTCAGCGGCGCCAACGTCCAGAATATGACCCCCAGGGGCGAACACGGGATCGGTGTCCCTTGTCTCGCAACTAATGATGCCTATCCAGATTGAACCGCCGAGTTGTGAGACATAGTTGCAAGAACTTCCGCGGCTCGGAATCTGCCTCCATACATGCGCGGCGCGTCCATGTTGCTGAGACGCCTCGCATCCCAAGGGATTTGAGACGGCAGGCCATGGACTTAACAGTTCTGATCCCGGCCGCCGTCCGTGACCTCCGCAGCCTATGAATCCTTTGCTGATAACAGCGCCCCCTGTTGCGGATAGTTCAGGTGTTCAAACTGTCAGGTCCCGTTTCTGGATCAGGCGGCTGGCTGCAGATGCCATGGCGATGGCGATGGCTGTCATCAGCAGGGCGCCCTCCAGATGGAAGGCTTGAATTGGCATGGCCGAAGAGTGCCGGAATGGGCTTAGGTTTTGAAGCCACGCAGGCAGGCCCAGCAGTTCTCCGAACTGTCCAAGGACCAGCGCGGCGGCCAAGGCGCCCCAGCCGGCGGCGCTGCTCCAGCGGGGTGCGAGAGCGAACACCAGTACTGTCAGGGCAGGGAAGACGAGTGCTGCCGGGATGTGTGCCAGGGCGGCGGCAAAGACGGTGCAGGGGGCTGCTGCCCCCTGCTTGCCCCAGGGCTAGCACGACCGCGGCTGTGGCTCCGGAGGCAACGGCAACGGCTGTTGTCGTGAGTGCTGCGACGCCGAGGGTGCTGCCCAGCCAGCGGAATCGTGACGCCGGGACGGACAGGAGCAGTTCGGCCCTGCCTTCGGCCTCTTCCGCCCGAAGCCGTAGCACCGCTTCGATCCCGGCGGCAGCGGCCAGGACTCCAGCGATGCCCAGCATGGCAGTGGTGAACAGATCAACCAGGCCCGCGTCGCCGGGAATGATGCGGCTCATCAGTTCGATTACGGACGGGTTTCCTTCCAGTGCGTCGCGGACCACCGGGCCCAGTCCGCCGGCTACGGCCCCCAGCGCAGCGGTGGTGAAGCACCAGCTGGCCAGGCTTCCACGCTGCAGCCGCCATGCCAGGCCCAGCATCGACGCCAGGCCGGCGCCCGCCCGTTCTGCACCCGAATCATCCGCAGCGATGTAGCTGGTGCCCAGGTCCCTGCTGTTGCGGAGCGCCACGGCAACCCCTGCCAGCACTATGGCAACGGCTCCGATCACCAGCAACGGCAGCGTGTCCGTCTCGGTGAAGGGCCGGATGCGCTGGCCCCAGCCGATGGGTGTGGATAGGGAGGGCCAGGCCGCAGTGACGTGCAGCAGCGACGCGTCGGCGGTGCCAAGGGCGTCGCCGGCACCGCGGATCAGGTAGGCGCCGCCCACCAGCGCCGCTGCTGTCCCGTTGGCGCTCCGGGCAGAAGGCATGATCTGCGCTACCAGCGCGGCGGCAGCCATGAAGAACAGGCCCACGGCGCTAACAGCTGCCCCCGTCAGGAGTGATCCCTGTACCGGGAGGCCGGCACCGATGAACCCGGCGGCAACGGCCAGCGCAAGGACCACGTTTGCGCAGCTGCCGAGCAGCAGGGTTGCGTACAGGGACGTCACTCGGGCGACCTGGGTGGAACCGACCAGCCCCTCTTTGCGTCAACGGATCCTCATCGAAGCGTACCGCTGGCCCAGGGGGCGGCCCCATCGCGGGGTGGGGCGACGCCCAGCACAGATCCGCTCGCCAAACTCATGGGTCAGCACAGGTTCCCTGTCCTGACTGAATAGTCCCGGTTCTAAGGAAATGGGACACCTCAGGTGAGGACGGCTGTCAGGACCAGGCTGGAAGGGTAGACGCCAGGACCACGTGTGCCGCTGTTCCACCAAGAACGCTCATTGTGGCGTTGCGTTGCCATAGGTGCAGTCCGGCAGTGGTGATCAGTCCGGCGGCCACAGCGACGGTTAGGGGCGTGATCGATAGCGGAGTGTTTCGAACGGTGTAGAACACGAGGATGACCATGATGCCCGGCGGCATGTTTTCGTTCAGGTAGGGCAGGACGGCGCTGCGCCGCATCTGGGCTACGAAGGCGAAAGGGGCAGCGCGCAGGGTCCAGGTGATGGCGGCGCTGAGAAGGATGGCCGCGAGGATGTATGGGGTTTCAGGCACGCCGGGTCACCAGCTTCAGGGCCGCATAGCGGGTCAGCAGGAACGTCACGAAGAGGATCATCGCCGCTACGAGCATGCCGTCGCTGAAGAACAGGTTGCCAACCACCGCGCACCCCAGTGCCACGAGCGGTACGGGCACGTTCTTTCGGTTCCGGCACATGTCGATGCAGAGGACAAGGAAGAACGCGGTGAGCGCGAAGTTCAGGCCGACAACGCTCTCGGGGATGAAGGATCCGGCCAATGCTCCGATGGTGACGCTTCCTGCCCAGGCGACTTGGAAGCACGCTTGGATTGTCAGGATTCGCCGGCGGCTCCAAGTCTGCGCTTCGGGGGATGTCGTCAGGGCCCAGGCGGAGTCTGTCAGGGTAAAGGTGCTGTAGATCTTGGCGCCGATACCGTGCACCCTGTGCATGGGGAACGAAAGGGCGTAGAAGACGTGCCGGAAGTTCACGAGGAAAGCCGTGAGCGCGATGGTTGCCAGCGGCGCGACGGCGACGACCAGGCCCAGGAGGATGAACTCCAGGGATCCTGCGAAAATGACCGTGGAAAACACTGGGGCCCACCACCATGCCAAGGGCGATTGTGCGACGGCGACGCCGAAGGCAAGACCCATGGGCAGCAGACCCAGCATTGGGGGAAGGCAGAGGCGGACTGCTGCTGTGATGTCCCCGGGTTTAGCCAGGGGATGGGCGCTGACCGGGAGTTGGGCGGGTTGGGATTCCATACAGCAATCGTAGGGAGATTGGCTTGAACTGTGGTTGCCAATTAGTGCCCTACAGTGGGGAGGTGAGCAATCAAAGGAAGCTTGACGCCCTGGATCAGGAAATTTTGTTGCAGCTCTCTCAGGATGGCCGTCTTACCAATCTTGAATTGGCTCGAAGAGTGGGGCTGACACCTGCTCCCTGCCTGCGGCGGGTGCAGCGGCTTGAAGCCGAAGGAGTCATTGCCGGTTACCGGGCGGTCATCGACCCCGAAGCTGCGGGCCGGGGTTTCCGCGTCATCATGTCGGTAGAGATCACCATGACCGACCGTCAAACGGTCGAGGACTTTGAGACAGCAGTCGCTGCCCTTCCCGAGGTAACCGAAGTCCGCCGCGTCTACGGAGTGCCGGACTACATCGTCATGGTCGATGTAGCCGACGGCAACGAGTACGAACGCTTCCAGACGCAGAAAATGACCAAGCTACCGGGGATCCGGCACATCATTTCCCACCCCATGATGAAACTGATCAAAGGCCGTGACTGAGCTGCGTCGCCAAACCATGCGCCGCGCTAGCCCACCAAGGTCTAAACGAGCAGCCATTTCATGGCTTCGCTCCTGGATGTGAAGAAGCGCGTTGGGCAGGGAAGGTTTTGTACGCCAAGGGACCAGTTGGCGAGTATCCGATCTACTGGGCTGGTGCCCAGCAACGCGATGCGCGAGGCGGCGCACTTGATGATAAAAACGGATCGGTCTTGGCGGCTCAGGGATGCGGTGGTGGTCATGTCGACCAGCATTGAGTATTCCGCTTCCTGGGCGACGGCGTTCACGGCTGCCATCGCGGCCCTGGCGTCAGCGGCTTCGATTCTGACGTTGGGTTTCCACAGAAGATGAATAATGCCCTGGTCTTCCAGTGACACGGTGCCTTTGCCGCCATTGACCACGATTGGTTCCACAGACTTTTCCCCCAGGTTCGTTCTTCCACGATCCTAATAGGCTTGGCATATAACTGCAGGTCAGACCAGGGTAGGTATGCCACGGCCGCGGGTAACTGCATTGACGGGGCTTCGTGCCTGCCGGAGGATTTGCTTGGCGCGTGTTCGAACATTCTTTGATGGGGAACATCTGCCCGGGAGCTGGCTGCGGTCTGAAGACCGAGTGGGGGGAGTCAGCTCCCGTCTTACGGAAGCTCTATGCACACGACTTCGTCGGTGCGACACTGCAGTAGTGAGTATCTCCAAGTGGTGGCCACTGTTCCATTCGGGAACCCGCACATGGCTCGTCGAGCACAACGGTGAGCCGCTGCCGCAGCCTGTTGGGGCTACATCCTCGCGGTTACGGGCGGTACGGCTGATTCTGCGTGGTGGGCATCAGCGGACAGTCCACAGCTTTCCGCGGTTTTGGACTGGATCGAGGCTGCGGCCAAGGACGAGCAGCCGACTGCCGGCTGACATCTTCGCCCAGATGACGGACCCGCAACTCTTGAGGATCCTGGGCGATTCCAGGGGCCCGGACGTGGTCATTGCCGGCTTGTCGGATGTAGAACTAGCCCGATTCCTGGATGCTCTTTATCGAAACCTTGATACTCGCGTGCCGGAACCGGATGCAATCTTCTGGTTCGAGATATGCGTTGAAGAAAGCCGCCGCAGGGCGAACTGAGTTGCGACAAGTCAGCTCCCGCAAGGTTTGCAGGAGCTGGCAGGCACGTGCCCTCTATGTCGTGTGCTGCGCCTTGGTTACGGTGCGTTCCATAAGAGCGGGGCAGAGCCTACTGGCTGCTTCGGCTAGCTCTTTGGGGCGGAAGGGTTTCGTGAGGTAAGCAGCCGCGCCCGAGGCCATCCCTGCAAGAACTTCGTCATTTTCGGCCCTGGCCGTCAGAAACAGTAACGGGGCCTTGCTTAGCGCACGAATCGCGCGGGCAACCACATGCCCGTCCATGTCGGGCAGGCCCATATCCAAAGTAATCAGGGAAACGGCGGGATCGGCGGCCGCGGCGATGCCTTCCGCCCCTGTGCGGACCGCCGCACCTCGAAACCCGCGCGGGTCAGCACGATCCTGATCAGTGACCTGATGTCGTCGTCATCTTCTACGACAAGAAAAATGGGCCTTTTATCCATTCGAGCCCCCCGGCCTTCTCGGTTGCCAGCCACCTTACAAGTGACAGGTCGTGGGCAAGAGAGTGATTGCCCGGGTCGTTGCAGGCGGCGGAGTCCGCCGCCAGCGTCGTGCGTTAGCGCAGCCAGCGGCGGACCACCTGGATCACGAGCGCTTCCGCCCTGCTACAGAAGTTCATGGACAGGCTCTTGCGCCGCATCTGCTTCACGGGCAGACCTATCATCGCTTCTGCTCCTTAGGACTTTCAACAGCAGCTGCCCTGGCCAGGCACATACGAGTTCGTGGTGAACGAAAGGGGGCGGGGGAAGACGTGCGAAGGGCCCGGGCGGTGGCCCGGGCACTTCGCAGAATCCCGCTTAGCGGCGGGTGCCGTCAGTGTCTGTTTCGATGTTTTCCTTGCGGACTTCTTCGTTGACGGTGACGTTTTCGGTCACGGTGTCCTTGTCCAGGCGGACCCTTTCGACCGGGACGGTTTCCTTTTCCACCACGGGGCGTTCTTCGTGGACGGTGACTTCGTGTTCTTCCTCGCTGATCGCGGGGCCGTCCATCGCGGCGTCACGGTTTGCGTCGGTGATGGGTTCGCGTTCGATCCGGACTTCTTCACGCTGCACGGGCACCGTCTGGGTGACGTTCTCGGTGGTGACGTACTTGCGAAGTCGGGCGCGGCCGGCGGCCTGCTTCTCGGTGCCGACGCGGAGCTGCTCTTCGGAGCGGGTCATCGCATCATCGGTCGTGGGGCCGGAGGTGTCCTGCCCGACCGTGTCGCGGCCTTCGCCGGCGTCGACTGTGCCGGTCCTGGAGGTGGTGTCGGTGTACGAGGTGCCGCCGCCGAGGTTGTAGTGGGCGTACAGCCGGTCCTCTTCGGTCGGTTCAAGGTGGCCGTCTTCGGCGACCCTGGGCGCGTCCTTGACCTGGTCCCTGCTGTAGGGGACCACGATGTCATTGCCCTCAGTGCGGGCATCCTGAAGCGGGACGAACGACTCCGAGGTGCCGAACAATCCCGTTTTGACGGTAACGAAGCTGGGCTGACCCGTCTCGTCATCGGCGTAGACCTGACCGATCGAGCCAATCTTGTCCCCATCAACGCTCAGGACGTTTCCACCGGCGCTAAGCAGACGATCAATGTTTTCCTTGGCGAACATACTGCCTCCTTGGATCTATTGGGTCGAGACCATTTCGGGATGTCCCTAAACCCATAGTAAGCACACTTACTAATTCTTTTGCAAGGACGTTCGGTCCTGCGGTTGGCCAGGATGTCAGGTTGGGCCAGGGTGCCGGGCAAGGTGATGGTGCAGGATATGGCGGGTTTGCTCGGCGCAAAGCCTCAATGCACGGAGGTGGCTGGCCGCCAGCGCGGGCAACGTCGCCGGTGCGGGTTGTCGCTAAGCGCACGCAGGCTCCGTTCCAGCGTGCCGGACCTATCGGCGAGTTGTTCAGCGCCCACCATGTGGCTGGAGGTCCGCAGGCTTTGGACGGCGGCCAAGGCTCCGGTGAGGTCCCCGGTGGTCAGGGTCAGGCGCACTGCTTCCAGCCTGCGGGGCAGCTGCCCGATGAAACTGTGATGAAGGCTGCCCAGATTCCTTCATCGCCGTTCAGTTGGTTGCGCAGTTTTTCCAGCATGGACGGCTCCAGGAGGGGCGGGAGGTGGCTCCCGGGATCAGTCATGGCTGCTTTTCCTGGCAGTGCGGGGCTGTCACGTTTTGAAATGCGGGACAGGAGCGCCCCCTGGGAGGTCCTTCAGGATGGTCTCGGCGGCTTCCCCTGCTGGGACGTTGAGCTGGCTGGAGGCCTCGGTGAGGATTCGGGCAGCGTCCTGGTAGGAGCAGCGGGTCTGGCCCATGATGATCCCGCAGGCGACGTTGATGGACGTGCTTGACTGCAGTTCTTGGCGCAGCTGACCGGCTTCGGCCTGGAGCGTCCGGTGCTGTTCGGCCAGAAGGTAGCTGCTGGCCGCTACCTCGCAGAAGGCCGTGAGAGTGGTGATGACTGCGGTGGTGAAGTGTTCGTCCGTGTCCGCCAGCAGTGTCAGGACCGCCACGCGCCCTGTGTCCAGGAGCAGAGGTGCCCGAGGCCATGGACCGGTAACCGGCATCCCGGAGATGACATCGATTTCGACCTCGCGGAGTCCATCCTCAATACCGAAGGCATTCCCCCCTCCGCCCAACCCCGAGGCTAGAGTTGCTGCGCGGTACGAAGGCTGCGCAGGTCCTCGAATTGTTTTTCCTCGTCCAAGGCGACGAAGGTGGCAATTTCTTGGCGGGTTACTTCCGGGAAGCAGCGTGACCGCAGTCCGCGGCGGGTGAAGGAATGCATGCAGACAGCGTAGGGACGGGCCATGACATTTAGATCCTGAGCAGGATCCTTTACGCGGCATGGTCAGGAGATGACACAGAAAAATGAGATGCCCGTTCCGGTCGTTTGGGTCAGGTCCCGTTCGATACCCCGGGGGTTCTGCAGACGCTTATCTGGATCGTAGACGTAAGCGACGATCGCCTCACAGTTGGGGTGGGCTGGGTAGCGCCCCGCATCAACCAGAAGCTCTTCACCTAGCTTTTTTGCGCTCATGCTCTCTCGGGTCATCTTGGTCTCGACGATTACCCCCACCTCGGGCAGAACGAAGTCGACTCTTGAGTTCGCCCCTCCTCTGGAAGGGGTGTAGTCCTCGGGTCTCACATCGTCGAAGAGAGTCCGCAGCAGCGCTTCTACAAGGACCTGTAGCTCCCGCTCATCTTTAAACGCCTCTCCGATCGGCCAGTCTGGCCGGCGCTGCTGCAAAACGTGAATGAAGTCGGGGAGCCGTCTTAGAACGTTTGCAAGATCGGCGGCTACGAGTGCAGCTGGTGATTCTTCTGGTTCAGCGTCAGCCAGGAGGCTCCGTTGCTTTTCCAACCGGCTGCGCACATTGTTGAACGAGTATTGCCAGCGCTGACCCAAAGGAAACGACCCATCGGGGGCCTTCAGTACAGATTCTGTCCGAGGCTCGCTAAGGAAACGATCGATCCCGGGCTTGACCAGGCTCCCGTTCCGCTGCTCGTCAAACTTTTTTCTAATGTCCGGTGGCAGGACACGACTTGCCCGGCTATGCCAGGCGCGATAGTCGGCCCGAACAGAACCAACATCCTTGGGCCGGGGCTCTTCGCCTTCTTGAAGGGAAGCCATTCGCTCTTCGAGTTCCTCAGATTCCGCGATGAGCTGAGCGACTACCGAAGCTCTGGGAGCAGGAATGTTGTTCATAAGTAGAGCCTAGGACAACGTAACGACGATAGGAGTCCGCGGAATGCGGAAACCCCAAGACCGTGCTGGCATCACACCGTGAACAAGCTCAGGGAGTTGTCCGAGCGGCCTGGTCAGCTGGAGGAAAGGCTTCCGCTTGTTTGACCTCACGTTGTTTAGGAGGACTTTGGACGCTCCTCCATGAATTTGTCTGCCTTCGAGGCGCAGTCCCAGACGGGCATCCTGCACGGAGTGAAATCGGTGACCGCGGAGGGTGGACTATCCCGCCCGAGAAGCTCTGCTCCTACAAGGCTGTGGAGCCTGCCCGCGAGGGCTGGAGTCCACCCTGGGACGCGTCCGCGCCAGCATCCAGACTGACGAGCCGTAGACACTCTCTGTGCAGGCCAGGGGCCCACAGGCGCGGGACGCATAATCACCAGAGGTTGGGGAGCCTCCTCTGGCGCGTAAACCTCCGGCTGCTTACGCCTATAAGCATCCCTTGCCGAACGTTTTGGTGTTGGTGATTGGACTGGGTTACAGACAGCAACTGCCTTCCGTGGTCATGATTTCAGCGCCGTGGTTCGCGGCCTAACGCGACTGGGTTGGGCTGTGATTGGTTCCGGGGCGAACCGCCACCACTGATTTCAGCGTATTCCCAGTTGGATATCGTTTTTTCTGAAAACGCGAAAGAGGGGGCGGCTGTCGCGGAAAGATAGCCCTCCAGGTGACAATCCGCGTTTCAGTTTGCATTTCAATGTGTCGCAGTGTGATATCACACCGGCGGCATCAAATATTTACGGTATCTCAGTGGTAGCTATGAAACCGCAAAAACAAATGAACAATCGCGAATCTCGTTTGCCCCGGATTGTGATTCCATGAGGCCATGGAATCAACATTCGAAGCGCGGATCGCGCATCTCGCGGCAAATCCCCCAAGCTCACTCCCAACCGCGACCCCTGAGGAGACGAGGGAGCTTTTTACCAGGCTCGCGGGCCGCGGCTACCTGAAGCTGCGCCACGTCCTCGTTCAGCTGCCCGATGACCGGGACAGCAGAACCAGCACTGTTGGCACGATGATGAGCCAGCGCAAGCATCGGGCGCTGCTGCTCTACCTGCTGATCCTCACCGGTTGGTCCTGGCTCAGCAGAAGAAAAGTACCTCTTCCCGCCAACGCATGGATTCGGGCGCTGACAGCCCCTGCGGACGTAAAGAAAGCCCTCACGTGGTCCCCGTCCACCCTCTCCAGAGCCTTGGGTGATCTTGAAACGTTGGAACTGATAAAGACCAGGAGACGGGTAAGGGGGCGAACACACCTCGTCCCAAGACGCGAGGACGGTGTTGAGGAATACACAATCCCGGAGGGACTGACCGACCGCTACAACACATACTTCACGCTTCCCGACGCATTTTGGAACACCGGCCTGTTCGCAAAGCTCACCTTCCCCGGCCTGGCGATGCTTCTCATCATTGCCAAAGAAACCAGCCAGAAAGCTGAGATGTACATTCCCCACGACCAGGGGCCGGACTGGTACGGAATCTCCGCCGGGACGGTCAAGAACGGTCTCAAGAATCTTAGAGACCTTGACCTGTTGGATGAACGCCCCGAATGGAGGAAAGCACCTCTCTCCGCGACAGGCAGAACCCTAAGAACCTGGTACAGCCTCAGGGGTGAGTACAGCAACGGCGCCAGGGAGCAGCAAAGAAAACAATCACAGTCCGAACGAACCGAACGCATTACCAAGGCGCCGACGGTAACTCAGCAGCCGGACGGCGAGGTGGAATCAGCCTGAGTCCGCAAGCGACGTGCACGATCGGATTATTTGCAAGAGAGGAGGAAACCAGTGAGCAAACACGCAGCACGCAACCCGTGGAAAGCGACAAGGGCCACGAGACTGGTGCAGTCCATACAACTGCACCTCAACGTCATCGCGACCCTTGCACGGATCCTGCATCTGCTACATAACTGGTCCAACTAGCCCAAACCGGTGGCGGCTCAGTTACAGCTGGGCTGCCACCGCCCCAGCATAAACCTCTCCAGCCACTTCGCAACATGAAGTATCTGGCGCTGTGCGGGGCCCAAACTCGCGAGATACTTGCTTGTGACTTGGGAATACCTGCGGAAACAGCAATCAGCGGACCACGCCCTGGGAATTCTCAGAAACCTACTCCGCGTCCTATCCGAAGTAGAAAATTCTCTTGAGGGTGACCCCATTCTGGCCGCAACCCGATACCTGCGATGGGTTGAAAACGCAGAAGCCGACTTACGCCACGTGTACGCCCGCAGCGCTGTCGCCAGCGAGCTGTACACAGACCGGTACTGGCAGGTCAGGGCCATCGACGACCAGTCGGACTCACCTCACGGACTAATACGAGGCGAGGTGCAGGGACAATATCGCCATATTTTCGACCTCGCTCAGCAGCTGGAACGCTATCAGCGCCTGCTGGCGGCCAAAGAAGGCCAGCGTCTGGTCTTATGCGACACGAACGTCTTCATCCATGGAATGATGTTCGACCAGCTGCCTTGGAGCACGCACTTCGCAGAATCTGACGTATGCCTGATCTTTCCACTCGTCATCATCGATGAACTGGACTCCCTCAAGGACCGCGGCAACCTGCCAGGAAGAACCGCGGGAAGAGTTCTACGGAAAATCGACATGCTGCTTGACCAGCACGATGCCTTCGCCCGCATGCAACGGAAGGGAGCCACTGTATCCGTGCAGCTCGTTGACGAACCTTTTGGGTATGCCAGGTTTCCAGGCAACGATGACGAGATCGTGCGCCAGGCCGGCTACTTCGCCTCCATGAGTGGAAATAAGCTGACACTGGTCAGCAGGGACAGGGGAATGAGGATCCGTGCAGCAGCTGCCGGAGTCAGTGCCATGGCCCTTTCACCCGAATTTGAAAAGGCAAAGGAAGACAACGAATGACAGAGGCTGAAGAAATCGCGAACTACCCCGTTACCAAAGTCCCCAAGACCCCCAGCGAAACCAGAAACCTTCTGGCCACTGAACCCCCCATGTGGGAGTACCTGCTCTTTGCCGCCTACCTACATGAAGGTAAGAGAAGGATCGAACCCAAATGGCGTGACTACCATCTTGGTCTGATCACAGCCCAAGGAACTACTGTCACGAAATCGGAGGTCGCTGACGTCCTGAAAGAGTCCATGGCGAGAATGCAGGCTACCGTCGGAAACCTTGACCGGCTGATGACCCAGGACGCGCAACGAAAGGCCTTCGGCGACCCCGGGAAGCCCGGAGATCCAGACTTCATCAAACATCTCGCCGACCGAATCATTGACATGTACGAGGAACTCATCGACTGGGCAACTCAGTCAAGATCGTTGCGGCTTCCTACACGAGCCCAGCACATGGCCGACCTTACCGCCAACTTCGTATCGCAGCCGATTACAGAAACGCGACGCTTCATTGACGACTTCGTAAAGGATCTGGAAGCGGTCATGAACAGACTGAAATCCGGTGAAAACGAGGACACTATCGTGCTCCAAATGCCCATCGTCTTCGACATACCTAAGCCGATATTGAAGGCATACGAAGCCGGCCTGAAGAAGGCCTTGGGCTAACGCCCTGCAGCCCAGTACTGGCCCGATCCTGCCAACCCGACAGAACGGTCGAGCATCCACAAAGCACCTCGACCCAGCCGTCGCATGTCGTGGGAACGTGGGCATAATATTTCACGCTCTTCCGATTTCCACAGAGTCTTCCAGCAATACCACCGTAATGTCTAGTGTGCACTTGACTTGCTTGTCTAGAGCGGGATAGACTAAAATAATGGTGAAGCGAAAAGAACTGTTGAAGCAGCTGCGGAAGGTGGCCAAAGACCGTGGCGTGGAGTTTATCGAAACTGAGGGCGCCAATCACACTCGGGTGTGGGTCGGAGAGGCGTACACCACGGTACCGCGGCATAGTGAGATTGATGATCTTCTGGCCAAGAAGATCATGAAGCAGATCGGAGAATGAGGATGCGGAAGTTGACGGCACGTGCCGAGCGGGGCACCGGTTGGTGGGTTGTTGAGGTTCCTGAAATTGAGGGCCTCCTGACCCAGGCCAAAAGCCTGAGCCAGGTGCCAGCCATGGTCAAGGACGCGGCAGCGCTTATTACCGGCGAACCGGAAGAGTCGTTCGACGTTGAGGTGGTCCCGGTAATCGCTGAGGATATTAGGGAACACCTGCTAGCTGCACGGAAGTTGTTTGAGGAAGCTGCCCGGGCACAGCATTCAGCCGCGGAAGAATCCCGGCTTGCCGCCCGCGAGCTGGCCGCAAGCGGACTGACTGTGAGGGATGTTGGAGCGGTCCTGGGCGTCTCGCACCAGCGTGCGCACCAGTTGGTCAGCTAGTCGAATTTCGTCTCCTGCCCCTCGCCCACCTGTGCACGGCAAAAGCCCAATCGCTGCGCTGCTTTTCCCGCGCACACCTGGACGACCGGACCCACTTGACCGCTTGTGCACATTCGCCGAGGCACCGCCGCGGTAAAGGTTCTGGCGGTTTGCCGGTGAATATGCACAAGCTCGAATGGGGTAGACATCTGGGACCAACGACGGAAGCCCGCACCGATGGTGCGGGCTTCCGTCGTCTAAAACGATCATGGTGGCTGCAGCGGGTTAGTATCCTTCTTCAAGTTCGCGGCTGCCATCGATAATAACCCTTTGGTATCCCTCGTCAGAGAGGATAAGCCGACCGTCCAGCAGTTCGCGGGCGGTCTGAGTGTCCAGGTAGCGGCGCGCTTGTTCGTAATAGGGGACTTGAAAGCGGAACAGCAAATCCAGTGTTGGATTTAGTGTTGTTCCGGGAGCAAAGCAGAAGGGATCGGTGTCTTTCCCGTCCCATAGGAGTTCTGACCACTGCTGGAGTCCCTTGGTGCCAAGGAGCTGATCGGTCTCCCAGGAGTAGCCACTGTTGTCGTCACAGGTAATTTTGTGCACGACCCTATATTCCGTCGCCAGCGATCGTTCGGGAACTTCTCCCGTCGCAGGGTCCTGGTTCTTTTGCTGGTATGCCCAGGTGATGATCCCCGTCTTCTCGGCTGTAACGTTCCCCGGTTGGCCGTACATGGTTTCGGCCTCTTTCGTGCGAAGAATGTGGCCGCCAATATGTCGCAGTACCAAACCGTAAGAGGGGCATCTACTTCTATTGTCACTTGTTCTTCTTTCCTTTTCGGTACACAAGAATTCCGAGGCTGTGCACAGCCACCGCTCTCCCATGGCGACGTGCGCGCGGGTGGTGGCGTGGTGGTTGTGTGCAGGTGGTCCGGTGGGTCCCGTCGTCCGGGTGTGTGCGGGAAAAGCAGCGGAGCGGTTGGGCTTTTGCCGTGCACATGTGGGCGAGGGGCAAGCTACCCGGCCGAGACGCTTTCTTCGCCTACGGTTTCTGCCTGGGCAGACGTTGCGCGGCGGGACTTGCTGGTCCCGCGCGGGCGGCCGCCGGCTTTACGGGCCGGAGCGTCGATGCCGAATCCCCGAAGGTCTGTTTCGGTCCAGTCCGTGCGGAGCGCGGCGGCGTAGTCCTTGGCGTATTTCTGTTCAGCGGCGGCGAGCAGTTCGGCTGCCTCGCGCAGTTCGATGCCGCTGGCAGCAACGGTTCTGACGGCGTCTACTTTCCGGTCACGGGCGGCGTCGATTTTGGCTGCCGCTTGGGCGGCAATTGCGTTGATGTCCATGCCACGAGCGTAACCGCC
>NZ_JBHVZR010000018.1:0-100697 GCF_042879835.1 Pseudarthrobacter sp. NPDC058329
TACTGCACCCGGGAGGGTGTGGGAGAGTAGGTCACCGCCGGACAACCATTAGGTCGAGGCCCCAACCACAACGGTTGGGGCCTCCCGCATTTAAACCCACCACCACCCCAGAGCCCCGAGAAAACCCGGGGACGCTCTCTCGGCTTGTATCTCTTAAGTACCCCCTGTTGAGGTTGGGTGGTCGTCGTTTACGGTGGCCTTGGGAGGGGCCGGGGTGGTTCCGGTTTTCGGCTGGGCGTCATGGCTCGTGAAAGAGATCGTCGCCCCCGGCCTGTCTTCCAAGCAGACCCGATTGAGGGAATTGGTGGCCGGAAGAGAACGGTGCGCAGCACCGGGTTTCGTCCGGGCGGGCACCGGATCACTTACAAGCGCGGGAGCTGTATCCGACGCTTCCTCAGCAGTTGCGGGCGTGTGCGGGAGGTCGCTGGCGGGGCGCTCAGATTAGCGCATGACGGTTCTCCCCAAGGATGGGCAAGCCCGGCCTGGTGACTCGGCTGGTGGACCGGCAACGACGGGTTGTCCCATCGCACGTATTTGATGCGAGGAGGAGAACCATCATGCAGAATCAGGATAAACCCGCGGGAGTCGTGCGGGCAGTGGCAGGTATCGATGCTGCCATCACGGCACGGCACCATATCGCGGTGCGGGAGTTTTTCGACGACGGAACAGAACATCTGAGCCGTTTCACGGTTGACCCGACACTGGCTGGGCTGGAGAGACTCTCACAGCGGCTGGCCGCAGTTCCGGCGCCCCTGACAGCGGTCGTGGAACCAACCTCGATGACCTGGCTGGCGCTGGCTCTCGCGGTTGAGCGGGCCGGCGGCCAGATGGAAATGATCGGGGCCCGCCACTCCTCACGGCTGCGCGGAGCCATCATGGGCAAGAACAAATCTGACGTCATCGATTCCGAAGTCCTCACGCATGCGGGGGAGATCTTCGATCCGCCGCCCTTGGTACTGGCGTGTCCGGGACAGCTGGCACTGCCACGGGCCGTGGTCCGCCGGGCCGGCGCCGTGGTTGACGGCAACCGGTACTGGCGGCGGCTGTTGTCGCTGGCACGGTGGGCCTTTCCCGATGTATGGACCGCGTTCGCCGGATCCGAATCAACAGCCCTCGCCGTGCTGGGCCGCTGGCCCCACCTCCGCTCCTTGGCGTCGGCACGCGCTGCGACCCTGACGGCCGTAGTCGCCCACCACACCCGCGATGTCGCCGACACACCCGCCCGTGCCGCGGCGATCAGGACCGCAGCCCGGGGATGGGCGGAGTTCTGGGACGGGCACCTGGACCTGGACGCGCTGGCCGTCGACGTCACCGAACACCTCACTGACCTGCAGGAATCCAGGGCAAGGGTGGATCGCTTCACTTCCCATGCGCGTCAGCGGTGGGAGCAGCTCTATGGCGATGACCCGTTGATCCTGTCCCTGCCCGGCGTAGGCCCGGCAACCGGTCCCTGCATCCGCGCCTACTTCGGCGACGGTTCAGGGTTCGACAGCGCCAAGAAAGCGGCGAACTACGTCGGCATCACGCCTTCGAATTGGTCCTCCGGGACGATGAACCAAACCCGCAGGGCCATCAGTAAGGAAGGACCGGCTCCCCTGCGCCTTGCTTTCTACCAGGCCGGCAGCGTCGCCCGGACCATGGACCCCCAGCTGGCCGCGTTCTATCACCGGCTCATGACTGAACACGGCCACTGCCACACCCAGGCCACCATCGCGGTCGCCAGGAAACTTGCTGAAAGGACCTGGAAAACCCTCACCACAGGGCAAATGTATGAGCTGCGCGACGTCGAAGGTCAGCCGGTCACCAAACGGGCAGCGAAAGAGCTCATCGCCTCCCGCTATACCGTCACCACCAAGCAGCGCAGCCAATCCCGGTCCCACACGGTTGAAGCGAAACGGGCCCGCCTGACACGATAGGCAACCCGCGATACCGTTCAGGCCGAGCCACAAGGCCCCCTCCACCAGCCCTGGGCCGACGCCCCGGCTTTTCCCCGGACGGACTAGCACCACCGCACCCGCAAAGCATCGGTGACGGTGCACTCAGCCTGCCTGCCGTCCAGAGCTAAAAAACGGTTGACAAGCGTTAGGGAATCTCTTCGCGGTTGATGGGGAATTGAGTTCGTGTCGTTGAAGACAAGGGGGCCCGCGGCCCTGCTGGGATGAGTGTGTCTAGCATTCAACCTGGAACAGGACCACGAGCCTTGAACGAGCCTACCGGGGTCGCAGTTGACGCTGCCACCATCCTCTTCAACCTGCCCGACTACCGTGTCATCTCCACCTCCCTCACCGCCGGGCGGCGGCAGGTCATCGTCGAAACCGATGAACTGCCTGGCTGCCCGAGCTGCGGTGTCATCGCTTCCCGGCGGAAGGAACGCCGCCTTCAACGGCTCCGCGATATTCCTGTCGCCGGGCCGGTAGAGGTCCTCTGGTCCAAGTACCGCTGGTACTGCGAGGAACCGGCGTGCGACCGGCTCTCCTTCTTCGAATCCACCCCGCAGGTTCCACGCCGTGCCCGCTCCACGAGCCGGCTCCGGGACCACCTCGTGGACGCGGTCGTCCGCTCCGGCAGGGCCGTCTCGGAGACCGCCCTCGGCTTCGCCGTGTCCTGGTGGATGGTCCGTGCCGCCGTCACCGAAGCCTGCCTGCTGAGGCTGCCCGACGTGGACAAACTTAGCCCGCGGATGCTTGGCATTGATGAGCACCGGTTCCGGTCCGTGCGCTACTTCCAGGACCCGGAAACGAAGGCCTGGACACGGTTCGAGCCGTGGATGACAACCATCGTTGATCTGGACACCGGGCAGGTCCTGGGCGTAGTCGATGGCCGTGACCATAAGGGCGTCGGGGACTGGTTGTTCGCCCGGCCCCTTGAGTGGCGGCTCGCGGTGCAGGTCGTCGCGATCGACCCCTCCGCCGCGTTCCGGAAGGCGCTGCGGATGTGGCTTCCCCGCACCGCTGTCGCTGTCGACCACTTCCACCTGATCTCGCTGGCCAACCAGGCCATGACCGAGACCCGACAGAACCTCTCCCAGCAGGTCAACGGCCGCCGCGGCAGGGCCATCGACAAGGCCTGGGCCCACCGCATGCTCCTGCTGCGCGGCGGCGACACGCTCAGCTGCAGGGCCGCTCTCCGGCTCGAGGAAGTCTTCAACGTCGATGATCCGACCGGCACCCTCCAAGCAGTCTGGAGGGTCAAAGAACAACTCCGGCACCTGCTGCGCACCGGCTCCCTGGATGACGCCGCGGCAGCGAAAACAAAACTCGAAGAGCTCGTGAAGGCAGCAGCCAGGCCGGAGACCAACAGGCTCTACCGCACGGTCTGCCGGTGGTGGAAAGAAATCGAGGTGCTCATCGTCACCGGTGCTACGACCGGCAAGGTCGAGGCCAACAACACCGCCATCAAGAACATCAAGCGAACCGCCCGCGGGTACCGCAATGCGGCCAACTACAAATCGGTTATTCTCTTGAGAAGTGCCGTCCGGACGGCGGCATGACGCTCATTCCAGGGATCCATTTCCCCACAAACCGTGACACTCCTATTGACTGATTTCAAGAGTTGATGTCTCGGTTGGCTCCTGCAGTGTTCGGACGATGAGGGGGTAGAGCTGGCGGACGAGGTAGCGTTTGAGGCAGCGAACGATTTCCATTTTCGTTTTGCCCTCGGCGGTCCTTCGAGCAGCATAGTCTCGGGTTGATTGGTCGTAGCGCAGCCGCACGATGACGATGTGATAGAGCGCCGAATTCGCTTGGCGGTCACCGGCTCGGTTTAGTCGGTGACGGTTCGTTTTACCCGATGACGCCGGGATCGGGCTCACGCCGGTCAGCGCAGCGAATGCAGCCTCGCAACGGAGCCTTTCGGGGTTGTCCCCGGCGGTGATCAGCAGTTGGGCGGTGGTGTCTGGTCCGCAACCGAACACGCCCATCAGGGCTGGTGCGTGGTCCTCGAGAAGCCGTTTCAGGTGCCGGGTCAGGTCCTGGATTTGCTGGCTTAGATCGAGCCAACGCCGCGCGAGAAGGCGCAGGCTGTAGGCCGTGGCCTCGGCCGCGGTGACGGGCGTTTTCGTTGGTCTCGACGTCGCCAATGCGGCGATCAGTTTGGTGTTTGGCAGGCCGCGGTATCGGGCCCGAAGTTGCTCAGGTGCTGCGATCAGCATGCCCTTGATCTGGTTGATCGTGGCGGTCCTGGCCGTCAATGCTGAGGACCTTGACGTGCGTAAAACCCGCAGAGACTCCACGAGGCCGTCACCACCTTTTGGTGCAGCCGTTGCGCGACCCGAAAGAACAGCTTCGGCGGCCGAGTAAGCATCGAAGACGTCAGTCTTGCCCCGGAGCCTACGATCGAATCGGTTGGGCCTGTTGACTTCGAACACCGCAATACCGGCTTCGCGGACGACACGGGTGACCGAGGCCCCGTAGGAGCCGGTGCACTCGATACCGACGCTCACCAAGGCCGGCCACGTTCTCAGGAACCGTAATGCCGCTTGGTAACCAGCAGCGGTAGTGGGCACCTCCACATCTGCCAGCCGTTGTCCTGCAGCGTCGATGATGGCGATGTGATGCGTGTCGGCATGCGTGTCGATTCCGCCGTAGACCTTGATTTGCTTCTCGTTCACCATGGAAACTGCGCCCTTCCTCGTTGTCGGGTGCGCAGCTCGGTGGGCGTCAGTCAGTTCACTATCGGGGACTCGCCAGACTCCTATCAGGACATGACGGCCTGCCGGGCTGCACTTCGAAAATGAGCCAGGTCGGCCGACAGGTCACGGGAAGGACAATCACCAGGGGTGATGTCAGAAGAGCCGAGAGTCAGACCCGCCCCACCAGACCATCCTGCATCCAGCAAGCCGAGGCCGCCACGTCCATCAAGGAGCCAGACCAACCGGTCCACAACTCCATAGTGAAGAGCCGCTCTCTCACCTCCTGCAGGAAACCCGGGGACGCTCTCTCACCTCCTGCAGGAAACCCACCGACGCTCTATCACCACCCGCGGCAGCACCGCCGGCGAGCACCCCTCCCATACTGATAGAGGACCCGCGCAAACGCGACAGGACCTGATCGAGCGTCGCCTGGAAACCCGCAGGAAGTGATAGAGCGTGTGAATATTGCCACGATGGGGTCGGCAGGCGATGGCTCTGTCCTGCCCGGCAAGGCAATTCCACTAGAATTGATGCAGATGTACGGACTTCGAAGCGCTTGATTTCGGGTTGCGTAGGAAAACGAAACACGGATACGAGCGGCTGCAGTTGCGCCAGTGGTCGGCTCACAACAGGAGGAATCCACATGGCTGAGCACAACGGCGGCAACCGCGGCGGAAATGACCGCGGCGGGTTCCGTGGCAACAACAATTCCGGTGGAGACCCCCGCGGTTTCCGTTCCCGGACCAACCGGGACAGCAGTGATTCCTCGGGCCGGCCGGCCGGTGGGGGAGAGCGTAAGCCGTTTGGTGACCGGGAAAAAAAACCTTTTGGTGACCGTCCGCGCCGTGACGGCGAGGGGGACCGCCGCAGCTTTGGTGGGGGAGAGCGTAAGCCGTTTGGTGACCGGGACAAAAAGCCTTTTGGTGACCGTCCGCGCCGCGATGGTGAGGGGGACCGCCGCAGCTTTGGTGGGGGAGAGCGTAAGCCGTTTGGTGACCGTGACCGCAAGCCGTACGGCGACAAGGAAAGGTCATTTGGCGATCGTCCGCGCCGCGACGGTGAAGGTGACCGTCCGCGCCGCGTTGGTGAGGGGGACCGCCGCAGCTTTGGTGGGGGAGAGCGCAAGCCGTTTGGTGACCGTGACCGCAAGCCGTACGGCGACCGCGAAAACCGGCCCTTCAGTGACCGTCCGCGGCGCGATGGCGAGGGTGATCGCCGGAGTTTCGGCGGCGGCGAGAATCGCAAGCCCTTCGGCGACCGGAGCGACCGAAGCGACCGCCCCAACCGCGGTGACCGCCAGGACCGCGCGCCCCGCAGTTTCGACCGTGGTTCCGACCGAGGCTCCGACCGCGACGCCGGTCCCCGTACGTTTGGGCGGGACCGGCAGGAAGAGCGTCCGGCACGTGTTCCCAATATGCGTGACCTCCGCAGCGCCAACCGCCCGGACCGCGAACGGTCTCCTCAGATCGATGAGGATGTCACCGGCAAGGAGCTGGACCGGGCAACACAGCACCAGATCAAAACGCTTGAGGCGGCCAATGCCGAGTGGGTTGCCCGCCACCTGGTGATGGCTGGCCGCCTGATTGACGACGAGCCCGAACTGGCCTTCCAGCACGCCCTTGCCGCCAGCCGCCGTGGCGGCAGGTTGGCTGCTGTCCGCGAAGCCGTCGGCCTGACGGCCTACGCTGCCGGCCACTACGGCGAAGCGCTTCGGGAATTCCGCACCTACCGCCGGATCAGCGGCTCCAATGTGCACCTGCCGGTGATGGCTGACTGCGAACGCGGCCTCGGCCGTCCGGACCGCGCCCTCGACGTGGTCCGCTCCGAGGAAGCCCAGGACCTGGACGCTCCCGGCAAGGCGGAACTCGCCATTGTGGCTGCCGGCGCACGTACCGACCTCGGCCAGCTTGACGCCGCCGTGGCTGAACTGGAGATCCCGCAGCTGGACATCAACCGTGCGTTCTCCTACAGCCCCCGCCTCTTCCGCGCTTACGCGGACGCACTCGCCGCCGTCGGCCGTACCGCTGAGGCTGAGAAATGGCAGAAGCAGGCAGTGGTGGCGGAGAACGCCCTTGGCCTGGGCGTTGACGAGGAACCCGACATCATCGACCTGGGCTGGGACGAGCAGGAGGAAGCCCGCGAGGAAGCAGAACGCCGCCGCCTGCTGGATCGCGCGTCTGCCGCCCCCGGTTCGGCTGCTGCTGCGGCACCCGCAACAGCCGCGGCAGCCGGCACGTCTTCCACCGCCGAAGAGGGCCCCGGCCCCGAAGCAGCTGGCGCCGGCAACGCCGTGGACGCCAGCATCGATGACCAGGAACCGGACTACTTCGTTTCCGATGACGCTGAGTCCGATGAGGATTCGGTAGAAACCGACGAACTGGACCACGACGAAGCGGAACTGCCCGATGGCAACGCTCCGGAGGACAACCAGGATCGCCGGGAAGACTAAAGCGGATGACTGAAGCGACCCTGATTTCCCGGTTCGATGCTCTGCTCGCCGATTTGGACGGCGTGGTCTATGCAGGCGCGCACGCCATCCCGCATGCGGTGGACGCACTCCAGCAGCTGGCCGGCCTGGGCATTGGCCTCGGTTATGTGACAAACAATGCGTCGCGCAGTCCCGCCGACGTCGCGGCCCACCTCCGGGAGCTCGGCGCACCCGCCGATGACAACCAGGTGGTCAGCTCCTCGCAGGCCGCAGCAGAGCTGCTTGCCTCTGAACTGCCGCCGGGCTCCAAAGTCCTTATTACCGGAAGCCCGGCGCTGGCCCGGGAAATCGAACTGGTGGGCCTGGTACCGGTGTACGGCCAGGACGAGGACCCCGTGGCAGTGGTCCAGGGCTTCAACCCGGCCATCGGCTGGAAGGAACTTGCCGAGGCAGCCTATGTGGTCTCGGCCGGAGCCCGGTGGGTGGCTACCAACACTGACATGTCCATCCCGCAGGCCCGCGGCATCGCGCCCGGCAACGGCACCCTCGTGGCCGCCGTCACCGCAGCCACCGGCCAAACGCCCCGCGTCGCCGGAAAACCGGAAGCGCCCCTCTTCCACCCCGCCGCCAAGCGGCTGGCAGCGGAGCGGCCCCTGGTGGTGGGGGACCGGCTGGACACGGACATCCTGGGCGGCAACAACGCGGGCTTCGCTACGGTGGCGGTACTGACCGGCGTCGACACCCGGGAAACCATCCTGGCTGCCCGCGCCGCCGAGCGCCCGGACTACATCATCGGTTCCCTGGCCGACCTGCACCGCCCCTACCCGGCTGTCACGCAGGACGACGACGGCACCTACACGTGCGGCAAGGCAACGGCACGAGTGGCCAACGGCGCCGTGGGCATCATTGGCAGCCCGGACAACCTCGATTCCTGGCGTGCGGCGTGCGCCGCGTGGTGGGCAGCCACCCCGGACGCGTCCTCACCACAGGCGCCGCGGCTTGTCTGGATGGATCACTAGGCTGGTTGAATGACTGAGCTGAGCCATCCTGACGAGTCCGCAGAAGCCCAGCCCTCCCCGGACTGGCCGGACATAAGCCGCACCGAGGTGACGGACCACCTGGTAAAACAGTCCCTGACACGCCTGGACGCTTTGCCCCGGACTCCGGTGACAGGGCACGAAGCGGCCTACAGCGAACTCCACGACGAACTGCGGGCAGCCCTGGACGCAGATCCGGCGGAGCATCACCGCGCCCTTATCCAGAACCCGGCCGGCATCAAAAACCCGGACGGCGGCGCCTGATGGCCGTCCGCCTTGACCAGGCATTGGTGGCCCGGGGCCTTGCCCGGTCCCGCACACACGCCGCCACGCTAATAGCCGAAGGAAGGGTGAGTTCGGCCGGCCAAGTGCTCAGCAAGGCCTCCGTTCAGGTCGCGGAGGACAGGGACCTCGTGGTCGAGCACAACGAACAGGACACCTATGTCAGCCGGGCGGGGCACAAGCTGGCCGGCGCCCTGGATGCCTTTCCCGAAGTCTCGGCGGCCGGAAAAAGGTGCCTCGACGCCGGCGCCTCCACCGGCGGCTTTACTGATGTCCTGCTCCGACGGGCCGCCGCGCACGTGGTGGCGGTCGACGTCGGGCACGGCCAGCTGGTGCCCCGGCTGCGGGAAGATCCGCGCGTGGAAGTCCACGAGGGACTGAACGTCCGGTACATGAAGCCTGAAGACATCGGCGGCCCGGCGGAGCTCACCGTAGCGGACCTGTCCTTCATTTCGCTGACCCTGGTGGTCCACCCGCTGGCGGAGTGCACCGAACCGGGCCGTGACCTGGTGTTGATGGTGAAGCCGCAATTCGAAATCGGCAAGGACCGGCTGGGACGCACGGGCGTGGTGACTTCCGAGCGGGAACGCCGGATGGCGGTGGAAAAGGTGGCCCGGGCAGCCCAGGACGCCGGCCTGGAACTCCGCGGCCTCGCGCAGAGCCCGCTTCCGGGCCAGGACGGAAACGTCGAATACTTCCTGTGGATAAAGCGCAGGATCAGTCAAGAGTTGCCTAAGATCGAAGAGCGAGACGCAGCCACCGCTGCCTTGCTCGGACGTATCTGGCACAACCACTAGAAAGCGGAACCTGATGAGCAGGCGTGTACTGGTCCTTGCCCACACCGGCCGTGAGGAATCCTTGAAGGCCGCATGGGAAGCCTGCGGCCAGCTGCACGCTTCCGGCATTGTCCCGGTGATGCAGGAATCCGAGCTGGATGACATGGAACGGTTTTTTGGTCATCTCGCCCAGCCTGTCGAGGTGCTCCATGACCACGTCCAGCTCCCTGACGTTGAACTGGTGATGGTCCTCGGCGGCGACGGCACCATCCTGCGCGCAGCCGAGCTGGTCCGGGAAGTGGACGTGCCGCTGCTGGGAGTGAACCTGGGCCACGTGGGCTTCCTCGCCGAGAGTGAACGGGCCGACCTCGCCCAGACCGTCGAGTGGATCGCCAGCCGCGAATACACGGTGGAAGAGCGTATGACCATCGACGTCCAGGTGTGGGTCCGGGGCCAAAAAATCTGGCACACCTGGGCGCTCAACGAGGCCGCCATCGAGAAGGCCAACCGGGAACGCATGCTGGAGGTGGTCACCGAGGTGGACGAGCGTCCGCTGACGTCCTTCGGCTGCGACGGCATCGTGCTGGCCACCCCTACTGGTTCCACGGCCTACGCGTTCTCCGCGGGCGGTCCTGTGGTATGGCCGGAGGTGGAGGCCCTGGTCATCGTTCCCATCAGTGCGCATGCGCTCTTCGCCAAACCGTTGGTGGTGTCGCCCCGCTCACGGCTCGCCGTCGAAGTCCTGGGACGCACGGATGCACAGGGCGTCCTCTGGTGTGATGGCCGGCGCTCCGTGGACCTGCCACCGGGTGCCAGGGTGGAAGTGACAAAGTCGGCCACTCCCGTGCGGCTCGCGCGGACCCATCAGACTCCGTTCTCGGCCCGGTTGGTGCGGAAGTTCGAACTGCCCATCCACGGCTGGCGCGGGCCGGTCCCCAAGTCCGAAGCCATTCACACAGGCCCCATCCCCATCGTCCGGACGCCGCGGCCCATGCCGCCGCTGCAGCTGCCGCACAGCGGGCAGCAGGACGTGGACACCGATCCCTCAACCGCAAAGTGACCCATGCTTGAAGAACTGAGAATCCGCAATCTGGGCGTCATCACCGACGCAACACTGCCGCTTGGCCCCGGGCTGAGCGTGGTGACCGGCGAGACCGGTGCCGGCAAGACCATGGTGGTCACCGCCGTCGGCCTCCTGCTGGGAGCCCGGTCGGATGCCGGTGCCGTCCGCAGCGGTGCCAAGAGCGCAACGGCCGAGGCAGTGCTCAAGCTCGACGCCGGACACTCCGCCATCGCCCGGGCCCTCGAGGCCGGTGCGGAGGCGGAAGAGTTCGACGGCGGCGCTGAGCTTATCCTCGCCCGCCGGCTCGGTTCGGACGGGCGCAGCCGTGCCTTCCTGGGCGGAAGGGCTGCCCCTGTGGGCGTGCTCGCCGAGATCGGCGAAACCCTTGTGGTGGTCCATGGCCAGTCGGACCAGATCCGGCTCAAGGGAGCTGCGGCGCAGCGCGGAGCGCTGGACAAGTTTGCCGGCGAGGCGCTGGCTGGCCCGCTGGGCGCCTACCAGGAGCTTTACAGCCACTGGAAATCCATCCAAGCCGAGCTGGACACGCTCCGCAGTGCCGCCCGGGACAGGCTCCGTGAAGCAGAATCCCTGGAAGCGGCGCTGGCGGAGATCGACGAAGTGGATCCGCAGCCGGGAGAGGACGAACTCCTCAAGGCAGAGGCAGTGAAGCTGGCCAATGTCGAGGAACTGCGGATCGCGGCGAGCACCGCGCACCAGGCCCTGATCGCCGAGGATTTTGGTGACGCAGGGGATGCCACCACACTGGTTGACGCCGCAAAGCGGACCCTTGAGCATGTTGCTGAGCACGATGCGGATCTCGGTTCCGCTGCGGCACGGCTGGCCGAGGTGGGCTTCCTGCTGAACGATATCGCCACCGAACTCGCCAGCTACCAGGCAGGGCTGGACACCGAAGGACCGGAACGGCTCGCCGAGATCGAGGACCGGCGCGCTGTCCTGGCGAAGCTGATCCGCAAGTACGCCCCCTCCATCGACGAAGTCCTCCAGTGGGCCGAAACTGCCCGGGTGCGGTTTGACGAGCTGCAGGACGATTCAACCCGCATCGAAACCCTGGACGCGGAGGTGGTCCGCGCCGGGGCTGACCTGCAGAAGCAGGCGGCGGCCATCACTAAAATCAGGACCAAAGCCGCCAAAGAGCTCTCCGCACGCGTCAGCGCGGAGCTGAAGGCCCTTGCCATGGCCGACGCCACCCTGGTGATCAACCTCGAGGGCACAGGCCAGCTGGGACCGCACGGCGCGGACGAAATCAGCTTCCTTCTCCAGCCGCACTCAGGAGCTCCCGCCCGGCCGCTGGGCAAGGGGGCGTCCGGCGGCGAACTGTCCCGGGTGATGCTCGCCATCGAAGTGGTGCTCGCCGCCGTGGACCCGGTCCCCACGTTCGTCTTTGACGAGGTGGACGCCGGTGTGGGCGGACGCGCCGCCGTCGAGATCGGCCGCCGCCTGGCCATGCTGGCACGCCATGTGCAGGTGCTGGTGGTCACGCACCTGCCGCAGGTGGCCGCCTTCGCGGACCAGCACATCACCGTCACCAAAACTTCCGTCAGGGGGGCCGACGGCAAAACAGCCACCGGATTCACCTCCAGTGATGTCCGCCTCCTCGACGGCCCGGAACGGGTACGCGAACTGGCCCGGATGCTGGCAGGCCAGGAGGACTCGGAGTCGGCGCAGGCCCATGCGCAGGAGCTGCTGGATGACGCCAAACTGCTGCCGGAACGGGCCTGACCCGGCCCAGGCGCGCATGGGAGCGCCCGGCCAACCCTTGCTTACCGGGCGCCCGGACCGGCAGACTGGATCATTTGGGGAAACAGTTCCCGGACCCGTGGAAGGCTCATTTGATGATAGGCTCGAATTCCGTGGTGCAGCGATCAAATTCCCGTGTAAATTCCCGGTTCCCGGGCTCGTCCAAGACGACCAAACACATCTTCGTAACCGGTGGTGTGGCGTCCTCGCTCGGTAAGGGACTGACGGCATCAAGCCTCGGTCATTTGCTGCGGGCACGCGGCCTGTCTGTAACTATGCAGAAGCTCGATCCCTACCTGAACGTGGATCCGGGCACGATGAACCCCTTCCAGCACGGCGAAGTCTTTGTCACCGACGACGGCGCCGAGACGGACCTGGACATCGGACACTACGAGCGCTTCCTCGACGAAAACCTCGAGGGCTCGGCCAACGTGACCACCGGCCAGGTGTATTCCACCGTCATTGCCAAGGAGCGCCGCGGCGAATACCTGGGTGACACCGTGCAGGTCATCCCGCACATCACCGATGAGATCAAGCGCCGCATGCGACTGCCCGCCGAGGGCAAAAACGCCCCGGACGTCATCATCACCGAAATCGGCGGCACGGTTGGCGACATCGAATCCCAGCCGTTCCTCGAATCGGCCCGCCAGGTCCGCCAGGACATCGGCCGCACCAACGTCTTCTTCCTGCACGTCTCCTTGGTGCCGTACATCGGGCCGTCCCAGGAATTGAAGACCAAGCCCACCCAGCATTCCGTCGCAGCGCTGCGCTCCATCGGCATCCAGCCCGAAGCGATCGTCATCCGCTCGGACCGCGAAGTGCCGGACGCCATGCGCGAAAAGATCGGCCGGATGTGCGACGTCGACATCGACGCCGTGGTCAACGCGGCCGATGCGCCCAGCATCTACGACATCCCCAAGACCCTGCACACCCAGGGCCTGGACTCCTACATCGTGCGCGCCCTGGACCTTCCCTTCAAGGACGTGGACTGGACCAGCTGGGACAAGCTGCTTGAAGCCGTCCACAACCCCAAGCACCACGTGGAAATCGCCCTGGTGGGCAAATACATCGACCTGCCGGACGCCTACCTGTCCGTCACCGAGGCCCTGCGCGCCGGCGGCTTCGCCAACGATGCCAAGGTCAAGATCCGCTGGGTCCCCTCGGACGAGTGCGAAACCCGTGAAGGCGCCATCCAGGCCCTCGACGGCGTCAACGCCATCTGCGTCCCGGGCGGCTTTGGCATCCGCGGCCTCGAGGGCAAGCTCGGGGCCCTGAAGTTCGCCCGCGAAACCAAGCTGCCGGTCCTGGGACTGTGCCTGGGCCTGCAGTGCATGGTCATCGAATACGCCCGCAACGTTGTGGGGCTGGAAGGTGCGTCCTCCAGCGAGTTCGAGCCGGATTCCAAGTACCCCGTCATCGCCACGATGGAAGAGCAGCTGGAGTTCGTAGAGGGCCGCGGCGACCTGGGCGGCACCATGCGCCTGGGCCTGTACGAAGCCAAGCTCGACGCCGGCTCGGTCATCGCCGGGACGTACGGCAAGACCACCGTCAGCGAACGCCACCGCCACCGCTACGAGGTGAACAACAAGTACCGCGACCAGATCGCAGCCCAGGGGCTGGTGTTTTCCGGCACGTCCCCGGACGGCAAGCTCGTGGAGTTCGTCGAGCTTCCCGCCGACGTCCACCCCTACTACGTGGCAACCCAGGCACACCCTGAGCTGAGCTCGCGCCCCACCCGGCCGCACCCGCTCTTCGCCGGGCTCGTCAAGGCAGCCCTGGACCACCAGGTGGGTGCCGACACGGCCGCCGGCCTGGGAGTTGTTGCCCCCGAGGCCGAGCAGTCCGGTACGGTAGCCGCTAAGTAGTTCCGCACGACAAAAGGACGGCGCGATGCCCGGTACACACGAAGCCACCCATGTAGTAAAGGTTTCGGATGCACCGAGCCCGCGCCGTCTTTTGTCTACGGAGAAGGTCTACGAAGGCCGGATCTGGGATGTGGTCAGCGATACGTTCCAGCTGCAGGACACGGGTGAGGCCCTCACCCGGGACTACATCGAACACCCCGGTGCCGTTGCCGTCCTGCCGATGAACAACGACGGCGAGATCCTCCTCCTGAAGCAGTACCGGCACCCCGTGGGCATGGACCTTTGGGAGATTCCGGCCGGACTGCTTGATGTCGAAGGCGAGGACTTCGTAGTGGGTGCTGCCCGCGAACTCGCCGAAGAGGCAGACCTCGCCGCCGGCACCTGGAACGTCCTGGCCGACGTCTTCAACTCACCCGGTTCCTCCAGCGAGGCCATTCGAATCTACCTGGCCCGGGACCTCACCGAAGTCCCGCACCACGAGCGCCACGAGCGGACGGACGAGGAAGCAGAGATCGAGTTCCACTGGATCAGCCTGGACGACGCCGTGGAGTCCGTGCTGGCCGGCAGGCTGCACAACCCGTCCGCCGTCGTCGGCATCCTTGCCGCCGCAGCCGCCCGCGCCGGGGAATATGCCAATCTCCGGCCCGCCGAGGCGCCGTGGCCGGCACACCCCAGCCAGCGCTGATGGTCCCTGGTCCTTCTGCGGAACTGGCTCCTGCCGGACTGGTTCGCGATGCGCCCGGACTGGTTGAGGAGGCGCCCGGACAGGCCAGTGACACGCCGCCACCGGTGTCCCCGCCCACTGCCATCGACCGCGGCATCACGGACTATCTTCAGCACATGGGCGTGGAACGGGGCGTCGCCGCCAACACGCTGGCGGCCTACCGCAGGGACCTGGCCCGCTACTCCCGTTACCTGGCTGCCGCCGGCTGCAGCCGCCCCGAAGATATCACCCGCCTCCATGTGACGGGATACGTCCGGGCGCTGACGGAAGGGTCCGACGGCGGCTCCGCCCTTGGTGTGCGGTCCGCAGCCAGGACTGTGGTGGCCGTGCGCGGACTGCACAAGTTTTGGGCCCTGGAGGGGTTCACCCCCACAGATCCCGCCCGCGACGTACACCCGCCCATGCCCGGGAAGCGGCTGCCGAAGGCCATCAGCGTGGACGAAGTGACCAGGATCCTGGAAGCGGCCGGGACCGACACCGCCACCGGACTGCGCGACCGGGCGCTCCTGGAATTCCTTTACTCCACCGGCGCGCGCATCAGTGAGGCCGTGGGCCTGGACGTGGACGACATCTCCCTTCAGGAACCGGAAACCGGGCCGGCCATCGTGCGGCTCTTCGGCAAAGGCTCCAAGGAACGGCTGGTGCCACTGGGGTCCTACGGCGCCCGCGCCCTGGACGCCTACCTGGTCCGCGGCCGCCCCCTCCTTGCTGCCAAGGGCAAAGGGACACCGGCGTTGTTCCTGAATGCCCGCGGCGGGCGGATTAGCCGCCAGAGTGCCTGGACCATCCTGAAGGCCGCCGCCGGGAAAGCGAACATCACCAAGGACGTGTCCCCGCACACCCTCCGGCACTCCTTCGCCACCCACCTGCTCGAGGGCGGCGCAGACGTCCGCGTGGTCCAGGAGCTGTTGGGCCACGCCTCGGTCACCACCACCCAGGTTTACACTCTGGTCACGGCTGACACCCTGCGTGAAATCTACGCCGCAGCCCACCCGCGGGCCCTGGGCTAAGGCCAAGCCGGCCCGGAACCGTCCGGGCGTCAGTTCATCACGTTGAGCGTGAGCTCCACGGCTCCGAGGAACAGGGCGAGAATGGATGTGCCGAGCCCGGCCACCAGGAGCAGGCCCGGGTGGGCGAGACCCACCACAACGCGCCGCAGTTGAGGCGAGTGCCGCAGGAATTTCTTGGGCAGCCTCGAATCCTCCGGCGCCTGGCGCCAGCCGCGGAGGCGGCGCAGGAACCAGGCGCAGCGCACAATGAGGGCCATCCACAGCACCGAGACAACCAGCGGGACGGCGGCCAGGAGGAGATTGAACCCCAGCGACGTCACAGCACGCTCGGAGTCCCCGGCCAGCGCCTGGACGGTGGTGGAAATCGAGGCACTGGCCACCACGGAGACGCCCCACACCAGGAATGCGGCCGTCAGTGCAAGGAACCGGACAAAAAAGTGCGCGAGCACTGATTCTTTCTGTGGCCGAAGGTAGCGGCGCGGGGTTGCCTGCAGCACCGCGACGGTGCACGCCAGCGTGGGCAGGGCGGCCATGCCCACAAACACGTACCAGGCCCAGCCGGCCACGTCCACATACTCGTCGGCGATGATCAGCAATGCCCACGAGCCGGTCCACGCCCAGCCGGCATGCAGCGGGTTCCTGACCAGCCACTCAGGCAGCCGGACCGTGCGGCGCGGCAAGGCCTTGGCCTTGGGGGCGGGCGTGGTGTGCTCCTCTCCAGCCATGCTCATGGGGCTCACTGTAGCAATGCGGCCGCAAGGGGCAGCGGCATCATCTTTCCATGCGTTGGCCGAACTAGGCTTGGTGGATGACTGCAGCCAAGGTGACCCTCTGCTTCCTGCTCCGTGACAGGCCGGACGGCACCGAGGTGCTGCTCGGGATGAAGCGCACCGGCTTCGGCAAGGGGAAGATCGTCGGTATCGGCGGCCACGTGGAGCCGGGGGAGAGCGACCGCGAAGCGGTCATCAGGGAAGTCTTCGAGGAAACCGGCGTCTCCATGCGCCTGGAGGACCTAGCAGACGCGGGCGCCGTGCACTTCGTGTTCCCGGCGCGGCCTGAGTGGGACATGGAAACCACGCTTTTCACCGCCCGCACCTGGGAGGGCGAGCCGGCCCCCAGCGACGAAATCCTGCCCGAGTGGTTCCGGGTTGACACCCTCCCGGCAGACCGGATGTGGCAGGACGCCGACCACTGGCTGCCGGTGGTCCTGGAGGGCGGCAAGGTCAACATCGTAGTCACCATGGACAACGACAACGAAGCGGTCGCCTCCTCGGTAAGCCTCCTGCCCTGAGCCGTTAACTGCCGACGGCGGCCCGGGCACCGAGTGCCGCGCGCCGCCGTCGTGCCTTCAGCAAAAGCCTGCCCTACGGCACGTGCCGCTCCTCCGGACCGACGTATTCGCTCAGCGGCCGGATCAGCGAGTTGGCGTCCAGCTGCTCCATGATGTGCGCCGTCCACCCCGTGATGCGGCTGGCTACAAACAGGGGCGTGAACGTGTGGGTGTCGAATCCCATCAGGTGGTAGGTGGGGCCGGCCGGATAATCAAGGTTGGGCTTGATGCCCTTGGCCTCGTCCATCGCCGTCTCCAGGCCGCTGTACAACCCCAGCACCTCGGGCCGGCCATAGTGGGCCACCATCTTGTCCAGGGCAGCCTTCATGGTGGGCACCCGCGAATCCCCGTGTTTGTACACCCGGTGCCCGAACCCCATGACCTTCTTCTTCCCGGCCAGCGCGTCCTCCATCCACGCCTTTGCCCGGGCCGCCGCTTCCTCCAGCGATTCCTGCGGCCGGATCCCGATCTCGTCAAACGTGTGCATCACTGCCTCGTTGGCGCCGCCGTGCAGCGCTCCCTTCAACGCGCCGATGGCCCCGGTGACGGCAGAGTGCAGGTCCGCGAGTGTGGACGTGATCACCCTGGCGGTGAAGGTGGACGCGTTGAAAGAGTGCTCGGCGTAAAGGATCATCGAGACGTTGAAGGCCTCCACCACCTCCGGGACCTGTTCCTCGCCGAAGGTCATCCAGAGGAAGTTCGCGGAGTAGCCCAGGTCATCCCGCGGCTCAATGACACCCTGTCCGTGGCGGCGGCGCTGGTCGTAGGCCACCACCGCCGGCATGGCCGAGAACAGGTCGATGGCTTTGGCCATGTTCGCGTCCCGGGAGGAGTCCTCGGCCAGCGGGTGCCGGGCGCCCAGCACGGAGGCCGCGGTCCGGCAGACATCCATCGGATGGGAGCCCTCCGGCAACGCATCGATCACTTGCTTGACCACCGGGTCCAGGGGGCGGCCCGCCCGCTCCCGCGCGGTGAACTCCGCAAGCTGCTCCTTCGTGGGCAGCTCGCCGTTCCAGAGCAGGTAGGCCACTTCCTCGAAGCTGCACCTGGCGGCGAGCTCCTGGACGGGATAGCCCCTGTAGAGCAGGGAATTGGTGTCCGGATTGACCTTCGAGACGGACGTGTAATCCACCACGACGCCGGCGAGACCCTTTTTGATGTCCTCTTCAGCCATGCTGAAACTCCTTCGTTCCTGTCGCCTGTGCCGGCCGGAGCCGGCGCGGTTTCCCTATTCCCCGGGGATCCGGAAATTGAACACTCCGCTGTCGAAGCGGTTGTAGCCTTCATAGTCAACAAGATCGTATAGCCGTGCGCGGGTCAGCATGTTGCCCACCTGCGCCTGCTGCGTGCCCTCAGCCCTGATCGATTCCAGCGTACGCTCGGCGGCACCCATGGCACTACGGAGAAGCGTGACAGGATAAATCACCATGTTCACGCCGACGCCCTGGAGCTGGTCCACGGTGAACAGGTCGCTCTTACCAAACTCCGTCATGTTGGCCAGGATGGGAACGTCCACGGCTTCGCGGATGGCCTGGAACTCGCCAAGGTCCTTCATGGCCTCCGGGAAGATAGCGTCCGCTCCTGCCTCCACCAGCGCCCGGGCACGGTCCTGCGCGGCCTCCAGCCCGTCCACCGCACGGATGTCAGTACGGGCCATGATCAGGAAGTTGGAGTCGCGGCGTGCGTCGGCGGCGGCACGGATCCGCTTGGTAGCCGTCTCCAGGTCCACCACGTTTTTACCGTCGAGGTGGCCGCAGCGCTTGGGGTTGAACTGGTCCTCGATGTGCAGGCCGGCGAGGCCCGCATTTTCGAGTTCCTGGACCGTGCGGGCCACGTTCATCGGTTCACCGAAGCCGGTATCGGCGTCCACGATGGCGGGCAGGTCGGTCATCCGGGCGATCTGCCCGGCCCGGGTGGCTACCTCGGTGAGGGTGGTCAAGCCAATGTCCGGCAGGCCAAGGTCGTTGGCGAGGACCGCGCCGGAGATGTAGACCCCGGCGAAGCCCTTCTCCTCGATCAGCCGGGCCGAGAGCGGATTGAAGGCGCCGGGGAACTGGGCGATGGTGCCGGAGGCCAGGAGTTCCCGGAAGCGGAGGCGCTTCTGCTCGGGCGTGACTTTCGAATACAGCATCAGAAAAGTCCCTTAGGTGCGGCCCCGAGGTCGATCACGCCGGGGGCGGCGCTGATGTTCAGCTGGTCCAGCTCGCCGGCGGCGAGTTCGGGGAGGCGTTCGACGGCGGCAAGGAACCTCTCGATCTCGGCCTCCTCCACGAGGCCGGCGGCGAGCGTGCGGAACTTATTGATGTACTGCCCGCGGCCGAAGGGGCGGGCACCCAGCGGGTGGGCGTCAGCGACGGCGATTTCATCGGCGATGACGGTTCCGTCGGTGAGGGTGATCTCCACCGAACCTCCGAAGGCCTTCTCGGCGATGTCCAGCGAGTGGTAGCGGCGGGTCCATTCCGGATCTTCCTCGGTGCTGACCTTCTGCCACAGCTCCACAGTGTCCGGCCTTGCCGCGCGGGCGGGGGAGTAGGACTCCACATGGTGCCAGGCCCCGTCCTGCAGCGCGACAGTGAAGATGTAGGGGATGGAATGGTCAAGGGTTTCCCGGGAAGCGCTGGGGCTGTACTTCTGGGGATCGTTGGCCCCGGACCCGATGACGTTGTGCGTGTGGTGGCTTGTCCTGATCAGGACGGACAACACGTTGGCCGGGTCCGTCGCTTCGGGGTGTTCGCGGTGGAGCTTGCGGGCCAAATCGATCCAGGCCTGCGCCTGGTACTCGGCGGAATGCTCCTTGGTGTAGGTGTCCAGGATGGCGCGCTTGGCTTCGCCGGCTTCGGGCAGCGGCACCAGGTAGGAGGCGTCGGGGCCGTCCAGCATCCAGGCGATCACCCCGTCCTCGCCTTCGTAGATCGGCACGGGCGAGGTCTGGCCGCGCATGGCACGGTCAGCCGCTTCCACGGCCATCTTTCCCGCGAAGGCCGGGGCGTGCGCCTTCCAGGTGGAGATCTCGCCCTTGCGCGACTGCCGCGTGGCGGTGGTGGTGTGCAGTGCCTGCCCCACGGACTGGAAGATGGTTTCGACGTCGAGCCCCAGGAGCGTGCCGATCCCCGCCGCGGCGGCAGGGCCCAGGTGCGCCACGTGGTCGATCTTGTGCTTGTGCAGGCAGATGGCCTTGACCAGGTTCACCTGGATCTCATAACCGGTGGCGATGGCCCTGACCAGGTCCGCCCCGCTGGAGCCCACGTGCTGGCCCACAGCAAGGATCGGCGGAATGTTGTCCCCCGGGTGGGAGTAGTCCGCAGCCAGGAACGTGTCGTGGTAGTCCAGCTCACGCACCGCCACGCCATTGGCCCACGCTGCCCATTCGGGAGAGACGCGCTCGCCGATCCCAAAGACTTTTGCGCCCTTTCCACCGGAGCTGGGGCCATGGGTCAGTGCCTGCGCCCTGGCTGCCACGATCGGCGCCCGGTTCAGCGAGGCAATGGCCACCGAAGCGTTGTCGATCACCCGGTTGATCACCATGTCCGTGACCTCGGCGGGTACCTCCACGGGGTCTGCGGCAACGCGGGCGATTTTGTGGGCCAGTTGGTCCTCGCGGGGCAGGTTTTCTTCGCTTTTGTAGACGCGGACGTGGTGTTCCTTGACCATGGTGCTCCTTAGCGGGATGGATGGGTTGCTTTGATGTGGGACAGGCTGCGGTGCAGGTGGACGGTGGTGGCGGCCTGCGCCAGGCGGGCGTTGCCGATGGCGATGGCTTCCGCGATGGCGGCATGTTCGGCCGCCGCCGCCGTGAGCCGGGCAGCGTCGTCGGCTGCAAGGCGGCGGATGCGGACCAGGTGCACCCGGAGGCCGCGCATGGCCTGGGCAAGGTAGGAATTGGAGATGGCGGCGTCAACGGCGGTGTCCAGCCGGTCCACCAGCAGGTAATAGTCCTGAAGGTCTGCAGCGGTTCCGGCGATGAGCGAGGGCGCTGCCCGGAACTCGGCCTCGAGCTTGCGGAACGTTTCCCGGTCACCCCGTTCTGCAGCCAGGGCGGCAGCCTTGCCTTCCAGCGTTTCCCGGAGTTCGAACAGCTCGTCGATGTCCTCCAGCGAGATACCGGTGACGACGACGCCGCGGCCGCCTGCCGCCGTCGTCAATCCTTCTGCAGTGAGGCGCCCCAGCGCCTCCCGGAGCGGCGTGCGCGAGACGCCCAGGCGTTCGGCCTGTTCCACTTCGGCAAGCAGGGCGCCCGGCTGCAGCCGCCACTGCACGATGTCATCGCGGAGCGCGGCGTAGGCACGGTCGCTGGCTCGCACTGGCTGTCCCTTCAACGGCATTGCCTCAGTGTATACAGGGAAGCGCCTAAATGGGACTTTGTTCGCAAAATACGGCTTCAGACGGTGGCCTATGTATACAAAGGTTGGTTTCCCGGCCCGGTGGTTGAGCCCGATAAAGCCTGCGGAAAGCCTCAGCGGCCGTTCCACCGGTATTCGTTCTCCGGCCGGCCGGGCGTGCCGTAACGCGCCGTCCTGGACACCGTTCCCGCATCCGCCAGGTACTCCAGGTAGCGGCGCGCGGTGACGCGGGACATGCCCAGGGCATCCATAACCTCAGTGGCGGAGACGGCGCCCTGCTGCAGCTTCATGTACTCCTGGACGGACGCCAGGGTGGATACCGAGAGGCCCTTGGGCAGTGGCAGCTCGGACGGCGCCCGCAGGCTGGCGAACGCCTGGTCAACGTCGGTCTGGGATGCTCCCGCTTTCCCTGAGCCCCCTGGCGGGCCGGCCAGCTGCTGCCGGAACTGCTGGTAGCTGGCCAGCTTGTCCGCGAACGTGGCGTAGGTGAACGGCTTGATCAGGTACTGCACCACGCCAATGGCAACCGCGCTGCGGACGATGGCCAGCTCGCGGACGGCCGTGATGGCGATGATGTCCGCCAGTATTCCTGCCGACCTCATCCGGCGCGCGATGTCCAGGCCGTGGAGGTCGGGCAGGTTCATGTCCAGCAGGACGAGCTCCACCGGGTTGCCCGCGGCAGTGAACTCGCTGAGCAGGCGCAAGGCGGACTGGCCGTCCGGTGCGGTGCCGGCGAGCTCGAAGCCCGGCAGCCGCCCCACGTATGCTGCGTGCGCGGCGGCTGCGATGGCCTCGTCCTCAACGACGAGGACCCGGATGTTGCTCACTGATTGTGCTCCTTCTGTGCTGGCACCGCTGCCGGGAGGAACACTTCGAACTTGGCGCCGCGCCGACCGTTGATTGTCAGGCTGCCGCCCAGGCGCTGGACAGCTTGCCGCACCAGCGCGAGCCCGATGCCCCGGCCGCCCGGGCCGGCCGGCTTGGTGCTGAACCCGTGCCGGAGAATGTTCTCTGCGGTGGCCTGGTCAATACCCGGGCCGGAATCGTGCACGGTGATATCCAGTCCTTCCTCATCGGACTCCACCGTGAGTTCCACCCGCCGCGGCGGCGGGCCGTCCGCAGCAGCATCCATGGCGTTGTCCAGCAGGTTACCAAGGATGGTCACCAGGTCCTGGACGGCAATCCCGGCCACACTTGCTGAGCCGAATGCAGCCACCTCCAAATGCACGCCGCGTTCGTGGGCTTCCGCCACCTTGCCCATCACCAGGGCTCCAAGAACCGGTTCGTCCACGGAACTGAGCATGTCATCCGTCAGCTGCTGGCTGAGCTCCAGATCCTTCGTTGCGAAGGACAGGGCTTCCTGGGTGCGGCCCAGTTCCAGCAGGGAAACCAGGGTGTGCAGCCGGTTGGCGTGCTCGTGCGTTTGGGCACGGAGGGCATCAGAGAGGGTACGCATGGTCTCCAGCTCGCTGCCGAGTGCTTCGATTTCAGTGCGGTCCCGCAGGGTGGCCACAGTACCGTACACGGGGGTTTTGCCGCGGTTGCCCGGAGACTCGGGCCCCTTGGCGGGTCCCTGATTGACCACCAGGATGCGGGAACCGGTGAGGATGATCTCGTCCTTGGCGCTCCGCCCCGACTCGAACAGGGTCCGCAGCCCTTCCTCAAGCGGCAGGTCGGCCAGCGACGGCGGCCGGGTGGGGTCTTTGCTGCCGGGCCCGTCCAGGCCCAGCAGCTCGGCCGCCTGGTCGTTGTACATCACCACTCGGCCTTTTGTATCGATGAGGATCAGCCCCTCGCGTACGGAATGCAGCACCGACTCGTAGTATGCAAACAGTTGCGCCAGCTGCTCCGGCCCCCAACCGCGCGTGACGCCGCGGAGGTACCGGCCAAGCAGCCAGGACGCCAGCGATCCTCCCACCAGCAGGGCAAGGCCAATGGCCAGGAGTGCGGGCAGGCGCCCGGCGAAGGCAACATCAACCGTCCGCACCGTGACGCCAACGGCAACCATCGCCTTTACTGCTCCCGCGCTGTCCTTGACCGGAACGATGGTCCGCACCGACGGCCCGAGGGTTCCTGCCACCACCTCGGTAATTTCCTCACCCCGGAGCGCGGCGTCAATGGACCCGATGTAGGGCCGCCCGAGTTCCTCGTCCCGGGGATGCGTCCACCGCGTCCGGTCCGGGGCCATGATGGTGATGAAGTCGACGTCGGTCCCGGCCATGACTTCCTTGGCATAGGGCTGAAGGGCGGGGGAGGGGTCCCGGGAAGCGGCGGCTTCCAGCACCAACGGGCTGGCGGCGATGGAAGCCGCGATTCCCGCCATCCGCTGCCCGGCTTCGTCGTAGGTGCGGTCCCGGGCGTCCACGTAAGTGGCCGATCCAACTATGGCGATAAACGTCACCACGATCAGCAGGTTTGCCACGAAGAGCCGTCGGGCGATACTCCAGCGGTGGATCATCTGTACCTCCCACGACCAATATGAACGCAACGGTGAGCTGGGTCACCACGTGCTCAATGATGGATATCACACCGGAGGACGTGTCGAGCCCAGAGACTGTGCCGCAGCGTCTATCAGATTATCCAAAGGAGACACATCATGGCTTCTCAACGAGGAGAGTCGCTTGACACCGTGAAGACGCGGCGCAAGGGCATCGACAAATCGCATTACCTCTACATCGCCGTTATCGCTGCTGTTATCCTCGGCGCGGTGATTGGCCTGATGTTCCCCGAGGTGGGTAAATCCCTCAAGCCGCTTGGCGACGGGTTCATCAAGCTCATCAAGATGATGATCGCTCCGGTGATCTTCTGCACCATCGTCCTGGGCATCGGCTCCATCGCCAAAGCCGCTACGGTGGGCAAGGTGGGCGGCCTGGCGCTGGGCTACTTCGTGGTGATGTCCACGTTCGCGCTCGCGATCGGCCTCGTGGTGGGCAACCTGATCCACCCGGGTGAAGGCCTGAAGCTGACGCCGTACGATCCCACCAAGAAGGCTGCCACGGACAGCACCGTGGACTTCCTGCTGGGCATCATCCCCGGTGACATCCCGGTCCTGCCGACGCTGTTTGCCGCTATCCTCGTTGGCTTCGCGCTGCAGAAGATGGGCCCGCAGGGCACTCCGATCCTCAAGGCCATCGGCCACGGCCAGGTCCTGGTGTTCCGCATCCTCATCATGATCATGTGGCTTGCCCCCGTGGGAGCCTTCGGTGCCATCGCCGCCGTCGTGGGAGCCACCGGCTTCCAGGCCATCGTCAGCATGTTCACCCTGATGGCGGCCTTCTACATCACGTGTGCCCTGTTCATTGTGATCATCCTGGGCGGCCTGCTTAAGGTGGTCACCGGGGTCAACATCTTCAAGCTGATGAAGTACCTGGGCCGCGAATACCTGCTCATCTTCTCGACCTCCTCCTCCGAGGCGGCCCTGCCCCGCCTGATCGCCAAGATGGAACACCTCGGCGTCTCCAAGCCCGTAGTAGGCGTCACGGTACCCACCGGCTACTCCTTCAACCTCGACGGCACCGCCATCTACCTGACCATGGCTTCCCTGTTCGTCGCCAACGCCATGGGGACCCCGCTGGACCTCGGCGCCCAGGTCTCCCTGCTGGTCTTCATGATCATTGCCTCCAAGGGCGCTGCCGGCGTTACCGGCGCCGGCCTGGCCACCCTTGCTGCCGGCCTGCAGGCCCACAAGCCCGAACTGCTGGGCGGCGTGGGGATGATCGTCGGCATCGACCGGTTCATGTCCGAGGCCCGCGCACTGACCAACTTCACCGGCAACGCCGTAGCCACCATCCTGATCGGCACCTGGGTCAAAGAAATCGACGGCGGCCAGGTGGACCAGGTCCTCTCCGGCGAACTGCCCTTCGATGAGCAGACAATGATTGCCGGCCATGCAGGGCCTGCCGTCACCGAAGCCGAGGCACGTCCGGTTCCGGTGAACGCTTAAACCCCAGCGCCTCCGGACATACAAAATGCCCCCGCAGCCTTCGCTGCGGGGGCATTTTGCCTGCCGGGAAAAGGCAACCTTCGACCTCAGCTAGAGGGTCAAGGCTCAACATTCGCGGAAAGTCAAGTTGCCTCCAATACCGTGTCGGGCGCTGTAGCCTTGGGGAGAAGAAGGAGCGTTGCTGGCCAGCCAGCGGCAGGAAATCAACGTCATCGAAAGTGTGGATAGATACGTGAGCAGCGAACAGGGTTCAGCAACTCTGGAGGGCACGGAATTCGACCTGGAAGACGCGGTGATGGGACCCACGGGGCGCCCCTACCGCGAGTTCCCGGAACCCGCGCCCCTGGCCTCCCACGGTCCGGCCCGCGTCATCGCCATGGTCAACCAAAAGGGCGGCGTCGGCAAGACCACCTCCACCATCAACCTGGCAGCAGCGCTGGCCGAGTATGGCCGCCGGGTGCTCCTGGTCGACTTCGACCCCCAGGGTGCCCTTTCCGCCGGCCTGGGCGTGAATCCGCACGAACTCGACCTCACGGTCTATAACGTGCTGATGGACCGCAAGGTGGACATCCGGGACGCCATCCACCAGACCGGCGTCGAAAACGTGGACCTCCTGCCCGCGAATATCGACCTCTCCGCCGCGGAGGTCCAGCTGGTCAACGAGGTTGCCCGCGAGCAGGTCCTTGACCGCGCCCTCAAGAAGGTGGAAGACGATTACGACGTCGTCCTCATCGACTGCCAGCCGTCTCTGGGGCTCCTGACCGTCAACGCCCTCACTGCTGCGCACGGTGTCATCATCCCGCTCATCTGCGAGTTCTTCGCCCTCCGCGCAGTGGCGCTGCTGGTGGAGACCATCGACAAAGTCCAGGACAGGCTCAACCCGCGACTGCAGGTGGACGGTGTGCTGGCCACGATGTACGACGCCCGGACGCTGCACAGCCGCGAAGTCATAACCCGCCTGGTGGAGGCCTTCGGCGACAAGGTCTTCGAAACCGTCATCAAGCGCTCCATCAAGTTTGCCGACGCCACCGTTGCCGCTGAGCCAATCACCAGTTACGCCGGCAACCACGTGGGTGCCGACGCCTACCGCCGGCTGGCCAAGGAACTGATTTCGCGCGGCGGCGCACCCTAGCTACGCCGTGGCCGAATCCAGGCCCGGCTTCGAGGTGCGGCTGGCCAATTTCACAGGTCCCTTCGACCTCCTGCTCGGACTGATTGCAAAGCACCAGCTGGACATTACCGAGGTCGCCATCGCCACGGTGACCGATGAATTCATCAAGTACATCCGGAACCTGCAGAAGCTGGGCGAGGAGTGGGCCCTGGATGAAGCCAGCGAGTTCCTGGTCATAGCGGCAACGCTGCTGGACCTCAAGGCTGCCCGGCTCCTTCCTGCCGGGGAAGTCGAGAACGATGAAGACATCGCCCTGCTGGAAGCCAGGGACCTGCTTTTCGCAAGGCTGCTCCAGTACAAGGCCTTCAAGCACGTGGCGGGCCTCCTGGGGGAGACCCTGCACGAAGAGGCCATGCGCTTTCCCCGCCAGGTGGCGCTGGAGGAACACTTCGCCGCCATGCTTCCGGAGCTCGTTTGGAAGCACACCCCGCAACAGTTTGCCCGGCTGGCCGAAGCCGCCCTGCAGCCCAAGGCCCCCAAGCCAACAGAGGTTGGCTTGACGCATCTGCATGGCGGCACTGTCAGTGTGAAGGAGCAGGCAGAAGCGATGGGCCTGCGGCTCCAGCGTGAATCACCACTGACCTTCCGGGCCCTGATCGCCGACGCCGAGTCCACCCTGGTAGTGGTCGCCAGGTTCCTTGCCCTCCTCGAGTTGTTCCGCGACAGGGCCGTTTCCTTCGACCAGCTGTCGCCGCTGGGGGTCCTGGCCGTCCATTGGACTGCCGGGAACGGGGACTGGTCGGCGGAAAACCTGAGCGAAGAATTTGAGGAGCAGCTGTGACTGAACGGGCAACGGAAAGTACCGCCGGGGCGGAGCCGGGCGTGGAAAGCCTTCCCGGCGGGGCCAAAGCCGCCCTGGAGGCAGTACTGATGGTCATAGACCAGCCCGCCTCGGAGGAAGAGCTGGCGGCCGGACTCGAACTTCCGGTTGCGGCCGTCGGTGCCCTGCTCGCAGAACTTCAGCGGGAGTATAGCGGCTATACTGTTAAAGCCCCGGATATGGATCAAGCCAGTGGAACTGGTTTTGGCTCCAGCCCCCGGGGTTTTGAATTGCGGAAGATCGCCGGAGGCTGGCGGATCTACTCCCGTACCGAGTTTGCCCACATCGTGGGCAAATATGTGCTGGAGGGCCAAACGGCCAGGCTTACCCAGGCCGCTTTGGAAACCCTCGCGGTCATCGCGTACCGCCAGCCGGTCTCCAGGGCCAGGGTGTCCGCAATCAGGGGAGTCAACGTTGACTCCGTCGTACGGACGCTCGCCCAGCGCGGACTGATCGAGGACTCGGGAACGGATCCCGAGTCCGGAGCCATCCTCTACCGGACCACGTCATATTTTCTGGAGCGGATGGGAATCAGCTCGGTGGCTGAGCTGCCGCAGCTGTCCCCGCACCTCCCGGGGCTGGATGGCATCGCAGAGTTCTACGACGCCGAAGGAATGTAGCCAGGGCACCACCCCGGCTGCACGCACGAGTACTTATAAGGGCAGATTATTTCTGCACGGCTGGCTAGGGTTGTCTTTGGACACCTAGCGGTCGATATATCGAAGGACGGGTCATGACACAGGCGGGACGCCAGGGTTCACCACGTAAAGGTTCGGGACGTAGCGGTACGGAACGTAACACATCACAACGCAACACCTCCGAGGGTGGCAATTCCGGCGGCGGGTTCCGCGGGGGAGCCGCCAAACGCGGCGGCGGGTTCGGCAGCGAACGTTCGCACCGCGCACCCAAGCCGCGCGAGGAGCGCTTCGTCGATCCGGACGAGGCCGCAGGTGCCCCGCCAGGCCGGGGTGCAACAGATCCCAAGGCGGCCAAGCCGTCTTCGCGGAAGCCTGCCGCCCGCAAGCCCGGCGCCAAGAAAGCTCCCGGAACGCCGGGGGCCCTCAAGCCAAAACCACGGACCGGCCGCCCCGGAGCCGCAGCTTCCAAGGCTTTCGGCAGCGAACGCTTCGGCCAGAACCTGGGTCCGGTCCGCAGGCCTTCACGCAAGAGGGGCCCGCGCGGCGAGGTTCCCCAGTCCGAACTGCATGATGCAGACGGCGTCCGCCTGCAGAAGGTCATGGCCTCTGCCGGTGTAGCGTCACGCCGTGTCTGTGAGGAGATGATTGCCGAGGGCCGCGTGGAAGTGGACGGCCAGGTAGTCACCGAGCTCGGCGTCCGCATCGACCCGAAGACCGCCGTTGTCCACGTTGACGGTCTCCGGATCCAGTTGGACGAGAACCTGGTGTACATGGTGTTCAACAAGCCCAAGGGTGTTGTTTCCACCATGGAGGATCCCGAGGGCCGCCCCTGCATCAGCGACTTCCTTCGCCACCAGCAGGGCGAACGGCTGTTCCATGTGGGACGGCTCGACGTCGCCACCGAGGGCCTGCTGCTGCTGACCAATGACGGCGAACTTGCCAACCGCCTGACGCACCCCTCCTACGAGGTGCCCAAGACGTACCTGGTACAGGTCCGTGGCCCCTTCCCGCAGGGAATTGGTGCCCAGCTCAAGGAGGGCGTGGAACTGGAGGACGGCTTTGCGTCCGTGGATTCGTTCCGGCTGGTGGACTCCACTCCGGGCCACGTCCTGATCGAGGTTGTGCTGCACTCCGGCAAGAATCGGATCGTCCGCCGCCTGTTCGACGCCGTCGGATTCCCGGTCCTGCGGCTGGTCCGCGTCAAGGTGGGTCCCATCGGGCTGGGTGACCAGCGCCAGGGGAGCATCCGCAACCTCGGCAAGCAGGAAGTCGGCCACCTGCTGGCATCCGTAGGGCTCTGAGGCATGGCCGCTTTCCACAGCCAGGGCCGCGGGCACCTGGACGGGCCGGTGGTGGTTATCGGCACGGGGCTGCTGGGCGCCAGCATCGGGCTGGGCCTGCGTGGCCGCGGAGTGCCGGTTTTCCTCTCTGACCCTTCGCCCACCAACCAGGCCGTTGCGGTGGACATCGGCGCAGGCCAGCCCCTGGCAGGGCTTGCCGGCGCCGCACCGCAGCTGGTGGTGGTGGCTGCCCCGCCGGATGTCACGGCAGATGTGGTGGCAAAGGCGCTGGCCGACTACCCGCACTCTGTGGTGGTGGACATCGCCAGTGTCAAGGCAGAAATCCTTTCGGAGCTTCGCAGCCGCGGCGTGGACCTCTCCCGCTACGTGGGCACACACCCCATGGCCGGGCGGGAAAAGTCCGGGCCGGTCGCAGCGCGCGGGGAGCTTTTCACTTCCATGCCCTGGGTGGTGTGCCCGGCGGAGGAAACCTCCGGCGCAGCCCTCCAGACGGCGCGGTCGCTGGCCACGGATTTGGGAGCGGTGGTTTCCCAGTTCACCGCCGACGAGCACGACGAAGCGGTGGCCCTGGTATCGCACCTGCCCCAGGTCATGTCCTCGCTTTTGGCCAGCCGGCTGCAGGGGACACCGCTGCACGCGTTGTCCCTCGCGGGCAACGGACTGCGGGACGTCACCCGGATCGCTGCCAGTGATCCGTCACTCTGGGTCCAGATCCTGGGCGGGAACGCTGCGAAGGTGGTGGAGATCCTTTACGGTGTGCGGGAGGACCTCAACCGCCTGATCGGCACGCTGGAAGAGCCGACAGCCCCGGGCGCCAGGCTTGACCTCGCACAGCTGATGAGCGAAGGCAACGCCGGGCAGGCCCGGATTCCGGGCAAGCACGGCGGGCCTCCCCAAGCCTATTCGTGGCTTACCGTCCTGGTGGACGACAAGCCAGGCCAGATCGCCCGGCTCCTGACGGAGATCGGCGAGATCGGCGTGAACCTGGAGGACCTGCGCCTGGACCACTCGTCGGGCCAAAACGTGGGTATGGTGGAAATCTCCGTGTTGCCGAACAAGCATGACCACCTGATCGAAGCACTCAACGACCGCGGATGGCGGGTACTCCAGTAATGACACAAGAACTTCTTGACACCCTGCCCGCGCTCCGCGTCGGCAGGCCGTTGGTGGTCGCCATCGACGGACCGTCAGGGTCCGGCAAGTCCAGCGTCAGCAAGGAAGTAGCCCGCAGGCTTCGCCTTGCCTACCTGGACACCGGCGCGATGTACCGTGCACTTACCTGGTTCTGCGTCACCAAGGGCATTGACCTGGAGGACGGTGCGGCGGTGGAGCAGGCGTCCCGGGACCTGGTTCTGGACCTCAGTACCAGCCCACAGGAGGAATACGTCCGCGTGGACGGGGCCGACGTCACGGACGCCATCCGTGAACCTGCCATCTCCTCAGCAGTCAGTGCCGTGGCCACCACCCTTGGAGCGCGGACTGAGCTCATCCGCCGCCAGCGCGAATTAATCGACAAGCACCACCGCCGGATGGTGGTGGAAGGCAGGGACATCACCACCGTCGTCGCGCCCGGGGCTGAAGTGCGGATGCTGCTTACCGCCAGCGAGGAAGCACGGCTGCGCCGGCGCGGAATCCAGCTCGGCGGCACCCAGAACGCCGAGCAACTGGCCGCACAGGTGACCCACCGCGACGCCAAAGACTCCACGGTAGTCAACTTCACCCAGGCCGCTTCCGGCGTGGTCACCCTCGATTCTTCTGACCTGGACTTCGGCCAGACCGTTGCCGCAGCACTCGTGATTGTGACCAAGGTCCTCAACCGTGACTGAGCCAACCGCGGGCACGTTCCGGCCGGACATCCCGTCCGGCTGGACCATGGCCTGGAGCAGGCCCGTTGGCTGGATCCTGGACCACCTGGTCTACCGGACCTCCGTCTCCGGCCGCGACAATGTTCCCACCGGCGGTCCGGTGATCTTTGCCGGCAACCACATCAGCTTCCTGGACGGGCCGGTGATGTTTGGTGCGTCACCGCGGCCAATGCACATCCTGGTGAAACAGGAGATGTTCAAGGGTTTCCTGGGCAGGGTGCTTACCGCATCCGGGCAGCTGCCCGTTGACCGTTCGGGCGACCGCGCGGCGCTTCAGCGCTGCAAGGATGTGCTCGACGCCGGCCGTTGCGTCGGGATTCTTCCCGAAGGCACGAGGGGGAGCGGGGCCGCCGCGGATATCAACGGCGGCGTGGCGTGGCTGGCGCTGAATTCCGGAGCGCCGGTAGTGCCGGTAGCCATCCTGGGCACCCGGAAGGGGGACGAGCACCTGGATTCAGTGCCGCGGCCGGGCAGGCGGTTCCACGTCCGCTTCGGCAATGCGCTGACCCTGACCCGCAGGGCAGGCGAAAGCGGCCGTGCTTCAATGGACAGGGCGGCGCTGGAGATCCGTGCCGCATTGTCAGGGCACGTGCAGGATTCCATTCAGCTCACGGGGCAGCCCTTGCCGGATGCAGATTTTTCCAAAGACTTCACAGCAGTAGCCGGGACGCCGGCAGATGACCACTAAGGACAATGCAATGAGCGACACAACCCAAACTTCCGGCCACTCCGGCGCCGGCGACGACGAATACATCCCCTCGGGCACCGACCAGGTGGCGGAGCGGCTGGCAGCAATTGACGACGACGAGGCCGAGCTCCGTGCCGCGTCACTCCGGGCGGGCCTGGAGGACTACGAACTTGACGAGGACGACGCCGCGCTGCTCAGCGGCGGGTACGACGACGAGGACTATGACGGCCCGGTCAAGCTCGATCCCGTCCTGGCGATTATCGGACGCCCCAACGTGGGCAAGTCCACCCTGGTCAACCGAATCCTCGGCCGCCGTGAAGCAGTGGTGGAAGACACCCCGGGTGTAACCCGTGACCGCGTGATGTACTCGGCCAACTGGAACGGCCGGAACTTCACCCTGGTGGACACCGGGGGCTGGGAACACGACGCCCGCGGCATCCACGCCCGCGTGGCCGAGCAGGCAGAAATGGCCGTTGAGCTCGCGGACGCAGTCCTCTTCGTCGTTGATTCGGCGGTTGGCGCCACCGCCACTGACGAAGGCGTGATGAAAATGCTGCGCCGCAGCAAGAAGCCCGTCATCATGGTGGCCAACAAGGTGGATGACTTCGCCCAGGAGGCAGACTCCGCCGCGCTTTGGGGGCTCGGCTTCGGCGAGCCCTACCCCGTCTCGGCACTGCACGGCCGCGGCGTGGCCGATCTTCTTGACCATGTCATGGATACCCTTCCCGAGTTCTCCACCATTGAAGGGCTGGAACGCTCCGGCGGACCCCGCCGCATCGCGCTGATCGGCCGGCCCAACGTGGGCAAGTCGTCACTGCTGAACAAGCTCGCAGGTACCGAGCGCGTGGTGGTGGACAACACCGCCGGCACCACCCGTGACCCCGTCGACGAGTTCATCGAACTCGGCGGCCGCACCTGGCGGTTTGTGGACACGGCAGGAATCCGTCGCCGCCAGCACATGGCGCAGGGCGCGGACTACTATGCCTCCCTGCGTACGCAGGCCGCGCTCGAGAAGGCGGAGGTCGCCGTCGTGCTTCTCGCCGTGGACGAGGTCCTCAGCGAGCAGGACGTCAGGATCCTGCAGCTCGCCATTGAATCGGGCCGCGCAATGGTGCTCGCCTTCAACAAGTGGGACCTGCTCGACGACGAACGCCGGCGCTACCTCGAACGTGAAATTGAGCAGGACCTCGCCCATGTGGAGTGGGCGCCCCGCGTGAACATCTCGGCCAAGACCGGGTGGCACAAAGACCGCCTGGTCCCTGCCCTGGACCTGGCATTGGAAAACTGGGACAAGCGCATTGCCACCGGCCGCCTGAACGCCTTCCTCGGCGAGCTCGTCGCCGCACACCCGCACCCCGTCCGTGGCGGCAAGCAGCCGCGCATCCTCTTCGGGACCCAGGCCTCCAGCAGGCCGCCGAAGTTTGTGCTGTTCACCACCGGTTTCCTGGACCCCGGTTACCGGCGCTTCATCACCCGACGGCTGCGGGAAACCTTCGGCTTCGAGGGCACCCCCATCGAGGTCAACATGCGGGTGCGGGAAAAGCGCGGCAAGAAGCGCTAAGCGCCGTGATCTCGGCGACACGCGGAGCACCGAAAGCCGGAAAGTGTCACTTGCACCCTCCGGAATCGTGTAAGCTCTTCTAGGTGGTTCGGCCGGACTGCTGGTGGAAATCCCCGGGTTAGCCCGAGGATAAAGCACAGCGGAGAACGGCGGAACTAACGGGCTGTAGCGCAGCTTGGTAGCGCACTTGACTGGGGGTCAAGGGGTCGCAGGTTCAAATCCTGTCAGCCCGACCATAGAAGTGGAAGCACTGGAGAAATCCGGTGCTTCCACTTTTTTGTTGCCCTTTTCCGGTTCAGGGGCGGAACGCTCCATCACTTGCTGCAAGGAATCGGGGAACGCTCCATCACTTGTTGCAAGGAATCGGGGAACGCTCCATCACTTGTTGCAAGGAATCGGGGAACGCTCCATCACTTGAGGAACTTTGACGTCCTGCGGTCGGCAAGGATCTTGCCCTTCGTCTGGCATGTCGGGCAGTACTGCAGTGCAGTATCGGCAAAGGAAACTTCCCGCACGGTGTCCCCGCACACCGGGCACGGCTCGCCGGTCCGGGCGTGGACGCGCATGTGGCTGCGCTTGACGTCCTTCAGGTCCTTGGGTGGTTTGCCGCGGGCCTCGGCCAGTGCCGTACCGAGCACGCTGTGGATGGAATCGTAGAGGACCTGCACCGATTCGCGGTCAAGGGACTTGGCGGTGGCGAACGGGGAAATCCTGGCGGCGTGCAGGATCTCGTCACTGTATGCATTGCCGATGCCGGCAATTACGCTCTGGCTCCTCAAGAGACCCTTGATCTGCTGGGAACTGCCGGCAAGGATCTCGGCCAGCATGTCGGCGTCGAACGCCTCGGTGAATGGATCCGGCCCGAGTGTGGCGATGCCCGCCACGTCCTGGGGGTCCCGCACCACGTAAACGGCGAGGCTCTTTTTGGTACCGGCCTCCGTGAGGTCGATGCCGCGCGGCCCGTCGGAACCGGTGAAGGCAAAGCGCGCCGCGATGTGGCCCTTGCCCATTCGCAGCTGGGCATCGGTGGGGGAGTCTGTGAAGCGTACCCAGCCCGCCCTGGCGAGGTGGAAGACCAGCGAGATTCCACCGGTGTCGATGCTGACGAACTTGCCGAAGCGCCGCACTCCCGTCACCGTCCTGCCTTCCAGCGCGTTGAAGGGCGGATCGGCGGTTTTGAGGACGGCGAAGGAGACAATCTGTATTTTGGTCAGCGAGGTTCCCCGCAGATGCTCGTCAAGGAATTCAGCCAGGCCTGCCACCTCGGGAAGTTCGGGCATGGCTTACCCCGCGGCTTCCCGGCGTTCCGGAAGGGTGCGTGCGCTCATGGGTCCCATCTTGTCAGAATCCCCGGCGAACGGTCCGGCAGTTGTGCCTATACTTTCAGCGGCGGCCCGTTTGGGCCCCTTGACCTTGGTGTTCGCCCCATGAAAGGCCCCTGATGAGCAACATTCCCGAAGACCTGTCCTACACCGCCGAACACGAGTGGGTTTCCGCTCCCAATGCCGACGGTGTGGTGCGGGTGGGCATCACCGACTTCGCCCAGGACGCGCTGGGCGATGTCGTTTACGCCCAGATGCCGGAAGTGGGCACCAAGATTACGGCGAACGAAGTTGTGGGCGAAGTTGAATCCACCAAGAGCGTCAGTGACATTTATGCGCCTGTCACCGGTGAGGTAGTGGCCCGCAACGAGTCCCTCGACACGGATTCGGCACTGATCAACACCGATCCCTACGGCGACGGCTGGCTCATTGAAGTCAAACTCGCCGAGGCGGACGCCGTTGAGTCGTTGCTCAGTGCATCCGAGTACGAACAACAGGTAGGCTAAAAGCTAACCGGTAGATCCGGTTCGGCCAGCTGCGCAGACAACACGTCTTCGCACGTCAGCGGCCGGATCGGAAGCCGGTGCCGGGCCTGCGAGGCAGGCCCGGACGGCAAATGTTGATTGCAGGCGTGAGAGCTGCAGCGAAAGAGGAGGAATCCATGGCTGGCCACACAAACAACCCTGCCGATGGGGAATACGGCAATGGTGCGGCCAAGGCGTCGGAGACCACCTCGATCCATCTCACCCCGGTCCGCGATGAGCCCACGATTACCCCCAAGCTCTCATCCGATGAGCGCAGCTCTGTAGAGGCACTGCCGGCCGGGTCCGCGCTGCTGGTTGCGCACAGTGGCCCCAACGCCGGGGCCCGCTTCCTGCTTGACTCGGACGTCACCACCGCCGGCCGCCATCCCGACGCTGACATCTTCCTGGACGACGTCACGGTTTCCCGCCGTCACGTCGAGTTCCGGCGCACAACGCGGAGCTTCGAGGTGGTGGACAAGAACAGCCTGAACGGCACCTACGTTAACCACGACCGCGTGGACAGCGTGGAGCTCAAGTCCGGCAGTGAAGTCCAGATCGGCAAGTTCCGCCTCACCTTCTACCTGAGCCCTGCCAGCGCTGCAGGCCGCGGCTGATCCGGGGACCGCTGCCTGTGGCAATGGCACAACCGGAACGCCGGGGACCGCAGGTCCTGAACATCGGCGAAGTCCTCGCTCAGCTCAGCGGCGACTTCCCTGGCATGACAGCGTCAAAAATCAGGTTCCTTGAGGAAAAGGGCCTGATCAACCCCCGCCGCACCCCGGCGGGCTACCGGCAGTATTCCGACGGCGATGTGGAGCGGCTGCGTTTTGTCCTGGCTTTGCAGCGGGACCAGTACCTTCCGCTGAAGGTCATCAAGGACTACCTTGACGCCATCGACAGGGGAGAGCGCCCCGAAAACCTGCCCCCCGGCGTCGTGGTGTCCCCGCGGATCGTTTCGGACGAACTGGCGGCCGAACTGCAGAACCGGGGGCGGAAGCTCACCGAGGAGCAGCTCCGAACGGAGTCGGGTGCCAGCGTTCCCCTGCTCCAGGCGCTCCTGAGCTTCGGCCTGATCAGCCACTCCAACGGCCAGTTTGACGAGCACGCCCTCCAGGTGGCCCGTGCGTGCGTGCAGTTGGAAAGCCACGGGCTCGAGCCCCGACACCTCCGGCCCTTCCAGGCAGCTGCCGAAAGGGAGTTTGGACTGGTGGAACGCGCCGTGGCGCCCCTTGCTTCCCGCAAGGACGCCGCATCCCAGGCGCGGGCGGCTGAGGCTGCCCGCGAAATCAGTGACCTCTGCCTCACCCTGCACCGCGCCCTGGTGCAGGATCACATCTCACGCATGGACATCTGATGATTGAAGTCGAGATCGTTGGCGTTCGGATCGAACTGCCTTCCAACCAGCCGCTGGTCCTCTTGCGCGAGATGCACGGGGAACGGCACGTGCCCATCTGGATCGGCACCCCTGAGGCCAGCGCCATCGCCCTTGCCCAGCAGGGCGTGGTTCCGCCCAGGCCCATGACGCACGACCTCCTGGTGGACGTGGTGGAGTCGCTCGGCCATTCTGTGGTCAGCGTGAACATCGTGGCGGTGGAGGACAACATCTTCTACGGCCAGCTCCAGTTCGAAAACGGCACCACCGTCAGTTCGCGCGCCTCCGACGCCCTCGCCGTCGCCCTTCGTGCCAAGTGCCGGATCTGGTGCGCGGATTCGGTGATGGATGAAGCCGGAGTGCGGATCACCGAACACGACGAGGGTGAGGACGCGGAGCCCGGTCCCACCGTCGATGAAGAACGTGAGTTGCGCCGCTTCCGGGAGTTCCTGGACGACGTGGAACCCGAAGATTTCGACGGCTAAGGTCACGTTAAGGTTAAAGCCGAGGTCGAAAGTTTCGACACGCCTCTTCCAAGGGCCCAACGTCTTTGACCTTGGGTCTCCGCGGGCCTAACGTCTAAGTATCGAGTTCCCATTGCTTACGGCAGCCGCGCAAGTCACACTGGAAGGTGCGCCCCGCGGAAATTACAGGCATGATCTTCATTCCTGTTGAGGCTGCTGCAGTTATTCCCGCGGAGCTTATGACAAGGAGGATCCAGGTGAGTCCCAAAGGCGAAGCAGGCGGGCTGAAACAGCCCACGGCCAATGTTGCTGTGCCCGCAAGCGGTGCCCAGGGCCTCCTGTTCACCGAAGACCTCCCGGTCCTGGACGAAGATGCCGGATATCGGGGCCCCACTGCCTGCAAGGCAGCCGGCATCACGTACCGCCAACTGGATTACTGGGCACGCACCGGACTTGTGGAACCTGCCGTCCGCGGCGCCGCCGGTTCGGGATCGCAGCGCCTCTACGGCTTCCGCGACATCCTTGTCCTCAAAGTCGTCAAGCGCCTGCTGGACACCGGCGTATCCCTGCAGCAGATCCGCAGCGCCGTGGAACACCTGCGCGAACGTGGGGTGGAGGACCTGGCCCAGATCACGCTGATGAGCGACGGCGCCAGCGTCTACGAGTGCACGTCGGCGGACGAAGTCATTGACCTGGTTCAGGGCGGCCAGGGTGTGTTCGGCATCGCCGTCGGCCGCGTCTGGCGTGAGGTGGAAGGCAGCCTGGCGTCGCTTCCCAGCGAGCATGCAGCCGAACAGTCCTTTCCGGACGACGAACTAAGCAAGCGGCGGGCAGCGCGCAAAATCAGCTGACCCTCCAACACAGAATTCCATATCAACACCAGAGGCCGCTCTCCCCAAGGAGGGCGGCCTCTGCTGTTGACGAAGCTGTCCTTAGCGTGCCCGGCTGCGCAGGCCGCTTCCTGCCGCCATCAGGTTGGCCAGCAGGTCATCGAACAGGGCTGCTGCAGCCTTGGCTGAGTCGCCGGGCCAGTGGTGCACGGCGTGGGCGGCACCCTGGATTTGCTGCCAGTTTGCCTGCTCGGGAATTTTCGGGCTTAGGAGGAGCTCGCCGAACATCGACTCCATTTCCGCCAGCCGGTAGCTGTGCTCGGAGGAACCCGACCGCACCCGGTTGGCGACGATGCCTGCGGGGGACAGGTTGGGTGCGAACTCCTGCCGGAAGAGCTGGATGGCCCTCATGGTGCGCTCGGTCCCGGCCACGGAGAAGAGTCCCGGCTCGGCAACAAGGGCGACCTTGTCGCTGGCTGACCATGCCATCCGGGTGAGGCCATTGAGGGATGGAGGGCAGTCGATCAGGACAAGCTCGTAGTTGTCCGCGGTGGCCAGCACCGAGGACAACCGCCGCAGGTCGCGGCGGCTGAGGTCCGGACGGTCGTAGATGCCCGTGAAGGCAGAGCCGACGGCGACGTCGAGGACCGCCGGGCCGGAACCGTTGGAGTGGGCCTTGGCTGTCCAGCTGCTGCCCACAACGTTTTCCGCGAGCTTGGCGCGGCGGGGGCTCTTGAGCATCCTTCCGATGTCCAGTTGATCGCCGGGCTGGACGCCCAGGGCGGTGGTCGCGTCTGCGTGGGGATCAAGATCCACCACCAGCGTGCGGATGCCTGCGGCAAGGGCTGCAGACGCCAATCCTGTGGTGACTGAAGTCTTGCCGACTCCACCCTTGAGGCTGCTGATGCTGACTACTTGCACTTGAGAGACCAAAACCTAACGCCGGATGCCGTGTTGGGGGTAATGTTTGCTCCGGCAGTGCCGAAGCCGGACGGTCCTGCCGCCCTACTCATCATATGTGGATGCGTCGGCGATTCCTGCTTTAACGGGCGTCGGCATGGCACCGACTGTGTTGCGCGGGCGGTTTCCGCCCCGGCAGTCAGAAGGGCTCGGGACATGACGGGGAAATCTGTGATGGTCGACACAAAGATTTGTGTTTGTCCTTGTGGGTCTTAGACACTGTGACCACTCACCGATCCACCCGCAATGATGCAGGAGAAGTATGTTTTCCAAAGTTCTGGTGGCCAACCGCGGCGAAATCGCGATCAGGGCCTTCCGCGCCGGCTACGAGCTGGGCGCCAAGACCGTTGCCGTTTTCCCCCATGAGGACAGGAACTCGATCCACCGCCAGAAAGCGGACGAGGCCTACCTGATTGGCGAAGAGGGCCACCCAGTCCGGGCTTACCTGGACGTTGATGAAGTGGTGCGGGTAGCCAAGGAGTCCGGTGCGGACGCCATTTACCCCGGGTACGGCTTCCTCTCCGAAAATCCTGACCTGGCCCGCGCGGCCAAGGACGCCGGTATTACCTTCGTTGGTCCGCCGGCCGAGGTGCTGGAACTCGCGGGCAACAAAGTGGCTGCACTGAAGGCCGCCCGTGACGCCGGTGTTCCCGTCCTGAAGTCCAGCGAGCCCTCCAAGGACCTCGACGAGCTTATTGCGGCTGCCGATGAGATCGGCTTCCCCATCTTCGCCAAAGCCGTGGCCGGCGGCGGCGGGCGCGGAATGCGCCGTGTCGACACCCGTGAGGCTCTTCCGGAGGCCCTGCAGGCAGCCATGCGCGAAGCAGATGCGGCCTTCGGTGACCCCACCATGTTCCTGGAGCAGGCCGTACTGCGCCCGCGGCATATCGAAGTGCAGATCCTGGCAGATGCAGCGGGCAACGTGATGCACCTCTTCGAACGGGACTGCTCCATCCAGCGTCGCCACCAGAAGGTCATCGAGATCGCCCCGGCTCCCAACCTGGACGAGGGCATCCGGCAGGCGCTGTACCGGGATGCGGTCAAGTTCGCCAAGGCGCTTAACTATGTCAATGCCGGGACCGTGGAATTCCTGGTTGACACCGTTGGTGAGCGCGCCGGCCAGCACGTCTTTATCGAAATGAATCCGCGCATCCAGGTGGAGCACACGGTCACCGAGGAAGTTACCGACGTTGACCTGGTGCAGGCGCAGATGCGGATCGCCGCCGGCGAAACCCTCGCGGACCTCGGCCTCTCCCAGGACACCGTACGGCTGCGGGGCGCCGCGCTTCAGAGCCGTATCACCACGGAAGACCCGGCGAACGGCTTCCGCCCCGACGTTGGAAAGATCAGCGGCTACCGTTCCGCCGGCGGCGCCGGTGTCAGGCTCGACGGCGGCACTGTCTACTCGGGTGCCGAAATCAGTCCCCACTTCGACTCCATGCTGGTGAAGCTCACCTGCCGCGGCAGGGATTACCCGGCCGCTGTTGCGCGTGCCCGCCGTGCCCTGGCGGAATTCCGTATCCGTGGTGTCTCCACGAACATCTCCTTCCTCCAGGCGGTGCTTGACGACGCCGACTTTGTCGCCGGCGACGTCGCCACGAACTTCATCGACGAGCGCCCGCAACTGCTCAAGGCGCGGGTCTCAGCCGACCGCGGAACCAAGCTCCTCACGTGGCTGGCTGAAGTCACTGTCAACAAGCCGAACGGCGAGTTGACCGTGCACTCGAACCCTGCCAGCAAGCTGCCGTCCGTCAAGGACCAGCAGGCAGCACCCGGCTCACGTCAGAGGCTCCTCGAGCTGGGACCGGAAGGTTTTGCCAGGGCGCTTCGTGAACAGAACGCAGTGGCCGTCACGGACACCACTTTCCGGGACGCCCACCAGTCGCTCCTGGCCACCCGCGTCCGCACCCGCGACCTCGTGGCCGCCGGCCCCGCGGTCACGGCACTCATGCCGGAACTGCTTTCGGTCGAGGCCTGGGGCGGTGCCACGTATGACGTCGCGCTGCGGTTCCTGGGCGAGGACCCCTGGGACCGGCTCGCCGCCCTTCGCAAAGCGCTTCCTAACGTCTGTATCCAGATGCTCCTTCGCGGCCGTAACACCGTGGGGTACACGCCCTACCCCGAAGAGGTCACGGAGGCTTTCGTCAATGAGGCAGCTGCCACCGGCATCGACATCTTCCGCATCTTCGATGCCTTGAACGATGTCAGCCAGATGGCACCCGCCATCCGCGCTGTCCGGGCCACAGGCACCGCCGTCGCCGAAGTGGCGCTCTGCTACACGGGGGACATGCTGGACCCCGAAGAGACGCTCTACACGCTGGACTACTACCTGGAGCTGGCGCAGAAGATCGTGGACGCCGGAGCCCACATCCTGGCGATCAAGGACATGGCGGGCCTGCTCCGTCCCGCGGCCGCGGCGAAGCTCGTCTCCGCGCTGCGGGAACGCTTTGACCTGCCGGTGCACCTGCACACGCACGACACCGCAGGCGGCCAGCTGGCCACCCTGCTGGCTGCCGTGGACGCGGGTGTCGACGCCGTGGACGTCGCCTCTGCATCGCTGGCGGGTACCACCAGCCAGCCGTCGGCCTCCGCCCTGGTTGCAGCACTGGCACACACCCCCCGGGACACCGGCCTCAGCCTGGCCGCCGTCAGCTCGCTGGAGCCGTACTGGGAGGCGGTACGCCGCGTCTACGCGCCGTTCGAGTCCGGGCTTCCGGGCCCCACCGGTCGTGTGTACCAGCACGAGATCCCCGGCGGGCAGCTCTCGAACCTCCGCCAGCAGGCCATGGCCCTGGGACTGGGGGAGCGCTTTGAAGCGATCGAGGACATGTACACGGCCGCTGACCGCATCCTGGGCCATCTGGTCAAGGTCACCCCGTCTTCCAAGGTGGTGGGTGACCTCGCCCTGCACCTGGTGGGCCTGAACGCGGACCCTGCTGACTTCAACGAAAACCCGCAAAACTACGACATCCCCGATTCGGTCATCGGATTCCTGTCCGGTGAACTCGGTGACCCCCCGGGCGGTTGGCCCGAGCCCTTCCGCACCAAGGCCCTCCAGGGCCGGAGCGTGAAGGTCCGCGACGTGGAGCTCAGCCCCGAAGACAGCGCCGCCTTGAAGTCCGACTCGAAGACCCGCCAGCACACGCTGAACCGGCTGCTCTTCGACGGTCCCACCAAGGACTACCTGAAGAGCGTGGAGACCTACGGCAATATTTCGGTCCTGGACACCCGGGATTATCTCTACGGACTGCAGCGCGGCCAGGAGCACGAGATCCAGCTGGAGAAGGGCGTTCGGCTGATCGCGTCCCTCGAAGCGGTGTCCGAACCTGACGAAAAGGGCATGCGTACGGTGATGTGCACCCTCAACGGCCAGTCCCGGCCGGTGGTGGTCCGCGACCGCTCCGTGGTCAGCAACGTCAAGGCCGCGGAGAAGGCCGACCCCGCCCAGCCGGGCCACGTGGCTGCCCCGTTCGCCGGTGCCGTCACCGTGACGGTCAAGCCCGGCGACACCGTGAACGCAGGCGACACCGTTGCCACCATCGAGGCAATGAAGATGGAAGCGTCCATCACCACACCGGTGGCCGGCAAGGTTTCCCGCCTCGCCATTTCCTCGGTGGAACAGGTCCAGGGTGGAGACCTGCTGCTGGTGGTTGAACAGTAGGGCCTGACCCCCGGTTAAACGCGAAAGCGTCCTCCGAGTGAAGTCCCCGTCCCACATGGGACGGGGACTTTTTCGAAGGATCGAGGACTACAGTGGATGCATGGCTGCCAGCCGCAATCCGCTCGACGACCTGCGCGAAACCATCGGCCATTTGGCCGATCAACTCAAGCTGCCCGGCGGTTCGGAGCGCGTCGACGACCTGGTCGGCGATCTCATCGGTGCGAGGCCCGGGCCGGCACGGCGGCTGTCCGAGGTGCAGGCCGATCTCGACGCGCTGGTGGGACTGGAGACCGTGAAGGAACAGGTGCGGGCCCTCGTGGCACTGCTCCAGGTCCAGGCCCGCCGTAAGGCGCACGGCCTGCCGGAGGTGGCCACATCACAGCATCTGGTGTTCCTTGGAAACCCGGGCACGGGCAAGACCACCGTGGCGCGGCTCCTGGCCGAGATGTACCGAGCGGTCGGCCTGCTGCAGAAGGGCCACCTGGTCGAGGTGGACCGTTCGGGGCTGGTGGGGCAGTACGTCGGCGCGACCGCCATCAAGACGGACCGGGTGATCCGGCGCGCACTCGACGGTGTCCTGTTCATCGACGAGGCCTACGCGCTGGCCCCGGAGGACGGCCGGACGGACTTCGGCCCCGAGGCGATCGAGGTCCTGCTCAAGCGGATGGAGGACCACCGCCACCGCCTGGTGGTGATCGTGGCCGGGTACCCGCGGCTGATGGAGTCTTTCCTGCTCTCGAACCCCGGACTGCGCTCCCGGTTCGCCCGCGAGATCACGTTCCCCGACTACTCCGTCGACGCACTCCAGACGATCTTCCACCAGATGCTGGCCCAGCACGAGTACATGCTGGAGCCGGCTGCGGACCAGATGCTGCGCCGCATCTTCACCGGGCTCCACGCGGGCGAGGACTCAGGCAACGCCCGGTTCGCCCGCACGCTGTTCGAGCAGGCGCTCAACCGCCAGGCGCTGCGGCTGTCACTCGACACGGAACAAAGTCTCGACGCGCTCGATCGTGAGGCCGTCATGACGCTCACGGCGGACGACATCGCCGAGGCCGCGCTGGCCTTGGGCGAGGAACCGGAGCCGGAGCCGACGCCGGAACCGGAGCGGCCAAGCTGGTGGCGCTGGCTGGTCTGAGGCGGGACCCGGATCCTCTGCGTGCTATTCCGCGCCCCCGCTGAGGCCGCTTCGCGGCGATCGGGGGCGCGGAGCCGCTTTTACGCACGCTGCCGGACCGGGTCCTGCCTCTGAGTGACGCCTGGTCAGGAACGCGGGGCGGCGTACATCTCTTCGATGACGGTCTCGAAGTCCTTCATGACCTGGGCACGCTTGACCTTCATGGACGGAGTCAGGTGGCCGGACGCCTCGGTGAAGTCGGCGGGCACGATCCGGAAGGACTTAATGGCTTCGGCCTGAGAGACGGAGGCGTTCGCTGCGGTGATCAGGTCCTGGACCGCGGCCTTGACCACGGAGTTGTTGGCCGCATCCTCGAGCGAGGTGCCGGCGGGGAGGTTGTGGCGCTGCAGCCAGCCCGGCAGGGCCTCCTGGTCCAGGGTGACAAGCGCTCCAATGAAGGGCCTGTTGTCGCCGACCACCAGCACCTGTGAGACCAGGGCGTCGGCGCGGATCTGGTCCTCGAGCAGCGCAGGGATCACGTTCTTGCCGCCGGCGGTCACGATGATTTCCTTTTTGCGGCCGGTGATCCACACGAAGCCGTCTTCATCGAGGCGGCCGATATCGCCGGTGCGGAACCATCCGTCGGCGAAAGTATCCGAGGTAAGGTCCTCGCGCTTGTAGTAGCCATTCATCACGCAGACACCCTTGGTGAGGATTTCACCATCCTCGGCAATCCTGACGGCATTCCCCGGCAGCGGCTTGCCGACTGATCCGATCTTGATAAGCGACGGAGTGTTGACGGAGATGGGGGCCGTGGTTTCGGTCAGGCCGTAGCCTTCGAGGACCTGCAGGCCGATGCCCTGGAAGAAGTGCCCCAGCCGTTCACCCAGGGGCCCGCCGCCGGATACCGCATGTGCAACGTGGCCGCCCATGGCGGCGCGCAGTTTGGTGTACACCAGCTTGTCGAAGATGGCGTGGCGAACCTTGAGGCCAAGGCCCACCCGCCCGTTCTGGCGCGCCTTGGAGAAGGCGATTGCGGTGTCCGCGGCCTTGTGGAAGATAGCGCCCTTGCCGCCGTCCTCTGCCTTGGTCAGCGCCGAGTTGTAAACCTTTTCGAAGACGCGGGGCACGGCAAGGATGAAGGTGGGCTCGTAGCTCTGCAGGTCAGCGAGCAGGTTCTTGATGTCTGGGGTGTGGGCCACCGTGGTTCCGGCAGCCATGGCCAGAACGGAGATGAAGCGTGCGAAAACGTGCGCCAGCGGCAGGAACATGATGGTCTTCGCGTTCTCGTGGACAATCTCGCCGATGATTTCGAGCGCGTTGTCCGAGAGTTCAACGAAGTTTCCGTGCGTGAGTTCGCAGCCCTTGGGCCGGCCCGTGGTGCCGGAGGTGTAGATGATGGTGGCAACATCGTCCAGGTTGGCGGTGGCGCGCCTCGCCTCAAGGTCCGCGTCGCTGACCCCACGGCCGGCTTCACGGAGGGCATCCAGGCCGTGGCCTTCCAGCTGCCACACGTGCTGGAGCGCTGTCAGTCCCTCGGCAGTCACCGCCTGGCGGATCACGTCCTCATGGTGTGCTGCTTCGCCGAAGGCTGCCACCGCCTCGGAGTCGCCGAGGTTCCAGGCCACCTGCGAGGGGGAGGAGGTCTCGTAGATCGGAACCGACACTGCTCCCGCAAACCAGATGGCAAAATCCACCAGGGCCCATTCGTAGCGTGTGCGGGACATAATACCCACCCGGTCGCCCGCAGCCACGCCGCTTGCCATCAGTCCCTTGGCCAGGGCTGAGACGTCGGCCAGGAACTCCGTAGCCGAAATGTCCTGCCAGGCACCGGCGGAGTCGAGCCGCGAAAACAGTGCCGGGTTGCTGGGCTTTGCAGCCTGCCGCAACACCAGATCAGTGATGTTGGTTTCCGGTGGGACAACAACAAGAGGCGGAACACTGAATTCGCGCACTATAGCTCCTTTGATATCCGAAGACCCGCGCAGGGTATGTCTAAAGACTAGTACGCCGGTACCGGGCCATGCAGTATCTAAACCTACTGACGAGTAACTTAGGCGTCAATGCTGCCAGCGGGACATGCCGGGTGCGGCCTCCGTCGGCCCCGGAACCGCCCGCCTAGAATGGTTGACTATGTATGCACCGCCCCCCGGCGAACAGGCCGGCCCCTTGCGACGAGCAGCTCCGTGGAGGCGGCGGCCAGCCGCCGGCCGGACCAGGCTGCGTCACGGCGAGGGCTTCCGCGAGCATCTGCGGCTTGGGCGGAAGGGCCTTGCCATCGGCATCGACATCGGGGGCACCAAGGTGGCTGCCGGCGTCGTGGACGCCGAAGGCAGGATCCTCAATGAGGCGCGCCGCTCGACGCCGGGCACGGACCCGCGGGCTGTGGAAAAGGTCATTGTCGAACTCGTGGAGGAGCTTGGCCGGGGGCACCGGATCTGGTCAGTGGGGATCGGCGCCGCGGGGTGGATGGACCTCGACGGCGGCACCGTGCTCTTCAGCCCGCACCTCGCCTGGCGGAACGAACCGCTGCGGGAAAACCTCCAGCACCTGTTGCGCCGTCCCGTCCTCCTCGCGAACGACGCCGACGCCGCGGCATGGGCGGAATGGCGCTTCGGTGCCGGGCAGGGTGAGGACCGGCTGGTGTGCATCACCCTCGGCACCGGAATCGGCGGGGCCATGGTGATGGACGGGCGGGTGGAGCGCGGCAGGTTTGGCGTAGCCGGAGAATTCGGCCACCAAATCATCATGCCCGGCGGCCATCGGTGCGAGTGCGGGAACCGGGGGTGCTGGGAGCAGTATGCGTCCGGAAATGCCTTGGGGCGTGAAGCGCGCATTCTGGCGCGGGCCAACTCCCCGGTGGCCCAGGACCTGCTGGCAGCCGTGGGTGGCAACACCGAAACCATCACTGGTGCGATCGTCACGGACCTGGCCCTGGCAGGTGACGCCGCCTCCCGAGAACTCATCGACGAGGTGGGTGAGTGGCTTGGCTTGGGTTTGGCCAACCTGGCGGCTGCGCTGGATCCCGGCCTGTTCGTTATCGGCGGGGGCCTCTGTTCCGCCGGGGACCTGCTGGTGGAACCTGCCCGCAAAGCATTTTCCCGCAACCTTACCGGCCGCGGATTCCGGCCTGCCGCAGGCATACAGTTGGCGGCGCTGGGACCAAACGCCGGCCTGATTGGGGCGGCGGATCTGTCCCGGGTGAGCAGCCGGGTACGCGCCTGAGGCATCAGGCGGTGCGGGGCACTAAACGCGGGCGCCGTCGTCGTTCTCGTCTTTTTCCTGCGGAAGCTTCATGATCAGGTAAACCGTTCCCAGGACAAACACGGCCACGATGCCCACGACGGCGAGCAAGGGTGCCGAGCGCCAAAACATGGCCGACAGCAGCAGGGCTATGGGTCCGCCCACTGCGGCCAGCCAAGCCAGCATGGTCAGCGGGTCCGTTCCGGCCAGGCTGGGCGGATCTTCGGGAATGAACCCGCCATCGTCCCCGTCCACGTCATAGTCGCGCGGCCCGGCCGCCTCGTTGCCGTCCCTGGCCGTGCTGCCTCCGGACGCCGGGTCCTGACGCTCGGCGGCGGACAGTTCGGTAGGGGCGGCTCCGGCAAGTCCCAGGGGATCAAAGTCCCGGAACGTGGCGGACCTGCCCGTGGCGGCGGGCGTGCCTTTGGGCGCTTCCGGGCCGTCGGCGGTGCCGCCCTCCACACGGCCTTCCCGGGAGTCCGATTCGAGGCGGGCCACGAGGTCAAGCCAGACGGCGTCGTCGTGGTTGGCGCCCTGGTCCGGCGGGCCGGCGTCAGGACTGTTCATGGGAAGCCTCCCGGCGGGGCAGTGCAGCTGTTGCGGACGCAGGGCCGGCAGCGGAAATTACACCGCGGATAAAGTCCACCGAGCCAGCAAAGATTTGGTCGGCGTCGTTGTCCAGGGTGGCCACGTGATAGCTGTTTTCCAGCCGGACCAGCTCCACGGGCGCGTGCGTCAGCCCGCGGCGGAGCGCCACGATGCTGGAGTCTGACACCACGTGGTCAACGGTGGACCGGTAAACGTGGACGGGAGCCGTGACCTTGGGCAGGATCCTGATGGTGTCCTTGAACATCTTATTAAGTTCGTGGGCGGCAGCTACCGGGGTGCGGTTGTAGGCACCCTCGTCCATGCCCTCCTTGAGGATGTCGTTGGCGATGGCCGGCGTGCTTTTCATGATCAGCTTCAGTATCCCGGCCAGGGGCGCACGGGGGTCATCGATCACGAGTGCCGGGTTAACCAGGACCACTCCGGCAACCGGTCGGGTGGCCGCTATCCGCAAAGCCAGCGCGCCACCCATGCTGAGCCCGGCCGCAAAGACATGATCGCAGTCAGCGTCCAGTTCCAGGTACGCGTCATCAAGCGCGCAGTGCCACTGCTGCCACGTGGTCCGGGAAAGTTCCTGCCAGCTGGTGCCGTGGCCCGGCAGCAACGGCATGCGGACAGCGAAACCTGCGGCGGCGAAGGCGTGTGCCCACGTGCGCAAGCCGTGGGGGCTTCCAGTGAATCCGTGCGAGAGGACCACGCCGATCCGGGGACCGTCGCCGTTATGTGGACTGCTGTAGGGGCTGTGGTCCGGACTGGAGGTCATGGGGTCTCCACTGAGGTGTTCTGGCGGGCGTTGGCGTAGAAAAACGCACTGGACCTGGTAAAGATCTCCGGTGCGTCCACGTCCAGCGTAGCCACATGCCCGCTGCTGGCAAGGCTGACCACTTCCGCAAGGTGTGCTCCCAGGCGATTTTTCAGGACTGCCAGCGATGTGGGCGGAACAACTATGTCCGTGTGCGACTTGAACACCTGCACGGGAACCGTGATACGCGGCAGCCCCCTGGTGGCCGCACCGAACAGCTTCTTCAGCTCGTGCACAGCGGCGAGGGGAGTGCGCGAATAGTCGCCGTCTTCGGTCGCCACCGCCGTTGGCTGCTCCTCCTGGATGGGGAGGGTGGTCTTCTGGAAATACTTCAGCACGCCAATGACGCGTACCCGGCGGTCGTAGAAGCTAAGGCCGGGATTGACCACCGAAACACCCGCCACGGGGTGCCGGGCGGCAGCCAGCAGTGCGATGGCTCCACCCATGGACAGCCCCGCGACGAAGCACGTTTCGGTCCGCTCCGAAAGCTCGAGGTAGGCGGTTTCGAAGCTGCCGTACCAGTCGCTCCAGCGTGTCCGGGCGAGCTCGCGCCAATCCGTCCCATGCCCGGGCAGCAGCGGTACCGTAACTGCGTACCCCTGGGAAGCGAGGTGCTCTGCCCACGGCAGCACACTCAGCGGGCTGCCGGTGAATCCGTGGCAGATCGCCACGCCGATGCGGGCGTTGGCACCGTGGCCTGGATAGCTGAAAGCGGCGGGACGGGACGGGATGCTGCTTTCGCTCATGACTCCATCGTGTCACTGTTCCGGTCAAATCTCACTAGAGTAGGGTTGCATTGAACTGCTGGCCAGGCCCGATGCGGCGCCTGAAGGCTGCCTTCGGAGAGGTTTTGCACGTGTTCTATTGGGTGATGAAAAGGATCTTTCTGGGTCCGGTCCTGAAGCTGCTTTTCCGCCCCTGGGTGAAGGGCCTGGACAACATTCCGGCCGCGGGCGCGGCGATTATCGCCTCCAACCACCTCTCGTTTTCCGATTCGATCTTTATGCCGTTGATGGTCCGCCGTCCTGTGGTGTTCCTCGCGAAGTCGGAGTACTTCACCGGCACCGGGATCAAGGGGAGGCTGACGGCCATGTTCTTTCGCCTCACCAACCAACTCCCCATGGACCGGTCCGGCGGCGCCGCCTCGGAGGCCTCGCTGAGTGCCGGCATGGATGTCCTCTCACATGGCGGGCTGCTGGGCATCTACCCGGAGGGCACGCGCAGCCCCGATTCGCGCCTCTACCGGGGCAAGGTGGGAGTGGCCAGGCTCGCGCTCAATGCCGGCGTGCCGGTGGTTCCCGTGGCAATGATCGGTACGGACAAGGTGCAGCCAATCGGTAAGCGCCTGCCGAACATCCGGCGGATCGGCATGATTTTCGGTGAACCGATGGACTTCAGCAGGTACCACGACCAGGCAGAGGACCGGCTGGTCCAGAGGCAGGTCACGGACGAGATCATGTTCGAGCTGATGCGTCTCTCCGGGCAGGAATACGTGGATGAGTACGCGGCTGTGGTGAAGCTCCGGCTCGCAGCCAAGCCATTGGATTCGGCTGTGGATGCAGAGCCGCTTGCCACGCCGGTGCCGTTGGACGGCATCCAGCCCGGCCCTGAAGCTGACGCCGGTGCCGCACCTGCCGGGCCGCAGGCTGCTGAGCCGGGGAAGCAGCAGGACGACGGCGGGGCTGCCGCTACCGCCTGAGCCGGGGAAGCAGCAGGACGACGGCGGGGCTGCCGCTACCGCCTGAGCCGGGGAAGCAGCAGGACGACGGCGGGGCTGCCGCCACCGCCTGAGCCGGGCCGGCGGCGGCGCATGCCAGCCCACTCAGTGCCAGCAGCGGCGCAGTGCCCGCCGGCCCGCGCCGTCGGCGGTCCGGTGAATGTCTGTGACGCCCTGCCCTGGACACGTGACACCGCGGTGTTCCGCGCACCTGCGGACCGTTAGTCTTAGAAGGTGACTGAGCTATCTGCAAAACCTGCCTTCTCGCTGTCCAGCACCGCCCAGAGCGGAGCGGCCAACTATCCCGGACTCGATGACTGGCGGGACATGCCCGTCTCCCAGCAGCCCAGCTGGCAGGACAGGGACGTGTTCGATGCCTCGGTCAAGGAACTCTCCGTGCTTCCGCCGCTGGTATTCGCCGGCGAGGTGGACGTCCTCCGCGAACGGCTGGCGGCTGCTGCCCAGGGCAAGGCGTTCCTGCTTCAGGGCGGCGACTGCGCAGAAACCTTCGAAGCCGCCACAGCCGACAAAATCAGTGCACGCGTCAAGACCATCCTGCAGATGGCAGTGGTACTGACCTACGGCGCCGCGATGCCCGTTATCAAGATGGGCCGTATGGCCGGCCAGTTCGCCAAGCCGCGCTCGTCCAACGATGAAACCCGCGACGGCGTCACACTTCCCGCCTACCGCGGCGACATTGTCAACGGCTACGACTTTACGCCGGAATCCCGCGGCCACGACGCCGCACGCATGCTCCGCGCCTACCACACCTCCGCCTCCACGCTGAACCTTATCCGAGCCTTTACCCAAGGCGGCTTTGCGGACCTCCGTTCGGTGCACCAGTGGAACAAGGGCTTCACCGAAAACCCGGCACACGCGCGCTACGAGTCCCTGGCGAGGGACATCGACCGTGCCATCAAATTCATGGATTCCTGCGGCGCGGACTTCGAGGCGCTCAAGCGCGTTGAGTTCTTCGCCAGCCACGAGGCCCTGCTCCTGGATTACGAGCGTGCACTCACCCGCATCGACTCCCGCACCGGCTTCCCGTACGACACGTCCGCGCACTTCCTGTGGATCGGGGAACGGACCCGCGAACTGGACCACGCCCACGTGGACTTCCTGTCCCGGGTGCGGAACCCCATCGGCGTCAAGCTGGGCCCGTCCACCACTGGCGACGACGCCCTCCGCCTGATCGACAAGCTGGACCCGGAGCGCGAGCCCGGCCGGCTGACCTTCATCACCCGCATGGGTGCCGGCAACATCCGCTCGAAGCTGCCCGCCGTCGTCGAGAAGGTCACCGCCTCGGGCGCGCAGGTTCTCTGGGTCACCGACCCCATGCACGGGAACACCGTGACGTCCCCGAACGGGTACAAGACCCGCAACTTCGACGACGTCATTGACGAAGTGCGCGGTTTCTTCGAGGTGCACCACGCCCTGGGGACCGTGCCCGGCGGCCTGCACGTGGAAATGACCGGCGATGACGTCGCCGAGTGCCTCGGCGGCGCGGACCCGATCGACCAGGAAGCCTTCCTGGACCGCTACGAGTCTGTCTGCGACCCCCGGCTCAACCACATGCAGTCGCTCGAAATGGCGTTCCTGGTGGCAGGCGCACTCGCCAAGCACTGATCCTGCCTGGCACCGGAGGTTCGTTGGTGTGGGCGGGCCGGGCCCGCTTACACCACGGTCAGTGTGATAACTGATCCTTCAGGTACCTCGGTGTCCACGGGGTCCTGGTCCCGGACTGTGCCGAAGAAGCCGCCAAGGATGTTGTTCACCTGAACCTGGAAGCCGAGGCTTTCGAGGCCGCGCTTCGCCTCCGCTGCCTGCTTGCCGATGAAACTGGGCACCTCCACCATCCTGGGGCCCTTTGAGATGGTCAGGGTTACCGTACCGCCCCTGGTGAGGGTGCCGTTGGCTGGAGACTGGCTGACTACGGCGCCCTCGGGGATGTTCCGGTCAAACACCTCTTCACGCGCCACGTCCGCTTCCAGGCCGGCCGCCTCGATGGCATCCCTGGCATCATCCTCGTCCTGGCCCACCACGTTGGGCACCGGGATCGGCTCCGGGCCCTTCGATACCACCAGGTTGACGGGTGTCCCGTGCCGGGCCGGGGTCCCGGCGGAAGGGTCCTGCGACAAAACGACCCCGGCCCTTACCCTCTCATCAAACTGCTCGGTGACAGACCCCAAAGCCATATCCGCACCGTTCAGTCCGGCCTTGGCTTCTTCGAGGGTGCCCCCGGTCAGTCCGGGCAGTGGGAAGAGCTGCGGCCCCTTCGAAACAAACACCGAGACAGGCTGGAACTTCCGGATCTGCGAGCCGGCCGGGGGTTCTGTGCCCACCACCAGTCCGCTGGGCACGTCGTCGTCGAAAATATCCCTGGTGGTGGACCGGAACCCTGCCTGGCTGAGGACCTCCTGGGCCTGCGCCACGGTCCTGTTCGCCACGGCGGGGATGGCTGCGACCGAGCCCGGACCCATGCCGAAAAACCAGCCGGCCCCTGTTGCCAGTAAGGCGGCGATGAGCAGGATTACCACCCACAGGACGCCGCGGCGTCGCGGGCTGCCTTCGCGCAGGCTGCGCGCCGGAGTTGCTGCGGCGCGTGCCCGTGCCTTCTCGTCCTCTTTGTCAGCTTTGCGCTGGGCCCGTTTGCTGATGGCCGTGGGCGCGGCCGCGGACCAGGCCGTGTCGTCGTCCGCGCCGGGGGGCGTGAGATTGTGCCGGTGCCCGGAAGCGGGAGGATGTGTTTCCTGGCCGGAGCCCGGGTTAACCTGTGGCTGGGCCGGGCGGTTCGGGGGTGCCGGCGGCCGGCCAAAGGGCATCACGCTCGTTGGATTGTTCGTACGCGCTATGACCTCGGTGTGATCCGGGTTCCCGGTGGGGCTTTGAATGCCGGCGTCCAGGGCGGCGGGCGGCTGTACGTCCAGCTCGCGGTCGCTGAGGTTGGTCCTGATGTGGCGCAGTTCCTGGAGCAGGGCATTGCCGTCGATGGGACGGTTTTCGGGATCGTTGGCAGTACACCACTGCACCAGCTCGTCCACCTCTGCGGCCAGGCCCGGCACTAACGCCGAGGGCGGGCCCACTACTCCGTTGACATGCTGGTAGGCCACCTGGATGGGAACCTCGCCGGTGAATGGCTGCTGGCCGGTCAGCATCTCATAAAGCATGATGCCCACGGAGTACACATCGCTCCGGGCATCGGCGGACCTGCCGAGGACGAGTTCGGGGGAGAGGTAGGCAACGGTCCCGAGCAGCGCACCGGTGCTGGTGGAGGTGGTGACAGCACGCGCCAGTCCGAAGTCACCGATCTTGATCCGGCCGTCTTCGGCGATCAGAACGTTTTCGGGTTTCACGTCCCGGTGGATGAACCCCGCCGCGTGCGCGGCCCCGAGGCCCTCCACCACCGGATCAATCAACGCCAGTGCGAGCCGGGGCGGAAGCGCACCTTTGGCTTTAATGACGTCCCGCAGCGTGTGGCCCTTGATGTATTCCATGACCAGATACGCGGTGTGGGCATCCGTGCCCTGGTCGAGGACGCCCACCACGTGGGGGTGGGACAGCCTCGCTGCGGCCTTGGCCTCCCGGCCCAGCCTGCCGAGGAAGCTCTCGTCCGCGGAGAGATGGGGGTGCAGCACCTTGAGGGCCACGTCCCGTTCCAGCCGCTGGTCGGTGGCGACGTAAACGGTGGACATGCCGCCGGCCGCCAGCCTGGACCTGACGGCGTAGCGGTTGTCCACCAGGGTTCCTACCAGAGGGTCTGACACGTGTTCCTGCACCCTACGATCGTAATCCAGCAATGAAACGGGTCCGAACCCATTCCGGTCCGGACCCGTGCCGACTTCTCCTGGCTTCCCCGCTTTTCGGACGCAGGGCCCGGGGCTAGCCGAAGTTCTTCTGGTGTGCCTTGATGGCTGCGACGTAAGTCTTGGTGTCGTCGTACATGCCGTACTTGCTCACCGAATACTGGCCTTGGTAGTACCCGGCGATGGCTGAATCCCTGTCCTTGCTCGTGGCGAGGAGCTGGCGGATGATCGCGACGCCGGCCGTTGCATTATCGTACGGATCCAGGAGGTTGAGCTTCCGCCCCACCAGGTCCGATGCCCACTGGCCGGAGCTGGGGATGACCTGCATGGTTCCGATGGCATTCGCGGGGGACACCGCGCGCTGGTCGAAACCGGACTCCTGGTGCGCGAAGGCGAGGGCGAGGGAAGGTTCTACGCCCATCGATCGTGCGGTGTCCGCAACGATGCTGCGCATCTGCTCGCGGGAGGGGACCGGCGAAGCGTTCAGGAGTGCCTTGTTTTCGTTGGCTGAGCTCACCACTGCTGCGGGGTACCTGAAACCCAGGAAGGAACTGGGCACCAGGGGCGTAACAGAGGCTGCCGGTTGCGGCGTTTGCTGGCCGGCGCCGGGGATGGCCAGTTTGTTGCCCGGGTAGATTACCGTGCCCAGGTTCATCCGGTTGGCAGAAAGCAGATCCGAAAGCTTGACGCCGTGACGCGAGGCGATGGCGGAAAGAGTGTCACCGGCCTTGATGGTGTACGAGCCGGACGCCGGGGCAGTGGCCGAGGAGTTCGCCAGGGCCGGTGCAGGTGCTGCCGGCGCAGGAGCCGCCGGGGCGGGAGCGGAGTCGCCGCCACCAACCTTGATTTTCTGCCCGGGGTAGATGATGGAACGCATGTTGAGGCTGTTCCAGGAGAAGACGTCAGAGAGGCTCACTTTGTGCTTCGCGGCAATGGCGCCGAGCGTGTCGCCTGGTTTCACCGTGTAGCTGGCACCGCCGCCGGCGGGGGACGGGGCAGCGGGAGCAGCCGCCGGAGCAGGAGCCGCGGATGCGGCGGCGGAGCCCGAAAGTTTGATCTTCTGTCCCGGGTAGATGATGGTGTTCGCCTGCAGGTTATTGAGCTTCAGGACTTCACCGGTGTTCAACCCGAACCTGCCGGCGATGGCGCTGATCGTGTCGCCCCGGGCGATCGTGTACTCGGCCGGTGCCGCCGGTTGTGCCGGCTTGAAGGCTGCCGGGATGGTGGTGGAGACGGACGACGGCGGGATGACGGCCGCCGTCGCCTGTGCCGCCTGTGCTTTCATCGCCGCGGCCAGGGTGGCCGGGACGGCGCGTGCTGGCTGCTCTGCTGCGGCAGGCTGGGCGAGGGCCAAGGATGACAACACAACCGCTGGCAGCGCTGCAGTGGTGGCAGCGATCATAGGCAGACTCGGCTTGGGGGGCTGCTTGGGCGAGCGGGACATCGTCATGGAAAGAATCCTCTTCTCAACTGCGGGCGCGGGCGGGGATGCCGCTGTCATTCCGATACTACTGTTACTCGTGTTATTCGTGTTACAAATGTGATCTATGAGAATCTCTCATGGATTCGGAGTTAGCACAAGAATTCGCGCAATTCCTGCAAGCTGGAATTTGTGGAGTGTCCGCAGGTGGGGAGTGCCCGGGGCAATGCGCCGACTAGGCGCGGCGGTACGCACCGTGGCAACCTTGATCCGTGAGCACTGTAGAAAACCTCGTGGGCGAATGGTTGCCCCTGCCCGACGTCGCCAATTTGTTGGATGTTTCCATCACCAAAGTCCATAGCCTCCTGGACGAGCATGCTTTGGCGGCTTTGCGGGTGGGGGAACGGAAAATCCGCTCGGTCCCGGCTGAATTCATTCAGGACGGCCAGGTGGTGGACAGCCTTAAAGGCACCATTGTTGTGCTTGCGGATGCGGGCTACTCCGACGAGGATCTCATCATCTGGCTTTTTACGCCCGACGAATCCCTGCGCGGACGCCCTATCGACGCCCTGCGCGAAGGCCGCAAGACAGAAATCAGGCGCAGGGCGCAGACCTTGGCCTGGTAACCGGATTTCGCCTGCTGAATCAGGAGGCTCGGCTGACGGTTGCTTCAGCCAGCCTCCGCAGGGCTGTTTTCGGCAGTTCGTCCAGGGGAAGTGCTTCCAGGGCATCAAATGCTGCAGACCCGAATTCGTTGATCAGCACTTCGGTGGCCTGCAGGGCCCCGGACTCTTCGATAATCCGCCGGATTTCAAGAATGTCCTCGTCGCCGAGGTCGGGGCTGCCCAGCCTGGCGTCGATGAAGGCGGATTCTGTTTCCGATGCCTGGTCCAGGGCAAGCGCCACCAGTACGGTCCGCTTGCCTTCGCGCAGGTCGTCCCCGGCAGGCTTGCCCGTGGTGAGCGGATCCCCGAAGACGCCCAGCACGTCGTCACGGAGCTGGAAGGCCTCGCCCAGGGGCAATGCGAAGGCTGAGTAGCCGCGGAGCAGTTCGTTCGAGGCTCCGGCGAGGGCGCCGCCCAGCGCCAGCGGGTGCTCTGTGGAGTATTTGGCTGACTTGAACCTGATGATGGACTGGGCCCTGCTGACAGCTCCGGCGCGGTCCCGGACCGGCCCTGCAACCTCTTCCAGAATGTCAAGGTACTGGCCAGCCATGACTTCCGCCCGCATGAGGTTGAAGATCAACCGGGCCCGGCTGCCCGCCGCGGCCTTTTCGCCTATGTCGGTAAAAGCTTCTTCACTGAACGAGAGGCAGAGGTCGCCGGTGAGGATGGCGGCGGCATGCCCGAACCGCTCGCTGTCCAGCGCCCAGCCGCGGGCTCCGTGCAGCTGGCTGAACCGGCGGTGGACGCTGGGTCCGCCGCGCCGCGTGTCCGAACGGTCAATAATGTCGTCGTGGATCAGCGCGGCAGCCTGGAACAATTCCAGCGCCGCTCCGGCCGTCACTACCTGCTGGGCGGATGGCTCGCCGCCGGCGCCACGCCATCCCCAGTAGCACATGAGCGCCCGGAGGCGCTTTCCGCCCGTTACCAAATTGGAGATGGACCCCATGATCGGTTCGATGTCCGGGGAGATGGCGGACATGATGGACTGCCGGGACGTGAGGAAATCGGTCAGTTCACCCGCGACTGCCGCTACGAAGGCGGCCTGTTCATCCCTTAACTGCTCGGCCGCCGTCACTTGGCTGACTCAGCTGCCACATTGGCGCCGATGGTGAAGGTGACAACCCCCGCCGCTTCCACGGCCGAGAGGTTGACCGTCTCATTGTCTCCGCGAACAAAATCCTTTGAAGCCAGCGCCCCGACGGACTCACCCGGGACTGCCTTGAACCCGCGGGCCTCCAGCTCCTTGGTGTAGAAATCCAGTACCGCGGAAGTGGGCGCAGTGATGGTCGCAACCAGGGCGGCAGTTGCGGGCGTCGACGCCTTGTCGAAGCTGCTGGACACCACGCTCGCGCCCGGCATCAGCGGCAGGAGCTCCTGGGGGAAACCTTCGACGACGGCCCCTACCGTTGCTGAGGTGTTGGGCGAGGCGGAGGGGCTGGCCGAGGCTGTCATGGTGGACTGGACGGTTTCCGGTGCAGAGGCGGAGGCAGTGGGATCCGGTGTTCCTGAGGGCGTTGGGCTGCAGGCAGCGAGGGCCAATGCCCCGGCAGCAAAAGCGGCCAGGGCAGCTGGCTTAAGGTTTCCAATGACCGTCACAGGGACTTTCCTCCTGGTGTTGATGCCGGATTCAGCCTCCAGTTTAGTCAGTACAAAAGCGATAGGATTGCAGCCGTGGCACCTGTTGGGACGAACGAGCCGGCCGGGGCAGGCCTTCGGTCCCGCAGGCGCAACTGCATCATGCACGTGGATATGGACGCCTTTTTCGTCTCCGTGGAACTCCGCACCCGCCCCGAACTGAAGGGCCGGCCTGTCATCGTCGGCTATCCGGCCGAGCGATCAGTGGTCCTGTCCGCGTCCTACGAAGCCAGGGCGTTCGGCGTCAAGTCGGCCATGCCAATGGCGGTAGCCATGCGCATGTGCCCCCAGGCAGTGATCATCGAGCCCCGGCACAAGGTGTACTACGAGGTCTCTGCCCAGTTGATGGCAATTTTCGAGTCCGTCACTGAACTCGTGGAGCCGCTCAGCGTCGATGAAGCGTTCCTGGACGTTAGTGGGGCACTGCGCCGGCTGGGGCCACCGCGGGACATCGGGCAGCTGATCAGGCGCAGGGTGGCTGCGGACCTGGGCATTACCGCCTCCGTGGGGATCGCCGAGACAAAGTTTGTGGCAAAAATCGCCTCCACCCGCTGCAAGCCGGACGGGTTGCTTCTGATCGGGCCGGACCAGACGGTTCCTTACCTCCACAGCCTGCCGGTGGGAGCCTTGTGGGGGGTGGGCGCAAAAACCGCAGACGTCCTGGCGAGGATGGGCATCAAAACCGTCGCCGACCTGGCAGCCACCCCGGTCTCCTCGCTCAAGAAGATGCTCGGCGCCACGGGAGTACACGTCCACCAGCTCGCGTGGGGAATAGATCCGCGTCCCGTCACGCCTGTCCGTCTTGAGAAGAGCATCGGGGCGGAAGAAACCTTTGCCGTGGATACTGCCGATGACGCCCTCCTCCACCGGGAGCTGTTGCGGCTTTCGCACCGCACGGCAGAGCGGTTGCGGAGCTCGGGAATGGTGGCCCGGACCATCGCACTGAAGCTGCGGTTCGCGGACTTCTCCACCATCACGCGCAGCCGGACCGTCCAGACTCCCGTGGACAGTGCGCAGCTCATCTACGCAGTGGCGCTTCAGCTGCTGGACGCTGTGGACCGGACCATGACCGTCAGGCTGGTAGGGGTGCGGGCCGAGCAGCTTGAAGAAGCGGCGCGGACCTCGCTCCAGCTGAGTTTCGACCGCAGGGACGACAACTGGCGTGCCGCCGAGCAGGCGGTGGACCAGGTGGCCCGCAAATTCGGCGGTAAGTCGGTTCTTCCCGCCCGGCTCCTCGACCCGGGCAGCGGGGCCGGATAAGCCCGGAAAATCTGCGGCCCGGAGGGTGCCGGGAAAGTCATCGCCGTCTTTCAGAACGGCCCTGAACAAACTATCCTTGTAGGTACGAAGTTTTTGAGTGACTGGACTTACTGCCGGGCTCTCTTGGACATGCTTCCGCTCAGGCGACCGCATGCCTGGTCACCGCTTTCCGCCATAGCCGGCGGGTGCGGGAACCGCAAAGGCATGCCGGACGTTATTCGAGCAGGAGTACTGGCTGGGATCAGCCCGGACGTTGGCCTACAAAAGGAGGTCGTGATGCCGCTGTCGGAGCACGAACAGAAGCTGCTTGAGCAGCTGGAGAAGCAGCTTCACGAGGATGATCCAAAGTTCGCGAATTCCATGGGGTCGGACCCCGGGCGTTCGTGGTCGACGAGACACGTTGTGATCGGCGTTCTTTGTGCGCTTGCCGGCGTCTTCCTCTTATTGGTGGGCGTCACCCTCCAAAACATCTTTGTAGGTGTCCTGGGCTTCATTGTGATGGGCGGCGGCGTCTACTTCGCCACGATGCGCAGCAGCTCGCCCGGTGCGAAGGGTGCCAAGCCCGGCACGGGCAAAGCAGGCAAGCAGCGGAGTTCCTTCATGAGCAGCCTGGAGGAACGCTGGGACGAGAGGCGCCGGGGTGAACCCTAGCCTTTCGGGCATCGGCTGATCCGGAGGCCACCCAGGCACTCCACTTTGCTCCCCGGCATGGGGAAGCAAAACAGAAAAGACCCGCTTCGGCGGGTCTTTTCGCGTTAAACCTGGTTTCCGTGCACTTTCGGCAGCAACTCCTCGATCCGGCCGGCGCCGCGTCGCCCATCGGCATGGGCCAGGAGGGGCGAAGATCCTCCACTTCCCACCACCCGCGCATTTCCGCGTCTTTTCGGGCCAACTTTCCCAAAAAACGGGCCTGTGGGTGGTCTATTCACGTTGACTGTGGTGGAAAGTGGAGTAATGTGGAGGACATAAGAGGGTGGTTGCAACATAGGGGATGTGCAGTTCCTGACATCGGACAGGCGGTGGGCCAGTGTTTCTGGGCACGCATTCGCCACGTCTGGATGAAAAGGGACGGATCATTCTCCCCGCGAAGTTCCGGGAGGAACTTGCCAGCGGACTGGTCCTCACCAGAGGGCAGGAACGTTGCATCTACGTCTTCAGCGAGAAGGAATTTGCCCGTGTTCACGAGCAAATGCGGGAGGCGCCAATCTCCTCGAAACAGGCGCGGGACTACATCCGCGTCTTTCTCTCTGGAGCCTCGGACGAGGTACCTGACAAGCAGGGGCGCGTGACTATTCCGCCAGCGCTCCGGGAGTACGCAGGGCTCGGTAGGGAACTTGCCGTCATCGGCGCCGGAACCCGCGCCGAGATCTGGGACGCCCAGGCCTGGAATGACTACCTCGCGGAGAAGGAAACCGCCTTCTCCGAAACCGATGACCCCATTCCGGGCATTCTCTGACCGGAACAGGACAGCGGGCAGTTTTCTTGGCTGAGATCTCCAGCCGGCCCATCGGCTGGCCAACCTGGCTCACTTCCCCGGAGCCAGGCGGGCATGACGGTAGGCGCGGATGGGGATCTGGGCCAAGAACCCCACCAGGTGAGAGCAGCGGCGAGAGAGGACGAGGCATGAACGATCAACCGAAGCCAACGTCCGAACGCCATGTGCCGGTCCTTCGGGACCGGTGCATCAATTTGTTGGCCCCCGGATTCGAAGCTGCCCGGAATCGGGGCGAGACGCCGGTGGCCATTGATGCGACCTTGGGAATGGGCGGCCACTCCGAAGCAATGCTGCAGCGTTTTCCGGACCTGCACCTGATCGGCATCGACCGGGATGAAGAAGCCCTTGCCCTGGCAGGGGAGCGGCTGGCGCCCTTTGAGGCCCGCACGGATCTTGTCCACGCCGTCTATGACGAAATCGCAGAAGTCATCGCTGACCTGGGTGTCCCCGAAGTTCACGGAATCCTTATGGACCTCGGCGTTTCGTCCCTCCAGCTGGATGAGCGTGAACGCGGCTTTGCGTACTCGTTCGACGCGCCACTGGACATGCGGATGGACACCAGCCGCGGGCAGACTGCGGCCGACGTCGTTAACAGGTACAGCGAAGAAGAACTCGTCCGGATCATCCGGAAGTGGGGCGAGGAGAAGTTCGCTGGACGGATCGCTAACAGGATCGTCGCCTCCCGGGCCACGAAACCCTTTACCACCACCGGGGAACTGGTGGAGCAAATCCGCGCCGTCGTCCCGGCAGGAGCTGCCAAGTCCGGCGGCCACCCCGCCAAGAGGACATTCCAGGCCCTGCGGATCGAAGTCAATGAGGAGCTCGACGTGCTGGAACGCGCGGTTCCCGCTGCCGTGGAGGCCACAGCACTCGGCGGCCGCATCGTGGTGATGTCCTACCACTCCCTGGAAGACAAGATCGTCAAGGGAGTTTTCCAGTCCCGTTCCAAATCTTCCGCTCCACTGGGCTTTCCCGTTGAGCTGGAAGAGCATAAACCCGAACTGAAGACCCTGACCAAAGGCACCGAGGTGCCAACCGCCGTCGAAATCGCCGAAAACCCCCGCGCTGCCTCTGCCAGGCTCCGTGCGGTGGAACGTATCCGAACCAGGAGAGCTTAGTGAGCACCGCTGCCGTCAAGAACTTTCCCGTCGTTTCCGGTTCGGCGGCCAAGCAGCTTCCTGCGGGTTCGCCGGCCGGGCCGCGCCGGAGCCGCACTCCGCTCTCCGTAGTCCGGACCGTCCCCCGCAAACGCCGCGCGCCCTTCGTGGTGCTGTGCTTCGCCATGCTGGCCGTGGCCCTGATCGCCGTTCTGGTCCTCAATATTTCGGTGTCCACGGCGCAGTACCAGTTGGTGGAACTTCGCGCCAAGCAGAGCACGCTGACGAAGCAGAACCAGGATCTTACCCAGCAGGTCCAGAACTTCGAAGCACCCCAGAACCTCGCGGCGCAGGCGACAAAGCTGGGGATGGTGCCTTCCACCGTCAAAGGCCAGATTGACCTGTCCACCCTCTCCGTTACAGGCAAGGCAACCCCGGCCGTGAAGGACGGTGCTGCCGGGGCCGTTATTCCGGCGCCTGCTGTCGCGGGTCAGCTCACCGTGGTGCCGCCGCCGAGCAAGCGTGATCCGCTGGAAGCCCGGAAGCCCGTTGATGAGCCCCCTGCAGCTGCTCCCTCGGCCGCGGAGACCAAACCGGCCCCAGACGCCACGCCTGCCCAGACACCGCCATCAGCCGCTCCGGCTGTCCCGCCGGTGGATCTCCACGGCGGATCGGTACCCGCGCCCGAGCAGAAGGTCCCCGGGCAGTAACACGGCAGGTCTGACAGGCAACAAGGTCGAACAGCAAGGATTATCACGGTGGCGCAGCGGACCGGCAAGGCGAAAAGCAGCAAGGTACCCAACGCCAAAAAGCGTCTCCGGCTGGGGCTTGGCATGATGCTGACGCTCCTGCTGGTGGTGGGCGGGAAACTCTTCCTGGTCCAGGGACTGGACGTCGGGGGAATGGCAGAGGCCGCGCTGAACAGCCGGATGAAGCGGACCGTCCTGCCTGCCGAGAGGGGCAGCATCCTGGACTCCCGGGGAACGGTGCTGGCCAACAGCGTAATCCGCTACAACGTGGTGGTGGACCAGCGGGTGAACACCAAAACCGAAACCTTCAAGCGCCTGGAAACTGTGGACGGCAAAGAGAAGCTGGTGGACGTCAGCCGGGACCAGGGCCTTACCGAACTGGCCGGCGCCCTGGGCATGGAGAAAGACGCCATCCGCGAAGCTGTCACGGGCCAGCAGCCCTACTACATCGTGGCCAAGGATGTGAAGCCGGACATCGAGGACCGCATCTCGAAGCTCCAGATCCCCGGCATCGTCACCGAAGGCGTCAGCAAGCGGGTCTATCCCAACGGGTCCGTCGCCGGCGGAATCATCGGATTCCTGGCCGACGGCAGCAGCGGCCAGGCCGGCATAGAACAGACCCAGGACGAACTGCTGAAGGGCGCGGACGGCGAACGCCTTTTCGAGATCGGCGCTGACGGCCTGCGCATCCCCGTGGGCGTGGATGAGCTGACTTCGCCGCAGGACGGCAAGGACGTCAAGCTCACGCTCAACTCCGACCTGCAGTACTTCGCACAGCAGGCCATCCAAAGCCAGACGGACAAACTCAGCGCCGAGTGGGGCGTCATCATTGTGATGGATGCCAAGACCGGCGACCTGGTGGCCATGGCCGACACCAATTCCCCCGATCCCAACGACCCAGGCCGGGTGGCGGCAAAGGACCGCGGCGTCCGCGCCGTCACCGCGGCCTACGAGCCCGGTTCCGTTGAAAAAATGATGACCGCCGCCGCCCTCATTGAAGAGGGCAAGGCCAAGCCGCTCGATTCCTTCACCCTCGGGCCCACCTACACGGTGGACGGACAGACCTTCAGCGATTCCTTTGCCCATGGGACTGAGGAGCGCACCCTGGCGGGCATCCTGGGTTACTCGATGAACACCGGCACCGTCATGGCCGGCCAGCGCCTCAGCAAGGAACAGCGGTACGACTGGCTCAAGAGATTCGGCATCGGCGAGGCACCTGACATCGGGTTGCCTGCCACAGCCTCCGGCATCCTCACGCCCTGGCAGCAGTGGGACGGACGCCAGCAGTACACCGTGCTGTTCGGACAGGGCGTGTCCCAGTCCACCCTCCAGACCGTACGGGCGTTCCAGTCCATCGCCAACAACGGCGTCATGCTCCAGCCCAGGCTTATCGATGCCTACGTTTCCCCGGATGGAACCGAGGAAAAAGTGCCCGCAGCCGCACCACGGCAGACGGTGTCGGAGGAAACGGCGCAGCAGGTCCAGGACATCCTGGAAAGCGCCGTTACCGAGGGGCAGATCAAGGATGCGGCCATCGACGGCTACCGTGTGGGCGCCAAGACGGGCACGTCCGAATCACCGTGCGACGACGGCGCCGGGTACTGCGGCTACACTGCCTCCATGGTGGGCATGGCACCGATGGATGATCCGCGGTTTATTGTGGAGGTGGTACTCCAGCGTCCCAAGGGCAGTATTTATGGGATTACCAACGGGCCGGTTTTCCGGTCGGTCATGAGCCAGGCACTGCGGACCTACAACGTCCAGCCGTCCACGGGCGAACCGGCCCGGCTGCCCCAGTTCGCCAAGTAGCATCCCGGCAAACAGCCGACCGCACAGCAGCACCACCGGTTCATCCCTGCCGGGCCCGAACACTAGCACCATCGGAGATTCCTTGTCTGACCTCAATCCGTCCGATAGCCGCGCCGTCCCGGAGGGACCTGCCGGCAAGGGCCGCTTCCGCCCGTCAACTGTCGAAGCGGTCCGGCTGGCCGGCATCGGCGATGCCCTTGATGTTGCGGTTCCCGGACCGGCCGCCGAGGTGGAAGTCACCGGAATTTCGTTGAACTCCCGTGCGGTGGAGCCGGGGGACCTCTACGTCGCCCTTCCGGGCGCCGCCCGCCATGGTGCGGATTTCGTTCCGCAGGCCATCGAAGCGGGAGCCGTCGCCGTCCTCACGGACGATGCCGGCGCCAGGCTGCTCGCGCTGTCCAACGATGTTCCGGTACCCGTGATTGTTGTGGACGCACCCCGCAATGTGGTGGGGCCATTGTCCGCCCTGATTTATCAAAGCCAGCCGGGCGCCGGCCAGCCACAGTTATTTGGCGTGACGGGCACCAATGGAAAAACCACCACCACCTACTTCATCAACTCGCTGCTTCGCGCCCTCGGCCGGAAGACCGGGCTGATCGGCACCATTGAGATCCATGCCGGCGGGGACCCCATCCCAAGCCTGCTCACCACACCGGAATCCACGGACGTGCACGCGCTGCTGGCCCTCATGCGGGAGAGGGGACTCGCCGCAGCCGCCATGGAGGTCTCCTCCCACGCCATTTCCTTCCAGCGGGTGGACGGGGTGCTGTTCGATGTTGTGGGATTCACCAACCTGACCCAGGACCACCTGGACCTGCACCTCACCATGGACGACTACTTCGCCACCAAGGCGGAGCTTTTCACGCCCGGCCGCGCCCGTGCGGCCGTGGTGATGGTCGACGACGAGTGGGGCCACCGGCTTGCCGGCGCCACGCAGGTGCCGGTCACCACCCTCGCCACCTCGGCCGGAACCGCTGCCGACTGGACTGTTACGGCCACGAGCGCGCGCGGGCTGGGCACGGAGTTCACACTGAGCGGCCCCGACGGCAGGCTCACGGTTCACACCGGCCTCCCCGGCAGCTTCAATGTCGCCAATGCGGCGCTGGCGGCAGTGATGGTCCTGACGGCTGGCGTGGACGCCGGCACGCTGCAGTCGGCATTGGACGAGTACGACCCCTTCACCGTAGCGGTGCCCGGGCGCATGCAGCTGGTTTCAGACGAGCCGGCCGCGATCGTGGATTTCGCCCACAACACCGATGCGCTGGCACGGGCCCTCGAAGCGGTACGGTCGCCGCAACCAGGGTCCCGCCTCATCGTTGTCTTTGGTGCCACAGGACAGCGTGACCAGGGCAAACGGCCCGCCATGGGTGCCATTGCGGCCAGGCTCGCCGACACCGTCATCATCAGCGATGACGACCCCCATGATGAGGACCCGGGCGCAATCCGCGCCGACGTCCTGGCAGGTGCCCGTGAGGCAAAGGAAAAGGACTTACTGGAGTGTGACGTCCTGGAAGTTTTCCCCCGGGCAGAGGCAATTCGCCGGGCCGTGGAGCTGGCCCGGCCGGAGGACACCATCCTCGTGGCGGGCCGCGGCCACGAGGTGTGGCAGGAGGTCAAAGGCGTCAACCTTGCCCTGGACGACAGGGTGGAATTGCGCAGCGCCTTGACAGCCAGGGGATTCAACGTTCTCCAAGACGACCGGATAGAGTCCTAGACCGAGATGATTGCATTTACTGCGGCGGAGATCGCCGAAATCACTAACGGGCGCCTGGACGCCGATCCCGGGATCACGCCTCTTTCGGTGGTCACGGACTCACGCGAATCCACCCCCGGATCGCTCTACGTCGCAAAGCCGGGTGAACACGCGGACGGCCACGACTACGTGGCAGCGGCATTCACGGCGGGCGCCACGCTGGCCCTGGTGGAGCGTCCGCTGCCCGCTCCGGACGGAACCACCTATCCCTCGGTGGTGGTTCCGGATGCCGTCCTTGCGATGGGCGCTCTGGCCGCCGAGGCCGTGCGCAGGATCCGCGCCGCACGTGCCCGGGAAGGCAGCGAACTCACGGTAGTGGGAATCACCGGTTCGGCCGGAAAGACCACCACCAAGGACCTGCTCGCCGGCATCCTGGCTTCACAGGGAAACACCGTGGCGCCCCAAGGGTCCTACAACGGTGAAATCGGCGTTCCGCTCACTGTCTTCCGCGCAGGAACAGACACCCGCTACCTGGTGATCGAGATGGGTGCCACCGGCGTCGGCCACATCCAGTACCTTGCGGACATGGTCAAGCCCGACATCGGCGTGGTGCTCGCCGTCGGAACCGCCCACGCCGGGGAGTTCGGCGGAGTAGAGAACATCGCCCAAGCCAAGGGGGAACTGGTGGAGGCCCTTGCCCCGTCAGGCACCGCCGTCGTAAACCTCGACGACGAACGGGTGGCCGCCATGCGGGCGCGGACCTCGGCGTCGGTGCTCGGATTCTCAGCTGAAGGCCGCGGGGACGCCGCCGTGCAGGCACTTAACGCCGACACCAACGCGGCAGGCCATCCCGAATTCGACCTCCGGCTGCCGGACGGCGAAACCGGTCTGCACGTGAGCAGCCGCCTCATCGGCGCGCACCATGTGGGCAACCTGCTGGCCGCTGCCGCTGCGGCGTGGGCAGCAGGCGTTCCGGGACAGGACATAGCATCCTCGCTCAGCAACCAAACTGCCGCCAGCCGGTGGCGCATGGAGCGCACCGAGCGGCCTGACGGCGTTACCATCATCAACGACGCCTACAACGCCAATCCCGAATCCATGCGGGCCGCCCTGCGGACGCTGGCGGACCTTGGCCGCGGCAGGCGTACCTGGGCCGTGCTGGGAGCCATGCTGGAACTCGGCGAGGACTCCATCAGGGAACATACCGCCGTCGGCACGCAGGTGGTCCGGCTTAATATTTCGCGACTGCTGGTAGTAGGCCGGCAGGCCCGTGCCCTGTACGTGTCAGCGGTGCAGGAGGGGTCCTGGGGCGACGAATGCCTCTTCGCGGAAACGGTGGAAGAAGCCCACGAACTGCTGGACGCCGAGCTCCAACCGGGCGACCTGGTGCTGTTCAAGTCCTCGAACAGCGTGGGGCTGCGCCACTTAGGCGATCGGATAGCATTACCCCCACAAACCCCGCAACCCGCTGATGAAAGGAGCGCTCTGCTGTGATTGCACTTTTGATCGGCGCCGGCCTGGCACTCCTCTTCGCCCTGGTAGGGACCCCGCTCTTTATCCGGCTGCTGGTCCGCCGCGGCTACGGCCAGTTCATCAGGGACGACGGTCCCACCTCGCACCACACTAAACGCGGCACGCCCACCATGGGCGGGACAGTGGTGGTGGCGGCGGTACTGCTGAGCTACGGCCTGACCCACCTGATCATGCTGATGGTGAACCCCGGTTCTTCGGGCCCCTCGGCGTCGGCCCTCATCCTGCTGTTCCTGATGGTGGGGATGGGCCTGGTGGGATTCCTGGATGACTTCATCAAGATTTCCCGGCAGCGCAGCCTCGGCCTCAACGCTAAGGCGAAACTGATCCTGCAGGGGGCCGTGGGCATCATCTTCGCCGTGCTCGCCCTGAACTTTCCCAACAGCGCCGGCGTCACACCTGCCTCCACAAAGATTTCGCTGGTCCGTGACCTGCCCTGGCTGGACCTTGCCTTCGGTGGAACTGTCCTCGGGGCCATCCTGTTCGTGGTCTGGTCCAACCTCATTGTCACCGCAGCCACCAACGGGGTAAACCTGACCGACGGCCTCGACGGGCTCGCTGCGGGAGCCGCCGTGATGGTGTTTGGCGCATATACGCTAATGGGAATCTGGCAGAGCAACCAGGCCTGCGGTTCACCGCGCCAGGCCGGCAGCGGATGCTATTCCGTCCGTGATCCCCTCGACCTCGCACTGCTGGCTGCCATCCTGAGCGCCGCACTGGTGGGCTTCCTATGGTGGAACACCTCGCCCGCCAAGATCTTTATGGGTGACACCGGTTCGCTGGCCATCGGTGGCGCCATCGCCGGTTTCGCCATCCTGTCCCGCACCGAACTGCTGCTGGGCATCATCGGCGGCCTGTTCGTCCTGATCACCCTCTCCGTCATCATCCAAGTGGGCTATTTCAAAGCTACCGGCGGCAAACGTGTCTTCAAGATGGCCCCGCTGCAGCACCACTTCGAGCTGCAGGGCTGGGCGGAAGTAACTGTGGTGGTCCGGTTCTGGATCCTCTGCGGGCTCTTCGTCGCCGTGGGGCTTGGCATTTTCTACGCTGAATGGGTTGTGCTGCTGTGACCGTTTCCCCCCGACTCGAGAACCTCACCAGCTGGGATGCCGACTGGTCCGGGCTGCGCGTAGCCGTGACCGGCATCGGCGTTTCCGGATTCGCGGCAGCTGACACCCTGATCGAACTCGGTGCCCGGGTAGTGGTGGTGGACGCGGCCACGAGCGAGACGGCCAGGGCCCACGCGGAAACCCTCAGGATCGTGGGCGCTGCCGATGTGCTGCTCGGCGAGGACGCGGTAATCCGCATGCCCCGGATCGACGGCAAGTTGCCGGAACTGATCGTGACTTCACCCGGGTGGCGCCCCGACCAGGCCCTCTTGGCAGCCGCGGCAAGGGCACACATTCCGGTGTGGGGCGACGTTGAACTCGCCTGGCGCGTACGGGTGCGGGAAGGCCGCAAGACGGCGGACTGGCTCGCCATTACGGGAACCAACGGGAAGACCACCACCGTCGGCCTGACCGAAGCCATGCTTCGGGCCGCCGGACTGAAGGCCATCGCCGTCGGCAACGTCGGCACGCCCATCCTGGACGCCCTTCGCGACCCCGTGGAATACGATGTCTTCGCCGTTGAGCTTTCCAGCTTCCAACTGCACTGGGCACAGTCCCTCTCACCTGTCGCCAGTGTCTGCCTGAACGTGGCAGAGGATCACGTGGACTGGCATGGCTCTTACGATTCCTACCTGGCGGACAAGGCCAAGGTCTACGAACAGACACAAAAAGCATGCATCTACAACGCCGAGCAGACTGAAACCGAGCGGATGGTGGAAAATGCCGACGTAGTGGAGGGCTGCCGCGCGGTCGGTTTCACCACGGTCACGCCCGCCATCAGCATGCTTGGCGTGGTGGAGGGACTGCTGGTGGACAGGGCGTTCATCGCCGAACGCAGGGACAGCGCCGCGGAGCTTGCTTCCATGAGCGACCTGGGGGCCTTCGCGCCGCGCCACATGGTGGCCAACGCGCTGGCCGCCGCGGGACTCGTGCGCGCCTATGGGGTCGAAGCAAAGGCGGTGCGGCAGGGCATCCAGGACTACATCCCGGGCGACCACCGCATCCAACCGGTAGCCCGCCGGAACGGTGTGCTCTGGATCAATGACTCCAAGGCTACCAACCCCCATGCAGCGGCAGCCTCACTGGCCACGTTCAGCAACGTCATCTGGATCGCCGGCGGCCTGTCCAAGGGAGTCACGTACGACGACCTGGTCCAGGAACACGTTCAACGGCTCAAGGCCGTGGTGCTCATCGGCAGCGATACCTCAGCCCTCTCCGAGGCCCTCCAGCGACACGCGCCGGATGTCCCGGTGATCATCCCGGCGGCGGGTGAAACTGAAGTGGTGCAGACTGCCGCAGCGGCCGGCGCCGTCCAAGCCGTTTCTTCAGTACCCGGTGAAACGGTGATGGCCAGGGCCGTGGCGTCAGCAGCGCAGCTCGCCGAGTCCGGCGATACTGTGCTGATGGCTCCGGCAGCTGCTTCCATGGATCAGTTCTCTTCCTATGCTCACCGTGGTGACACTTTCATCGAAGCTGTCCGCGGGCTGGTGGAAGGGCAGGCCCAGACCGGCGAGGAGTAACAATGGTCAGCACGCCAACGCGCCCGCAGCCAATTAAGCAGCAGGACGGCAAGCCGCGCCCCGGCTCCCCGGCAACAGCGGCTGTGCGCCCGTCAACGGCGGCCGCCAGGCTCCGGACCATGTACCGCAGATTCTGGTCGGCCCTGGAAGGGACCGGAACCTCCAGAAACGGCTCCACCTACTACCTCATTCTGGGATCAACATTGGCGCTGACGGCCATCGGCATCATGATGGTGCTCTCGGCCTCCAGTGTTGAATCCATTGCCGCCGGCAAATCGCCTTACGGTGATGCGTTGAAGCAGGGAATGTTCGCCGCCATCGGCATTTTCACCATGTTTGTGCTGTCCCGGATCAACGTCATCTGGCTCAAGCGGCTGGCCTGGCCGGCGATCGGGGCGGCCGTGGTCCTCCTGATCCTCGTCCAGGTTGTGGGCGACGAGGTCAACGGCAACAAGAACTGGATCGACCTCGGCGGCATCACCTTCCAGCCGTCGGAGGCATCAAAACTTGCCCTCGCCCTCTGGATGGCCACAGTCCTGGCCATGAAGGGAAAGCTGCTCAGCCGCTGGCAGCACGTAGCGATACCCGCTGTCCCGATGGCCATCATCATCGTTGGCCTGGTCCTGGTCGGAAACGACCTCGGTACGGCCATGATCATCATGATGGTCACGGCCGCCGCACTCTTCTTTGCCGGCGCACCCCTCTATCTCTTCGGCATCGCCGGCCTGGTGGCCGCCGCTGGAACGGCTGTTATGGCTGTCACCAGTTCAAACCGCATGTGCCGCATCACGTCCTGGTGGACCGGGCAGTCCTGCGCCGACGGCATTGATGCCAACTACCAGGCCACCAACGGGCTCTACGGCCTGGCCTCCGGCGGCTGGTTCGGCGTGGGCCTGGGGCAAAGCCGGCAGAAGTACAGCTGGATCCCCGAAGCCCACAACGACTTCATCTTCGCCATCATCGGCGAGGAGCTCGGACTGGTGGGCACCGTCGTCGTACTCATCCTTTTCGCGATCCTCGGGGCGGCCATTTACCGCGTGGTGGTGGCGCAGGAGGGCATGTTCCACCGTGTCCTGGCCGGCACCATCATGGTGTGGCTGCTCGGGCAGGCCACCGTGAACATGTCCGTGGTGACAGGCCTGATGCCCGTCATTGGTGTGCCGCTGCCGTTCATCTCCTATGGCGGGTCCGCCCTGTTGATGTCCCTGTGCGCCATTGGTGTGGTGCTTTCGCTGGCCCGCGAGCAGATGGCTCCGGCCATCCGGCCCAAACGGATGCTGAAGTTCAAGGCGAAGCCGGCCAAGGCAGCCGCACCCAGGAAAAAGACTGTAAGAAAGCGTGCCTAGCCCCATATGACCTACCAGAATCCCTCCATTGTCCTGGCGGGCGGCGGAACCGCCGGCCACATCAGCCCGCTCCTGGCCATCGCAGCTGCCGTCCGCGCGGCTGCTCCCGGCGCCGCCATCCTCGCCGTCGGAACCCCGGCAGGAATGGAAACCCGCCTGGTGCCCGCAGCCGGTGTTGAACTGGCCACCATCGACCGTGTGCCCTTCCCTCGGAAGCCTTCCGTTGACCTCCTTCGCCTCCCGGGACGGCTTGGCGGCGCCGTGCGGCAGGCTGGTGCCATCCTGGACAGGGCCGGTGCGGACGTCCTGGTGGGCGTCGGGGGCTACGTGTGCACACCCATGTACCTTGCCGCACGGAAACGCGGCATCCCCATCGTGATCCACGAGGCCAATATCCGTCCCGGGCTGGCCAACAGGGTGGGCGCGATGTTCACCAAGCGCGTGGCAGTAGCTTTCGACACCACCCCGCTGAAGGGCGCCTTGCACGTGGGGATGCCGATGCGCACCGAAATCTCACGCCTTGACCGGGCGGCCGCGCGAACTGCCGCGCGTGAGGCACTCGGACTGGATGAAACGAAACCCACGCTGATCGTCACCGGCGGATCATCCGGCGCGCAGAGCATTAACCGCACCATTGCGGCCGCCCTCGGGCAGTTGGCCGGCGCCGGGATCCAGACCCTGCACATCACCGGCCGCGGAAAGTCCGTTCTTGACGACGCCGGCACGCCGCTGGTTGCCGATGGCTACCGGCAGGTCGAATACATCGACGGCATGGAACTGGCCTACGCCGCCGCCGATGTGCTGCTGGCCCGCTCCGGTGCCGCAACCGTCTGTGAAATCGCAGCCGTGGGCGTGCCGGCAGTCCTGGTGCCTCTGCCCATCGGCAACGGTGAACAGGCACTCAACGCGGCCGGGCTCGTCTCCGCCGGCGGAGCCGTGCTCGTGGCCGACCGCGACTTCACCCCCGAGTGGGTGGGCGCCGAACTGGTGCCCCTGGTCACCGACCAGGAACGCCTCGCCACCATGGCAGCCAATTCCTACCAGCTAGGTATCCGTAACGCCGACCAGCGCATGGCCGGTCTCGTCCTGGAAGCGATATCCGCATGAGCTCCGACAGCATCCCCAGCCTCGACTCCCTGGGCAAGGTCCACTTCGTCGGCGTCGGGGGCGTCGGCATGTCCGCCGTCGCGCGGATCATGGTTGCGCGCGGCGTAGCGGTCAGCGGGTCTGACGCCAAGGACCTGCCGGTGATGGCGGACCTTTCTGCTGCCGGCGCGCGCATCGCCGTCGGATACGACGCTGCCAACCTGGCCGATGCGCAGACAGTGGTGGCGGGTTCGGCGATCAGGGCCGACAACCCCGAGGTGATGGCCGCCAGGGAAGCGGGGGTGCCGGTGCTGCACCGCTCGGAAGCCTTGGCGGCAACCATGGGCGGGGACACGGTGGTGACCGTGGCAGGGACCCATGGCAAGTCCACCACTACCTCGATGGTCGCTGTCCTGTTGCAGGGCGCCGGCTTGGACCCCTCCTTTGCCATTGGCGCCAACGTGCCTGCGCTCGGTGTCAACGCGGCATCCGGCACGTCCCCGATCTTTGTGGCCGAGGCAGACGAATCCGACGGGTCCTTCCTCAACTACCGGCCCGGGATCGCCGTGGTCACCAACGTGGAACCTGACCACTTGGACTACTACGGCACCGCAGAGGCGGTCTACGAATCCTTCGACCGCTTCACCGCCCTGCTGCCGGCCGACGGCGTGCTGATCGCCTGTGCCGACGACCCGGGGGCGCTGGCCCTCGCGGAGCGGGCCCGGGCACGCGGCAACTCCCGGGTGGTCCTCTACGGGACGGGCGCCGGGGCAGAACTTGTACTGCACGACGGCGGCCCCGGAGACGTGGCGGTGTCCACACCGTCCGGCCGGTTCCAGCTTGACCTGCAGGTGCCGGGCCGGCACAACGCCCTGAACGCGGCGGCCGCCTTTGCCGTCGCCCTCGAGCTGGGCGTTGAGCCCGCCGCAGCTGCCGGCGCCCTGGCGCAGTTCTCGGGGGCTTCGCGGCGCTTCGAGCTGAAAGGCCAGGCACGGGGCGTGCGGGTGTTCGACGATTATGCCCACCATCCCACCGAGGTCCGTGCAGCACTTGCCGCAGCCCGCTCCGTGGCCGGCAACCACAAGGTGCATGTCCTCTTCCAGCCGCACCTGTTCTCACGGACCCGGGAATTTGCCCGCGAGTTTGCTGAAGCCCTGGACCTTGCCGACACTGCCTGGGTGCTGGACATCTACCCGGCCCGTGAAGACCCGATCCCCGGGGTTACAAGCCAGCTCATCGCCGACCACCTCGGCGACGGCGGGCGGCTGGTTGGTGCCGCGGACGCCGTGGCTGCCCTCGCCGCAGCGGCCGGCGCCGGGGACATCGTCCTCACGGCCGGCGCCGGTGATGTGACGGCCTACGGCCCGCAGATCGTAGAGGCCCTGGGTGCCTAGTTCCCGCCGGCCCACCTACGCATCCACCGGCAGGCGCCCTGCCGGTGGGAAACCGGCTGACCGCACCGCGGGCTCCGGTACCGCCAGCGGGGATGCGGACAGCGGCTCCGACGTCATTTCAGCCTCCCGGCCGGTTGCTGAGCAGGTTCCGCAGCCGCCCAAGGAAGCCAGGAAAGCCAGGTTCCCGGGCCGAACCAGGGACAAATCGGCTGGCTCCTCCGCTGTTGCGGAAGGCCAGGCCGGCAATGTCCTGGCGTTTCCCGAACCCAAGGGCAAGCGGCGCAGGCGGAATGTACTGGTGGTTGCAGCCACGCTGGTTGCATTGGTGGCCGGGCTGCTGGCCGCGGCTGTATTTTCCCCGGTCCTTGCCGTGGACACGATCTCGGTGTCCGGGACGCGCCTGCTGACCCCTGCGCAGGTGCAGGCCGCGCTGGAACCCCTGCGCGGTAAGCCGCTGCCACAAATCACAGACGAGGAAGTAGGGCGCCTCCTCGAACCCCTGGTCCAGGTCAAATCCGTCTCCGCCGAGGCGCGTCCGCCGTCGGGCCTTGCTGTGACAGTGCGTGAACGGGTGCCGGTGGCGCTGGTCAAACAGGGGGAGCAGTACCAGCTTGTGGATGTGGAGGGCATTCAGCTGGCGGCTACCGCAGACCCGGCATCCGTATCCCTGCCGGTGATTGACGGCGGCGCCGGCACCATCGGCAAGGAGCTCTTCCGCGCCACCGCAGAGGTGCTCGGGGCACTGCCTGCCGATGTTCTGGCCAGGCTGTCCAACGCGTCTGCCCAGTCAGTGGACGCCGTGGAACTCAAGCTCGTTGACGGCCAGACCATCATCTGGGGCAATGCGGGGGAGAAGGAACTGAAGGCCAAAGTGCTGGCAGCGCTCCTGAAGGTTCCGGCGGATCCCAAAAATCCGGTTAAGGTGTACGACGTGAGTGTGCCCAGGCATCCGGTGACCCGCTGACACGCTTTCTTTACGGTATTAATCCGACACGCGGTCCCGGTTATTGAATGTGGGTACCAGAGGAAATACCGTCACAGACATGAGTTACTTGACATAACTATAACCTTCAACTCGAAGGTTAGGGTTTCAGGCACTAAGCTCTTCATCAGATTTAGCAAAAAGACACGAACAAGGGACACGTAACGTGGCAGCTCCGCAGAATTACTTGGCCGTCATCAAAGTCGTCGGCATCGGCGGCGGTGGCGTGAACGCAGTCAACCGCATGATCGAGGTCGGCCTCCGAGGTGTTGAATTCATCGCCATCAACACCGACGCCCAGGCCCTGCTGATGAGTGACGCCGACGTCAAGCTCGACGTGGGACGCGAACTGACCCGCGGCCTCGGAGCAGGTGCGAATCCTGAGGTTGGCAAGCAGGCTGCAGAGGACCACGCAGACGAGATCGAGGAAGTGCTCCGGGGCGCCGACATGGTCTTCGTCACCGCCGGCGAGGGCGGTGGCACCGGCACCGGCGGCGCTCCCGTCGTCGCACGCATTGCCCGGTCCCTGGGCGCCCTGACCATCGGCGTGGTAACCCGCCCGTTCACGTTCGAGGGCCGCCGCCGCGCGGGCTCCGCGGAGGCCGGAATTGACGCCCTCCGTGACGAAGTGGACACCCTGATCGTTATCCCCAACGACCGTCTCCTCTCCATCAGCGACCGCAACGTCTCAGTCCTCGACGCCTTCCGCTCGGCTGACCAGGTGCTGCTCTCGGGCGTCCAGGGCATCACCGACCTCATCACCACGCCCGGCCTGATCAACCTGGACTTCGCGGACGTCAAGTCCGTCATGCAGGGTGCCGGTTCCGCCCTGATGGGTATCGGCTCCGCCCGGGGCGAAGACCGCGCCGTCAAGGCCGCAGAGCTTGCCATCGCCTCACCGCTGCTGGAAGCGTCCATTGACGGAGCCCACGGTGTGCTCCTGTCCATCCAGGGCGGCTCCGACCTCGGCCTGTTTGAAATCAACGAAGCCGCACGCCTGGTCCAGGAAGTGGCACACCCGGAAGCGAACATCATCTTCGGTGCCGTTATCGACGACGCCCTTGGCGACGAAGCCCGCGTGACGGTCATCGCTGCCGGGTTCGACGACGTCAAGGCCACCTCACCGTCCATGGACCAGTCCCAGCCGCAGGTTGCTCCGCAGCGGCCGGCCGCGCCTGTTGCCCCGGCACCCGCCCAGGCTCCTTCCGCAGGCAACCACTCCCACCATGTCCAGCCGGTCCACGCAGGCGTCGGCGCAGCGGGCCTCAGCAACTGGGGGCAGCAGCGTCCCTCCGCTGTCCCCGCTGACTCAGGCTTCGACGTCGACCTCCCCTCCGTAGTGGAGCCGGACCTCTCCGGCAGCCACTCGGATGACCTGGATGTCCCCGACTTCCTGAAGTAGGCGCCGGATTGTTCCACTGGCGTGCCGAAATCCGGCCCGGAGTCTCCGTCGCCTTCACTGACACTGCCGCGGGAAACCTGGCGCTGCACGTGGGTGACGATCCCGCAGAAGTGGGCCGGCGCCGCGGAGAGCTGGAGCGCACCCTCGGCCTTGCCCCGGATGGCCTTCGGTTCATGAACCAGGTCCACGGCACCACGGTGGCGGTTATGGAGCAGGGAAGTGCGGCGCCCGAAGCCGACGCCATGGTTTCCCGCGGCCTTCCGCTGGCAGTCATGGTTGCTGACTGCATCCCTGTCCTGCTGGCGGGGGAGTCTGCGGAAGGGCCGGTCCTCGCTGCCGTGCATGCAGGCCGGCCCGGCCTCGCCGGTGGCGTGATTCCGGCTGCGGTGGCGAGCATGGAGTCCCTTGGAGCATCCGGACTCCGCGCCTGGCTGGGGCCGTCCATCTGCGGGAACTGCTACGAGGTGCCTGCCGGGATGCAGGCCGAAGTGGCCGCCGGTGTGCCCGCGGCCCGGAGTACCACCTCATGGGGTACTCCCGGGCTGAATCTGCCCGCTGGGGCCCGCAGTCAGCTGGAGCGTTTGGGCGTCAGTGTGGAGTACTGCGGACCGTGCACCCTTGAGACACCGTCCCTCTTCTCGTACCGGCGGAACAACAGCACGGGGCGCTTCGCCGGCGTGGTGTGGTCCCATGACTGATGCCGGAGCGGCCGGGGACGCGCGTTCTGAGCAGCTCAAAGGCCGGCTTGATGCCGTGCAGCGCCGCATCATTGCGGCTGCAGCAGCCGCGGGCAGGGCGGGCGACCTGCCCACTTTGATCGTGGTCACCAAGTTCCACCCGGCGGAGGACATTAAGCGTCTTGCCGCCCTGGGGGTCACGGACGTTGGCGAAAACCGGGACCAGGAAGCGGCCGCCAAAGCGGAACAACTGGCTGAGTGCGGACTGGCGTGGCATTTCGTGGGCCAGCTGCAGACCAAAAAGGCCAAGTCCGTTCTCCGGTACGCGGCCGCTGTGCACTCGGTTGACAGGCCGCAGCTCGTGGACGCACTGGCCAAGGCCTCCCAGGCCCAGCAGGACACCACCGGACGGCCGCCATTGAGGTGCTTCATCCAGGTGGGCCTGGCGGACGACGCCGGAACGCACCGCGGTGGCGCCGCCATCCAGGATGTGGGGATGCTGGCCGAACGGATAGCATCGGCCGGGAGCCTGGAGCTTGCGGGAGTGATGGCAGTGGCTCCCCTGGGTGCCCCGCCGGAGCCCGCCTTCGAAAAACTTGCCGCCGTGTCCGCGGCGCTTGTGGCGGAGCATCCCGAAGCCAATGGCATTTCGGCGGGCATGAGCCAGGACCTGGAAGCCGCCATCCTGTTCGGAGCGACACACCTGCGAATCGGTTCCGATATTCTCGGATCGCGTCCCCCCGTGGGGTAGCGTCGGTGCTATTGGAAGTGATGGGCGGGGGACTCCAGTGCTGTCAAGCCATTGGGCGGCCCGCTTACGGACACGATTAGGAGTCGACCATGGCCGGCGCTCTGCGCAAGACAATGATCTATCTTGGGCTCGCCGACGGCGATGAACACTACGAGTCCGAGCAACAGACCACACGTAAGGATGAGGACGAAACTATGGAAGTTGACCGCGAGGAGCGCCGTGCACCTGCACCCGTCCGCGAGGTCAGCCGCGAAACGTCCTACACCCCCGAAGAGGAATACCGCGCCCCAGTGACACCCATCAAGCGTGCGGCCTCAAGCCGCGAGGAGACCAGCGGTCTCCGCCAGATCACCACCATCCACCCGCGGTCGTACAACGACGCCAAGCTCATCGGCGAAAGCTTCCGTGACGGGATCCCGGTCATCATGAACGTGACGGACATGGGCGAGGCCGACGCCAAGCGCCTGGTGGACTTCTCCGCGGGCCTCGTTTTTGGGCTCCGGGGGAGCATTGAGAGGGTGACGAACAAGGTGTTCCTGCTCTCGCCGTCGTACGTCGAGGTCATCGGTGACGACAAGAAAGCCAGCGAGACACAAGCCAGCTTTTTTAACCAAAGCTGACCAAATATCCTGACGCAGATGCCAGGCAGGGACACACCTGCCTGGCATCTGTGCTGAAATAGACAAGAAGCATCGGCCGGACGCCTGGCCAACCACTATGGACATGGAGATTTGAATTAAGTCATGGGAATTGTTTTCGGGCTTGTCTATCTCGCGCTTTTGCTGTTCTTTGTGGCCCTGATTATCCGCCTCGTATTCGACTGGGTCCAGATGTTCGCACGGGAGTGGCGCCCCCGGGGCGCGGCCCTGGTGGTGGCGCATGCCGTCTACTCCATTACGGACCCGCCGCTCAACGGACTCCGCCGGCTGATCCCGCCGCTGCGCCTTGGCGGCATCTCCCTGGATTTGGGCTTCCTGGTTTTGTTCATCGGCGTCAGCATTGCCATGGGGATCACCAGAAGCCTCGCCTGAATTACCCGATAGACCAGCAGTGCACACGGATGGAACCCGCCGGGAACCACCTGTGCAATATGAAGAAAACTCGCGTTTGACACCGCAGTGTTGAATTAGAGGAACCAGACCAACTTTAGGTACCGTAGTTTTGACGGCCGGAAGGCCTACTGACTAACTAGACCAGTGAGGTGACCAGATGGCTTTGACGCCAGAAGACGTTGTCAACAAGCGCTTTCAGCCGACCAAGTTCCGCGAAGGCTACGACCAGGATGAAGTTGATGACTTCCTGGACGAGATCGTTGTTGAACTCCGCCGCCTGAACCAGGAAAACGACGAACTTCGCAAGAAGCTCTCCGAAGCCGGGTCCAGCGTGCCGGCCAGCTCCGCCGCCGCACCCGTGGTGGAGAAGGTCCCCGCGCCGGTCAAGTCCGACAAGGACGAAGCACGCGAGAAGGCCGAAGCCGAAGCCAAGGCCGCCGAGGAGCGCAAGAAGAAGGACGTCCAGCCCGCCGCTCCGGTAGCTGCCGCTCCCGTTGCCGCTGCTCCGGCCGCGTCCACCGCCTCAGCCGAATCTGCCGCCGGCCTGCTCGCCATGGCCCAGCAGATGCACGACCGCCACGTCGCGGACGGACAGGCGCAGAAGGACAAGATCATCGCCGAAGCGCAGATCGAAGCCAGCAGCCTCGTCAACGATGCCCAGGAGAAGTCCCGCAAGATCCTTGGTGCCCTCGAGCAGCAGCGTTCGGTGCTGGAGCGCAAGGTTGAGCAGCTCCGCGGCTTTGAGCGCGACTACCGTTCACGCCTGAAGGCCTACATCGAGGGCCAGCTCCGCGACCTTGATGCCCGCGGTTCAGTGGCAACGCCGGAAGTCAGCGAAGCCAACTAATCCGGCAAGCACGTATTCTGAAAGCCGGTGGCTGAGGATTCCTCGGCCACCGGCTTTTGGCATTGAACCAGGTCTTACGAATGAAAGCACCATGACTGACGAACTCGCCGCCGACCCGGCCCGCCCCCTACCGCCTTCGCCCCGCCCCCGGCGGGCCGTGCTGCTGTCCCTCTTTGCAGGGTTCGCAGTCTTCGCCTACGTGCTGGACCAGGTGACCAAAATCTGGGTCACTTCCACCATGGTGGAAGGCGAGCGGATTCCGGTGTTCCCGCCGCTGCTGCATTGGTACTTCATCCGGAACTCGGGAGCTGCGTTCTCCATCGGTGAGAACGTCACCTGGGTGTTCTCCATCATCATGGCCGCCGTGGCTGTGGCCATCCTTTTCCAGGTCCGCAAGCTCGGCTCGAAATGGTGGTCCCTGTCCCTTGGCCTGCTGCTCGGCGGGGCACTTGGCAACCTCACCGACAGGCTTTTCCGGGAACCGTCCTTCGGAATGGGGCACGTGGTGGACTTCATCCAGCTGCCCAATTTCGCCATTTTCAACATCGCTGACTCGGCTGTGGTTTCCGCCGTCGCGATCATCTGCATCCTGACGCTGCGCGGCATCGCGCTGGACGGAACCCGGCTCACTTCCGGCCACAAGGAGAAGTCCGGCGATGATGCCTGAGCGCATCGTCGTCGCCGAAGAGTACGCCGGATCACGCGCAGATGCGGGCCTGGCCGGGTTGATGGGTATCTCGCGTTCCCTGGCGGCCACCCTGATCGCCGAAGGCAATGTCCTCAGCAAAGGCAAAGCACTGGGAAAGTCAGCAAAGCTCGTTGCCGGCGACGTCCTCCAGGTGAGCCTGCCGGAACGGCGTGATCCCCTGGAAGTCGTGGAGGAAGTTGTGGAAGACCTGTTGATCCTGCTGGACGATGACGATTTCGTCGTCGTTGACAAACCCGTGGGTGTTGCCGCCCATCCCTCACCGGGCTGGGTGGGTCCCACGGTGGTGGGTGGCCTCGCCGGGGCCGGCTACCGCATTTCCACCTCGGGCTCGCCCGAACGTGTGGGAATTGTCCACCGGCTCGACGTCGGAACGTCCGGGGCGATGGTGGTGGCCAAGTCCGAGCGTGCCTATACGGCCCTGAAGCGGGCCTTCAAGGAGCGCACCGTGGACAAGGTCTACCATGCGGTGGTGCAGGGCCTGCCTGATCCACTGACCGGCACCATCGATGCGCCAATCGGCCGGCACCCGGGACACGACTGGCGGTTTGCGGTCATTGAGGACGGGCGTCCGTCCGTCACGCACTACGAAGTGGTGGAAGCGTTCGGCAAAGCCAGCCTCGTTGAGGTGCACCTGGAGACGGGACGCACCCACCAGATCCGGGTGCATTTTTCGGCTCTCCGCCATCCCTGCGCCGGCGACCTCACGTATGGTGCCGATCCGCGCCTGGCCGCTACGCTTGGCCTGACGCGGCAGTGGCTGCACGCCCGGGAGCTGGGCTTCGAGCACCCGGTGACAGGTGAGCCGGTACGCGTGGTCAGCGACTACCCGCAGGACCTGGCATTTGCCCTCGAAGTGCTGGAGTCCGGGCGGGCCTGACCCGTGGGGTGCACGCCCAGCGCATAGAATAGTGCGGTGACTTCCAGCAACGACTCGTTTGTCCATCTCCACAACCACACCGAGTATTCAATGCTGGACGGTGCCGCACGGCTCGGCGAGCTGTTCGACGAAACCGAGCGGCTGGGCATGCCCGCCATCGCCACCACCGACCACGGCTACCTCTTCGGCGCCTTCGACTTCTGGAAGAAGGCTACGGACAAGGGCATCAAGCCGATCATCGGCGTCGAAGCCTACGTGACGCCGGGAACGGCCCGCGGTGACAAAAGCCGTGTGCGCTGGGGCGATGAGCATCAGCGCAAGGACGATATTTCCGGCGGTGGTTCCTACACCCACATGACTCTGCTCAGCTACAACAACGCGGGCATGCGGAACCTGTTCCGGGCATCTTCGATCGCCTCGCTGGATGCCGTATTCGGCAAGTGGCCCCGCCTGGACCGGGAGCTGCTGAACACCTACTCCGAGGGTCTCATCGCCACCACGGGCTGCCCGTCAGGGGAAGTCCAGACCCGCCTCCGGCTCGGCCAATACCGCGAGGCCTTGGAGGCAGCCTCGGAGTTCCGCGACATTTTCGGCGCGGAGAACTACTTCTGCGAACTGATGGACCACGGCCTGGACATCGAACGGCGCGTCACGGGGGACCTGCTCCGGCTCGCCAAGGACCTGAACCTTCCCCTCGTCGCCACCAACGACCTCCACTACACCCACGAACACGACGCCAAAGCCCACGAGGCACTGCTGGCGATCCAGTCCGGGTCCACCCTCCTTGAGCCCACCTATGACAACGGCGGCTCCCGCTTCGCCTTCTCCGGCAGCGGCTACTACCTGAAGTCCCCGCAGGAGATGCGCGAGCTGTTCCGGGACCACCCGGACGCCTGTGACAACACCCTCCTCATCGCCGAGCGCTGCGAGGTTTCCTTCAATACCGGCGCCAACTACATGCCCCGGTTCCCCTGCCCGCCGGGGGAGGACGAGACCTCCTGGCTGGTCAAGGAAGTGGCCACCGGACTCGATTACCGCTACCCGGGCGGCGTGCCGGACGAGGTCCGCGCCCAGGCAGACTACGAACTCGGCGTTATCACGTCCATGGGGTTCCCCGGCTACTTCCTGGTGGTGGCGGACTTCATAAACTGGGCCAAGAACAACGGCATCCGCGTGGGTCCCGGCCGTGGTTCCGGTGCCGGGTCCATGGTGGCCTACGCCATGCGCATCACGGACCTTGACCCGTTGCGCCACGGACTGATCTTCGAGCGGTTCCTGAACCCCGACCGCGTCTCCATGCCTGACTTCGACGTCGACTTCGATGACCGGCGCCGCTCGGAAGTCATCGACTACGTGACCCGCAAGTACGGTGACGAGCGTGTGGCCATGATCGTCACCTATGGCACCATCAAAACAAAACAGGCGCTTAAGGACTCCTCCCGCGTGCTGGGATATCCCTTCAGCATGGGCGAGACGCTCACCAAGGCGTTGCCGCCGGCCGTGATGGCCAAAGATATTCCGTTGGCGGATATCCAGAACCCGGAGGCCAAGCGCTTCGGCGAAGCCGGTGACTTCCGGCAGCTGGTCAGCACCGATCCCGAAGCTGCCAAGGTGTTCGAGACCGCGCTGGGCATTGAGGGGCTGAAGCGCCAGTGGGGTGTCCACGCCGCCGGCGTGATCATGTCATCGGACCCGATTATCGACGTCATCCCCATCATGCGCCGCATCCAGGACGGCCAGGTGATCACGCAGTTCGACTACCCCACCTGCGAAGGCCTTGGCCTGATCAAGATGGACTTCCTGGGGCTGCGGAACCTGACGATCATTTCCGACGCCCTGGAAAACATCAAAATGAACCGCGGCATCGACCTGGACCTGGAGTCGCTGGAGCTCGACGACGCCCCCTCCTACGAGCTGCTGGCCCGCGGCGACACCCTGGGCGTGTTCCAGCTCGACGGCGGGCCCATGCGGTCCCTGCTCAAGCTGATGAAGCCCGACAACTTCGAAGACATCTCGGCCGTGCTCGCGCTGTACCGGCCGGGGCCGATGGGCGCCAACGCGCACACGGACTACGCGCTGCGCAAGAACGGGATCCAGGAAGTCATCCCGATCCACCCGGAACTGAAGGAACCGCTCTCGGAGATCCTCGGCGGAACCTACGGGCTGATCGTGTACCAGGAGCAGGTTATGGCCGTCGCCCAGAAGCTCGCCGGGTACTCGCTGGGCCAGGCAGACATCCTCCGCCGCGCCATGGGCAAAAAGAAGAAGTCCGAACTGGACAAGCAGTTCGCAGGCTTCTCGCAGGGCATGCAGGACAACGGCTACTCCATGGAGGCCGTCAAAACCCTCTGGGACATCCTGCTCCCGTTCTCCGACTACGCCTTCAACAAGGCCCACTCCGCCGCTTATGGAGTGATCTCCTACTGGACCGCGTATCTCAAAGCACACTACGCCCCGGAGTACATGGCCGCGCTGCTTACCTCCGTGGGCGACGACAAGGACAAGTCCGCAATCTACCTCAATGAATGCCGGCGCATGGGCATCACCGTGCTTCCGCCGGACGTTAATGAGTCGGCCCTGAACTTCACTCCGGTGGGCAACGACATCCGCTTTGGCATGGGCGCCATCCGCAATGTCGGCGTCAACGTGGTGGAAGCCATGGTGGCCGCCCGCGAAAGCGAAGGCGCCTACACGTCCTTCAAGGACTACCTGATGAAGGTGCCCGCGGTGGTCTGCAACAAGAGGACCATCGAATCGCTGATTAAGTCCGGCGCCTTCGACTCACTGGGACATCACCGCCGTGCCCTGGCGATGATCCATGAGGAAGCCATCGACTCCGTCATCACGCTCAAGCGGAATGAAGCGATCGGCCAGTTCGACCTCTTTGCAGGCTTCGAGGAAGCCGAGTCGGAGTCGTCGCTGAGCATCGAAATCCCGGACCTGCCCGAGTGGGAGAAGAAGGACAAACTTTCCTTTGAACGGGACATGCTGGGCCTCTACGTCTCCGACCACCCGCTGCAGGGTCTCGAAGGGGTACTGAGCCAGCATGCTGAGCTGAGCATCACCTCCGTGCTGGGCGAGGACGGGCCGCAGGACGGCGCCATCATCACCATTGCCGGCATGATCACCTCATTGAGCCGGCGCATCGCCAAGGCCAGCGGCAACGCCTACGCACGGGCAGAGGTGGAAGACCTCGGTGCTTCCATGGAAGTGATGTTCTTCGGCCAGGTGTACGGACCCATCGCCTCGGTGCTCGCCGAGGACCTGATCGTGGTGGTCAAGGGGCGGCTGCAGAAGCGGGACGACGGCGCGATTGCCCTGAACTGCATGGAACTGTCCGTGCCGGACCTGAGCGAAGGGCTGAACGGGCCGCTGGTGATCACCATGCCCACCCACAAGGCCACCGAGGCTGTGGTGACCGAGCTGGGCGACGTGCTCCGGACACACCGCGGAAACTCCGAAGTCCGCCTGCACCTTCAGGGCGACACCAGGACCGAAATCATGGGACTGCCGGTCCACCTTCGCGTGAACCCGAGCCCATCACTCTTTGGCGACCTGAAGGTACTGCTCGGCCCCGCCTGCCTGGACGCCTGACGCACGGAAGCGGACGACGCCGGGAACATCCCGCCGTCGTCCACTGCTGTTTGAGGCGTGGCCGGGAGCCCTGGCCGAAACAGGCGGCAGGTGCCCTAGATTTCGTAGTCGAGCGGCACGGGCTGGCTGTAGCCGCCCCCGTGGTACAGCAGCGGCGACCCGTCCCCGCCCACCTGGCCGTCAACCACCTGCACCACCACAACAGCGTTGTTCTCGAACGACAGGCGCATCTGCACCTCGCCGATCAACCAGCCGGCTACGTCCTTCAATACCGGCACGCCATGCGGCCCCACGGCCCAGTGGTCGCCCTCAAAACGGTTGCCCGCCCCGGCAAACCGGTCAGCAAGTTGCTGGTTCTCAAGACCCAGCATGTGGACACCGAGGTAGGTGGTATTGGCCACAGCAGGCCACGACCTGGAACTCCGTGCCATGTTGAAGGTGAAACGCGGAGGCTGCGCAGACAGCGATGCAACGGAGGTGGCGGTAAAGCCGAAGGGACTGTCCTGGTAGTTGACCGTGATGATGGCAACGCCCGCGGCGTGGCGCCGGAACATCTCCCTGAACGTCCGTTCGAACGGCACGTCATTTACGGTCACGGGAACTCCTGGTGATGGGTGGTTGTATGTTCTCCTTCAAGGGTATGGGCCGTTTGGCCAGGCAGGGAATCACTTGAAGCCCGACGTCCGGCAGTTAAGCCGGCGGAACATTTGTTAAGGTTTGTTGCATGACGAAAGCAACCCGCCGCGCACGTCCGCGGCTGCCCTGGGCCATGCTCGCGGTCCCGGCTGCGGCGGGAGTGCCCGCGGGGATTCTCTGGTGGCTCCTGGCACCCGGCGGCCTCAACCTGATCACCAGGGACCCGGCTCTGGCCACCGGCACTAACCCCCTGGCCTGGCTGCCAAGGGACCTTACGCTGGCCGGGCTTCTGGTTTTCGCGGGGTGCCTCCTGGCGGTGTTCCTGACGGACAAAAAGCGCCAGGATCCGCAGGCGGACCTGGTGATGGGCCTGGCCGGGTCCTTATGCGGTGCAGTCCTGGCCTGGCAGGCCGGGATCCTGTCCGCGCAGCTCTGGGGGCCTGCGGTGGACGCCTCAGCCAACGCCAGCATTGCCTTCTCGTTGCGCTCCCTGACTGTGCTGCTGCTGTGGCCCGCCGCCACGGCGGTGTCCGTCTTTGTGCTGGAGTTGATGCACCTCCTGGGAAGGAAGGACAACGGAAGGAACTACGACGCCGGCGCCCACCGGTCGCCGCACGTTGGGGTCGGGCCCGTAAAATAGTGCAGTGACCATTTCTTCCGAATTTCCCGCCACCCCCGCCGCTGCCGCCGTGAGCTTCCGCACTGTTGACCTTCGCGGCCGGAGCCTGACCCTCGCGGGACTGCGCGCCGCCGTGCCGCGCGCCCAGGGCCAGACGGTGGCTGACGCCGAAGAGAAGGTCCTTGGCATCATCTCGGCCGTCCGGCAGCGGGGTTTCGACGCCCTGGGCGAGTTGGCCCTTCGCTTCGATGGTGTGGAGCAGGACCACCCGCTGGTCCCACAGGAAGCCCTTGCTGCAGCGCTCCATGAACTGGACCCCGCTGTCCGCCTGGCGCTGGAGGAATCGATCAGCCGGGCACGCCGGTTCGCGGACGGCCAGCGTCCGCGGAACGTTGAAGTCGAGCTTGGTGATGGCGCCCTGGTCAGCCAGAACTGGGTGCCGGTGGCGCGGGTGGGACTCTACGTGCCCGGCGGCCTGGCGGTCTACCCGTCCTCGGTGATTATGAACGTGGTTCCGGCCCTGGCTGCCGGGGTGGAGTCAATCGCATTGGCCTCACCTCCGCAGAAGGAGTTTGGGGGCCTGCCGCACCCCACCATCCTGGCCGCCGCTGCGCTCCTGGGCATCAGCGAGGTATACGCGATCGGCGGCGCCCAGGCCATCGCCGCCTTTGCCTACGGGGTGCCCTCAGCTGAGGCAGGTCCGGCGCTGGAGCCCGTAGATGTAGTCACTGGACCGGGAAACATCTTCGTGGCCACGGCCAAGCGCCTGGTTAAGGGTGTTGTGGGGATCGACTCCGAGGCGGGCACCACGGAAATTGCCATCCTTGCAGACGCGACTGCCCAGCCTGCATTGGTGGCGGCTGACCTCATCAGCCAGGCGGAACACGATCCCAAGGCAGCCTCGGTGCTGATCACGGATTCCGAGGACCTTGCTGCAGCCGTGCGCGCGGAGTTGGACGTGCAGGCCGCCGCCACCAAGCACTCCGGCCGGGTCCGCGAGGCATTGTCCGGTCCACAGTCTGGTGTGGTCCTGGTGGATGACCTGGAACAGGGCATCGCCGCCTGTGACGCCTACGCTGCCGAACACCTGGAAATCATGACCCGCGATGCCGCCGGCGTGGCCGCCAGGATCCGCAATGCCGGTGCCATCTTTGTTGGCGATTTCAGCCCCGTGAGCCTCGGGGACTATTGCGCCGGCTCCAACCACGTTCTGCCCACCAGCGGCACGGCTGCCTTCTCGTCCGGCCTGAACGTCACCACCTTCCTTCGGGCCATCCAGGTAGTCAATTACAGCCGCGAGGCGCTGGCAGAAGTCAGCGGCCACATCCTCAGCCTGTCCGGCGCGGAAGACCTGCCCGCCCATGGCGAGGCAGTGACGGCCCGGTTCTCCTGACAACGGCACTCACGAGGCCCGACATCTAGTAGCCCCCACCACAACATGTAGTAGTTACAGGCTTGTGATTAGCCTGCTGAGGGACGTAAACTGGAGGCGCCGCGCGGCCTGCCTGCGCTTTGCCGCGGGCAAACAGCAAAGCGGAACTGTTAAGCGAAGAGCACTCAGCGAAAGAAGGGACGCCATGTATTGTCCGTTCTGCCGCAACCCTGATTCCCGGGTGGTGGACAGCCGCATGGCGGACGATGGCTCGGCCATCCGCCGGCGCCGCCAGTGCCCTGAGTGCGGGCGCCGTTTCACCACGGTGGAAACCACCAGCCTGTCCGTCATCAAGCGTTCCGGTGTGGGGGAGCCCTTCAGCCGCAGCAAGGTGATCAACGGTGTGCGCAAGGCCTGCCAGGGACGCCCCGTCAGCGAGGACGACCTCGCGTTGCTCGCCCAGGAAGTCGAAGAGCAGATCCGCTCCTCCGGCGCCGCAGAAATCGATGCCCACGAGGTTGGACTCGTTATCCTTGGTCCGCTGCAGAAGCTGGACAAGGTGGCCTACCTTCGCTTTGCGAGCGTCTACCAGGCCTTCGAATCCCTTGAGGATTTTGAAACGGCCATCGCACTGCTCCGCCAGGAAGCCGAAGAAGACGCGAAGGGCATCCCTGCCAAGAGCGTCAAGAGCTCCGAAAAGAGCCCACTGTAAGCTCCGGTGGTGGCGCTGGAGGGGAAGCCGCAGCCACCACCGGCCCGCCGCCGCCCGCCGCGGGCAGCCTGCCGGGCGATGGCGGCACCGATGCCCGGGCCGGCACCGGTGGCCACCATGACACCCGGGCGGGGAGCGCCCGCGTTACTTGGCGAGCTTGTGCTTCAAAGCGATTTCGATGGCGGCGCCCACGATGCCGGCCTCGTTCCGCAGGACTGCCGGCACGATGGGCGTGCGGAGTTTGAGGTTGGGCAGGTACTCATCCGCACGCTTGGAAATGCCGCCGCCCACGATGAACAGTTCGGGGGAGAACAGGAACTCGACGTGGGAGAAGTAGCGCTGCAGCAGGACGCTGTACTCGTCCCACGTCAGGCCGTCCCTCTCCCGGGCTACGGCGGAGGCTTTGGTTTCCGCGTCGTGGCCGTCGATCTCCAGGTGGCCCAGCTCGGCGTTGGGTACCAGTTTGCCGTCGAAGATGAAGGCTGAGCCGATTCCGGTCCCGAGGGTGATCACCAGGACAGTGCCGGCAACTCCGGCACCGGCACCGTAACGGGCCTCGGCAAGGCCGGCGGCGTCGGCGTCGTTGATGACCTCCACAGGCCGGCCCAGGCGCGCGGTGAGGAGCCCGTCGATGTCCGTGTTGAGCCAGCTCTTGTCCACATTGGCTGCCGAGTGGACCACGCCGTGCTGGATGATGCCGGGAAAGGTCACGCCTACCGGGGACCCGGCGGCAGGCGCTTCAGGACGGGCGGAAAGCTCTGACACCACCAGTGCTACTGCTTCGGCAACAGATTCCGGGGTGGCGGGCTGCGGGGTGGGGACGCGGAACCGTTCACCCAACAGTTTGCCCTTTTTCAGGTCGACGATGCCGCCCTTGATTCCCGTGCCTCCGATGTCGATGCCGATCAGCGGGGCGTTCTTGTGCGACTTCTCGTCCTTCTTGGCCAATGGGTTTCCGTTCGTGGCAGGGGGCGGGCAGGGAAGGGGCGGCGGGCAGCCGGCCCCGGGTTATTGCTAAATCAGCGGCGTGCCGGTGACAGGAGCCGGGTCGCTTCGTTGGCGGCCCGGTCAGGGCAGGGTGAGGATCTCTGCGCCGGACTCGGTGACCAGCAGGGTGTGCTCGAACTGTGCGGTGCGCTTCCGGTCGCGGGTGACAACGGTCCAGTCGTCTGCCCACATGTCCCACTCCACCGTGCCCAGCGTCAGCATCGGTTCAATGGTGAATACCATGCCGGCCTCAATCACCGTGTTGTATGCCGGCGCGGCGTCGTAGTGCGGGATGATCAGCCCGGTATGGAACGCCTCGCCCACACCGTGGCCGGTGAAGTCCCGGACCACTCCGTAGCCAAAGCGCTTGGCGTAGGACTGGATGGCGCGGCCGATCACGTTGATCTCGCGTCCCGGCGCGACGGCCTTGATGGCCCGGTTCAGGGATTCCTGCGTCCGTTCCACGAGCAGGCGGGATTCCTCGTCAACATCCCCCACCAGGAAGGTGTAGTTGGTGTCGCCGTGGACACCATCGATGAAGGCGGTGATGTCGATGTTGATGATGTCGCCGTCGTTGACCACGGTGGTGTCCGGGATCCCGTGGCAGATGACCTCGTTCAGCGACGAGCACAAGGACTTGGGGAACCCCCGGTACCCGAGGGTGGAGGGGTACGCCCGGTGGTCAAGGAGGAACTCGTGGCCCACTTTGTCCAGCTGGTCCGTGGTGACGCCCGGCGCGATGTGCTTGCCGACCTCCACGATGGCCTGCGCAGCAATATTTGCGGCCACGCGGATCTTTCCGATGGTTTCCGCGGACTTGACCTCGGAGCCGGTGAACTTCGCAGGCGCAGGCCTGCCGACATACTCGGGGCGGGCGATGGACGCCGGTACGGGACGCTGCGGGCTTACGGTGCCCGGGGTGAGGGTGCCGATGGGTGCAGTCGAGGCAAGGGAAGGCATAGATTGATCATATAAGGCACCACAGAAGGCCTAACAACCGGGAGCCGCGTCTGTCCCGCGTAAGAGTTTAAGTTACGCGCGTCACGCCGCAGCGTCCCTGCCTGGCGGAAGGGAACAGCGATGACTGAGTTCTGGTACAACATCAAGACCCATGAGGTGGAGGAGGACCGGCTGTCGGACTGGAGCCAGCTGATTGGCCCCTACAAAACCAGGCAGGAGGCGGAGCATGCCCTGGAGAAGGTCCGCGCCCGCAATGAAGTCTGGGAAAAGGGCGACGACGACTGACGGCTGTGCGGCGCACGCAGCCGCCGTGCCGGGCCTCCGGGGCCCGTGCCCAGCCAGTAGCGGCGCGTGCCGCTAGAAGGAGTGCTCGGGCCCTGGGAACTGGCCGGACCTGACATCCTCGCCATAGGCGGTGGCTGCATCCTGCAGCGTGCTGCGGAGGTCCGCGTACTGCTTGACGAATTTGGCCATCCTGCCGCCCCGCAGCCCGGCCATGTCCTGCCAGACCAGCACCTGGCCTGTGGTCTCCTTGCCGGCGCCGATGCCCACGGTAGGAACGGTGACTGCCTTGTCCACGGCCGCGGCCGTCTCCGCCGGGACCATTTCCATCAGCACGCTGAAGGCGCCCGCCTCAGCCAGCGCGACGGCGTCGTCAATCAATCTTTGAGCGTCACCGCCGCGCCCCTGGACACGGTAACCGCCCAGCGCGTGCTCGCTCTGCGGCGTAAAACCGATGTGGGCCATCACAGGAATGCCCGCCTGCACCATGGCCCGGACGGTGGGCGCGTAGTACTTCCCGCCCTCAATCTTGACGGCGTGCGCCAGGCCCTCCTTCAGGAACCGGACGCCTGCGGCGACCGCCTGCTCGGGGGACACCTCATAGCTTCCGAACGGCAGGTCGGCCACCACCAGGGCGCGCTTCGCGGAACGCGCCACTGCCCGGCACAGGGGCAGCAGCTCATCCACGGTGACCGGAAGGCTTGTCTCGTTGCCAAAGACGTTGTTGGACGCGGAGTCGCCCACCAGGAGCACCTCAATGCCTGCGGCGTCGAAAATTTCGGCTGTGTATTGTTCGTAGGCTGTCAGCATCGCGAACTTCGTGCCGTCATTCTTTGCCTGCTGGAGGTGGTGGACGCGCACCTTGGCCGGTTTCCGCCCGGAGGCCGGCGGGAGGCCCTGCCCGGGTCCGCTGCCGTAGGGGGCGGGGGCGTCGGCGGGCATGCTTGCGTCGGAGCTGTTGCTTGAGGCCATGGCATGAGCGTAGTGCGGCACCCGCTGTCCTAGCTACCGGCGGCATCTTCCGCAGGGGTGATTCGCGTCATAGGGAAGGGCCGGCGGCGGGGCGGCGGCAGGGCTGCCGCCGCCGCCTTCGCCCGGCCTTCGTGTTAACGCTGTGTTACGCGGCCCGCAGGCTCCAGCATCGGCGCCAATTGCTTAGTACAGTGTTTGTGAACTGCTGCCGGCATCCTGCGGACCGGGGCATGGACGTTGACCGGAGAAGAGGGCCATCATGGACCGCCAGCAAGAGTTTGTCCTGCGAACAATCGAAGAGCGCGACGTACGTTTCGTGCGCCTGTGGTTCACCGACGTCGTGGGTTCACTCAAGTCCGTGGCGCTGGCGCCGGCGGAAGTAGAGGGCGCCTTCGAGGAAGGCCTCGGTTTCGACGGTTCAGCCATTGAAGGACTCGCACGTGTTTTCGAGTCCGACATGCTCGCACAGCCTGACCCCTCCACCTTCCAGATCCTGCCGTGGCGCGGCGAAACCGAGCAGACCTCGCGTATGTTCTGCGACATCCTCACCCCTGATGGTGAACCCTCCGCAGCCGATCCCCGCAACGTCCTCAAGCGCACCCTCGCCAAGGCCGCGGACATGGGTTTCACCTGCTACACCCACCCGGAGATCGAGTTCTACCTCCTGAAGTCCCAGGAGCCCGGGCCTGACGGCGCACCGGTGCCGGTTGATGAGGGTGGCTACTTTGACCACGTCCCGGGCGGCGTTGCCCAGGATTTCCGCCGCACGGCCGTGACTATGCTGGAATCGGTGGGCATCTCGGTGGAGTTCAGCCACCACGAGGCGGGCCCGGGGCAGAACGAGATTGACCTGCGCTACGCGGACGCCCTCCAGACGGCGGACAACATCATGACGTTCCGGACGATCATCAAGGAAGTGGCGCTCCAGCAGGGGACGTACGCCACCTTTATGCCCAAGCCCTTCACCGCGCACCCCGGGTCCGGCATGCACACGCACTTCTCCCTGTTTGAGGGGGACACCAACGCCTTCTACGAGGCCGGCGCGGAATTCCAGCTCTCCAAGACCGCCCGCCAGTTCATTGCCGGCATCCTCAAGCACGCGCCCGAGTTCACTGCGGTGACCAACCAGTTCGTGAACTCCTACAAGCGCCTGTGGGGCGGCGGCGAAGCCCCCAGCTACCTCAGCTGGGGACACAACAACCGCTCAGCCCTGGTCCGCGTTCCCCTATACAAGCCCGGCAAGGGCCAGTCGGCACGGATCGAGTACCGCGGCATCGATTCCGCGGCAAACCCGTACCTCGCCTACGCCGTCCTGCTGGGTGCCGGCCTCAAGGGCATCGAAGGCGGCTACGACCTTCCCGCCGCCGCAGAAGACGATGTCTGGTCGCTCAGTTCGGCCGAACGCCGCGCCATGGGCCACGATCCACTTCCCGCCAGCCTGCATGATGCGATCCGCTCCATGGAGGACTCCGAACTGATGCCGCAGATCCTGGGCGAGCAGGTCTTCGAACACTTCCTCCGGAACAAGCGCGCCGAGTGGCAGGACTACCGGCTCCAGGTGACGCCCTACGAGCTGCAGCGCAACCTGGCCATCCTCTAGGAAGCCGTTGTGAGCCTCGCACGGCGCCTGATTTCCGCCGGCTTCAGCGACCTGGACAAGGCGGAACGGTTCCTGGCTGCCCGCGAGCTCGACGGGCTGGATGAAGAGCGGCTCTTTGCGGGGCTGCAGATGGCAGCCAGCCCGGATACCGCCCTCCAGTCCTTGGTGCGGCTGATTGAGAAGCATCCGGACCTCCGGGAGCTGGCGGGGGCCGACCCCGAAACGAGCGAACCGCTCTACCGTGTCCTGGGGGCATCGGAGGCGCTGGGGGAGTTCCTCATCCGCCACCCCGAACATCTCGACGCCTTCAGTGTCCGGCCCAGCCCCGAGCCGCTGCAGGCGGATCCGTCGGCGCTGCGTGCCTCCCTCCTTTCGTCCGTGGGCGCTGATCCGCGTGCCACACGGCCCGTTGCCTCCGTCACCGGCACGGACGCCTACGCGGCTCTTCGGACGGCCTACCGCAGGGGCGTGGTGGACCTTGCGGTCAAGGACCTCTGTGCTGCTGATCCTCTGGACTTCCTGCCCCTGGCCGGCGGGGAGCTCGCGGACCTGGCCGGCGCAGCGATCGAGGCCGCCCTCGCCGTCTCGCGCGCGGAGGCAGCAAACCAGTTCAGTGCCTCGGAAGTGGCCGCCGTCGGCCTGGCCGTCATTGGCATGGGCAAATGCGGGGCGCGGGAGCTGAACTATATTTCCGACGTCGACGTCATCTACGTGGTGGAGGCGGGCGGCCTGGAGGACGCCCAGGCCAGTACCATTGGCACTGCACTGGCCAGTGGAATTTCCCGTGCCATCTCCTCTGTCGCCCGGGAACCCGGCCTGTGGGAAGTGGACGCGAACCTCCGGCCTGAAGGGAAGTCTGGCCCGCTCGTGCGCACCCTGGCGTCCCACCAGACCTACTACGCCCGGTGGGCCGAAAGCTGGGAGTTCCAGGCACTGCTGAAGGCCAGAACCATTGCCGGCGATGCCCCCCTGGGCCGCCAGTACGAGGAAGCCATTGCGCCGCTGATCTGGAGTTCCGCCAGCCGCGACGGGTTCGTTGAATCCGTGCAGGCCATGCGCCGCCGGGTCACCGAACACATCCCGCAGACGGAAGAGCAGCGGCAGATCAAGCTGGGCCGCGGCGGACTCCGCGACGTTGAGTTCACGGTGCAGCTGCTTCAGCTGGTCCATGGCAAGTCCGACGAAACGCTGCGGCGGCGGGACACCACCTCAGCCATCGCGGCGCTCTCCGCAGGCGGTTACATAGGGCGCACAGACGCCGCTGCCTTCGACAATGCCTACCGGTATCTTCGGCTGCTGGAGCACCGCATCCAGCTCTTCCAGCTGCGCAGGACACACCTGATGCCGGTGGGTGAGCCCGCGCTCCGTGCACTGGCCAAGGCGGTGCTGGGGCCGTTTTCAAATGAACGACCGCACCCGGACGCTTTGCTTGGCGCCTGGCAGAAGACCAAGCGTTCGGTGCGTGAGCTGCATGAGCGGATCTTCTACCGTCCCCTGCTCAACACCGCAGCCAAGCTCAGCAGCGAGGACGCCAGGTTGACGCCCGAGGCTGCCGAGGGCCGCCTTGCGGCCCTTGGCTACCGGGACCCGAAGGGCGCCATGCGCCACATTGAGGCCCTCACTGCCGGCGTGAGCCGCCGGGCGGCCCTGCAACGGCAGCTGCTGCCCATCCTTCTCGACTGGCTCGCAGAGGGAGTGGATCCCGACGCCGGCCTCCTCGCCTTCCGCAGGGTCAGCGAGGCTTTGGGGACCACCCACTGGTACCTGGGGATGCTCCGCGACTCCAAGGCGGCGGCCGAGCGGCTGTGCCACGTGCTCGCCAACTCGCGGCTGATTGCGGACCTGCTGGAGGTATCCCCCGAATCGGTGGCATGGCTCGGCCACGACAGGGACCTGGTCCCGGTCAGCTTTGAGGCCCAGTGGCAGGAAATCACGTCCAAAATGTCCCGCCATGCGGACCCGGAAAGCGCCATGCGGCTGATCCGCCTGATCAGGAGGCGGGAAACCCTGCGCATTGCGATTGCCGATTCTGCCGGACTGCTGAACCAGGACGAGGTGGGAGCGGCCCTGGCTGACACCGACCGGGCGGCCGTCCTTGGCGCCCTGCGGGTGGCTGAAGGTGTTGTGTCCGCCAGGGGGCCCCTGAAGACCGCCGTCCTGGTGGTTGCCATGGGCCGGCAGGGCGGGCGCGAAATCGGCTACGGGTCCGATGCCGACGTTATGTACGTCCACCGGGCGCTGCCGGGCTTCTCCGAGGAGGAGGCGCAGGAACAGGCCGCGCGGATCGTGGCCAAGGTTTCCAGCCTCCTGACCCAGCCGCTGAAACCGGCGATCATGGCCGAGCGGGTGCTGCAGGTGGACGCCGACCTGCGCCCGGAGGGCAAGAACGGGGCGATGGTGCGCTCCCTTGATTCCTTCGCCGAGTATTACCGGCGCTGGTCACTTATCTGGGAGGCCCAGGCACTGCTGCGTGCCCGGCCGATGGCAGGCGACGACGCCCTGGCCGCGGACTTCCTGGAGCTGATCAACCCCATCCGGTATCCGGAGTCCATTTCCGGCCAGGACGTCCGCGAAATCAGGCGGGTCAAGGCAAGGGTGGAATCCGAACGGTTGCCCCGCGGCGCAGACCCTGCAAGGCATCTCAAGCTTGGCCGCGGCGGGCTCAGCGACGTCGAATGGCTGGTCCAGCTCCTGCAGCTGCAGCACGCCGGCAAACACGGGGAATTGCGGACCACGTCCACCATCGAAGCGCTCGAAGCCGCAACGCAAACGGGCCTGCTCGCCAAGGCCGATGCGGACCTGCTCGCGGCGGCCTGGCGCCTGGCCAGCCGGATCAGGTCGGCCAATGTGATCTGGAGCGGCAAGGCCTCTGACCTGCTTCCGTCCTCCCGGCGCGATCTGGAGGCGGTGGCGCGGTGGTGCGGCTATGAACCCGGCAACGCCGCGGTCCTTGAAGAGGACTACCTTCGGGTGAGCCGCCGGGCCAGGGCAGTCTTTGAACGGGTTTTCTACGGCCACTAGCGGGGCAGTTATGCCCTGTTTGTCCGGAGTGGCTGACACTTGTCGGGGCCCGGTGCTATTTTGAGCCCATGGCTACCCAGATCTTTTTCAACCTGCCCGTCAAGGACCTCAAGCGCTCCGTGGACTTCTTCGCGGCCCTGGGCTTCTCTTTCAACCCGGACTACACGGATGAGAACGCCACGTGCATGATCATCAACGAGAACGCCTATGTCATGCTGCTGGTGGAGACCTTCTTTAAAACCTTCACCTCCAAGAACGTCGCGGACAGCAAGGACTCGGCCGAAGCGATCATCGCCTACTCCGTGGACAGCAGGGACGCTGTGGACGAGGCCGTCCGGACCGCGCTGGCCTCAGGAGGGGCCGCTTCCGAAGACCCCCAGGACTACGGATTTATGTACAACCACAGTTTCCAGGACCCGGACGGCCACCTCTGGGAAGTGATGTGGATGGATCCGGCCGGGCCGCCAGCTGAATCCACTGCCGGCAACGACCCCGCCAGCGCGCCGTCCTGAGCGGCGTGGATCCCGGCGTCTGGCTGATTTCACTGCAGGACCTCGACGACGACGCCCGCGCCATCCAGCTCGGTGCAGTCGCGGAGCTTGAACTGGGGCCTGGCCAGGAGCGGTTTGTTGGTGACCCGCTCAGGATGGCCCTGGCAGGACTGGCTGAGGAGTCCCGCCGACCCTACGTCATCGAGTTCCTCGGCAGTGCGGTGGGAATGCTTACCCTGCAGGCCGGGGCAGCCCGGCTGGCGGGCTGGCCGGACGATGACTCCGCCTGGCTGCTGCGGGGTTTCCTGATCGACCGGCGGCAACAGGGCAAAGGCCTCGGTCCGCTGGGTGCTGCAGCCGCAGCGGCGGCCGCGGAAAAACTGAGCGTCCGCCACGGGACGGGGGAAACCGGCGTCGTCCTTTCTGTGAGCGAAACGAACCGCGCAGGCTTGTCCGCCTACCGCCGGGCCGGCTTCGAGGACCGGGGGCAATACTCCGGGACCTCGGCAGAACCCCAACGGATCATGTTTCGGGGCTTCGGCCGGTCCGCATTGCGGTAACCAGGCAGCCGGGCGTTGCGCTTGGTGCCGGATTGCTTGATTATGTGGATTGGCGGTGTTCTTCAAACCTTGTTGGGGGGAAGGCTTTTTGGAGTCTTCGTCTCGGGGAACATTCGTCAGGGGATCCGGCTCCCGGTCTCAGCACGTCTGGAGCTGGGTCCCCGCCTTAGGCAGTTGGCAGGAGTTCCTGCGGGTACGCAAAGGCGGCCATCGGAAGTGTTCCGGTGGCCGCCTTTGGTGCTTCAGGAGCCCGTGATACTAGACGCCGTAGTAGAGCTCGAACTCGTAGGGGTTCGGACGCAGCGACAGCGGACGGATCTCGTTCTCGTACTTGTACTCGATCCAGGTGTCGATCAGGTCCTGGGTGAACACGCCGCCGGCCTGCAGGAACTCGTTGTCCTCGGCCAGGGCTTCCAGGGCTTCCTCGAGGGTGCCCGGAGCCTTGGGGATGTCCTTGGCTTCCTCGGCGGGAAGCTCGTAGAGGTCCTTGTCGATCGGTGCCGGCGGTTCAATGCGGTTGCGGATGCCGTCGATGCCGGCCATCAGCTGGGCAGCGAACGCCAGGTACGGGTTGGAGGAGGGGTCCGGTGCGCGGAATTCGATGCGCTTGGCCTTGGGGTTGGTGCCCGTGATGGGGATACGGATACCGGCGGAGCGGTTGCCCTGCGAGTAAACCATGTTGACCGGAGCCTCGAAGCCCTTGACCAGGCGGCGGTAGGAGTTCACCGTGGGGTTGGTGAACGCCAGGACGGCGTCGGCGTGCTTCAGCAGGCCGCCGATGTACCAGCGGGCGGTGTCGGACAGGCCGGCGTAGCCCTTCTCGTCGTAGAACAGCGGTTCGCCGTTGCTCCACAGCGACTGGTGGCAGTGCATGCCCGAGCCGTTGTCACCGAAGACCGGCTTCGGCATAAAGGTCACGGACTTGCCCCAGGCGTCTGCCGTGTTCTTGATGACGTACTTGAACTTCTGCAGGTCATCAGCAGCGTGGGTGAGGGTGGTGAATTTGTAGTTGATCTCGGCCTGGCCGGCGGAGCCAACTTCGTGGTGGCTGCGCTCGACCTCGAGGCCGGCTTCGTCCAGGGCGACACACATGGCGTCGCGGAGGTCAGCCTGCTTGTCGGTGGGGGAAACCGGGAAGTAACCGCCCTTGACGGGCGTCTTGTACCCGAGGTTTCCGCCCTCTTCCTCGCGGCCGGTGTTCCAGTGTGCTTCTTCAGAGTCAATCTTGTAGAAGCTGCCCTGCGGGGAGGACTGGTACTGGACGTTGTCGAACACGAAGAACTCAGCTTCGGGAGCGAAGAATGCGGTGTCGGCGATGCCGGTGGAGGCGAGGTAGGCTTCGGCCTTCTCAGCCACGCCGCGGGGATCGCGGTGGTACGGATCGCCCGTGCGGGGGTTGACGATGGAGAAGTTCAGCGCGAGGGTCTTCTCCATGCGGAAGGTGTCCAGGAACGCGGTGGTCACGTCCGGGATCAGCTGCATGTCGGATTCGGCGATGCCCTGGAAGCCGCGGATGGAGGACCCATCGAAGAGCTGGCCGTTGATGAAGAAGTCGGCGTCAACGCTCTTGGCCGGCACGTTGAAGTGCTGCTGTACACCCGGCAGGTCGGTGAAGCGGATATCGACGAACTTAATATCTTCGTCCTTGATGAACTTGAGGACTTCGTCCGCAGTCGTGAACATCTATGCTCCTAACGCATATGTAAATATCTGGCGTGAAAGCCATCTGGTCCAGCGCAATCCGAAGGCAGGGAAAACGCAAGGTTTCCCTGCTGTGAGCACCTGCCGGGGGATTTGCTTGAAACTGCTAACAGCCTATGGACGCGGCATTTCCCGTCCGTGTCCACATTGTTTCGGGCAGGTTACAGAATGCCCTGTTATGGCAACGCTATCTGCCGTCCACACTGTGGTCTAACCGCTTCCACAGTGTGGGCGGACCGAACCGGTAAACTTGGACGGTGGTAGATCGCAAAGACATCGGCTCCTGGCTAACAGGCCCTGATACCTCCGGCATCTCGAAATATCCCGGTCAGCGGCTTGGGTTGCCGGAGTCCGGCCCCGGCTCCATTGCCCGGGCCGGCCGCAGGATCCTCGCCCTCATGATCGACTGGGGCATCGCGTTGCTGATCAGCAACTTCGCCTTCGGCGGGGACGCGTGGGCCACCCTGGCGATTTTCGCCGTCGAACAGATCCTCCTGGTGGGAACCCTTGGCTACAGCATCGGGCACCGGGCCGCCGGCATTCACGTGGTGAAGGCCGGAGGGGGAGCGCCGGGACTGCTCGCTGCGCTGGTGAGGTCGTTGCTGCTCTGCCTGGTGGTTCCTGCGGTCATTTTCGATCCGGACCACCGCGGCCTGCACGACAAGGCGATGAACACGCTGCTGCTGCGCCGCTAACGCCGCGGAATCAGACGCGGCTGGCTTCCTTCGCGGACGGAGCCCCGGCTGCGGCAACGGAAAGGTATCCGCGTTGGCCGGCCCAACGCTCGAACCAGAGCGTGGCAAACGGGAAGACGGCGGAAAGGCCGGCGAACAGGGCCACCACGAACGGCCAGCGCTGCAGCCGCCAGAGAGCCAGAGCCGCGACACCGTAACCGACAAACAAGGCACCGTGGATGGGCCCTGCCACCTGCACGCCCAGCTCGGTGGTGCCCGCGATCCATTTGAAGTACATGCCCACCAGCAGCGCTGCCCAGCTGAACGCCTCGCCGATCGCGAGGATGCGGAACGCGCGGAGCACGGCGTTCCTCACGGGGGATTGCACCTGGTCCTGTTGCAGCTTGTCCTGTTCCACGTTGTCCTGTCCTGTCGTTGGTATTTTCGGCACCGGGCGGCCATAAAAAGCCCCGGTCCCGGCGGATGGCCGGAAACCGGGGCGTGTGCTTTAGCGTCCGCGGTTGGGGCGGGCTTTGTAAGGATCGATGCCCTTGGGAATGGGGAGCTTGTTACCCAGCGAGGCGATCCGCTTGGATACGGCATTCACCTCAAGCTTAGTGAGTTCCTTCTTGAGCTTGCCCATCTTCTTGGCCACCTGGCTGATGGGAACCTGGCCCTCGCCGCGGCCGCTCTCGATGACGTGCACGGTGACGTTGGGGAGGATCCGGGCCAGGCGCTTGCGTTCGGCGTCCAGCAGCGGCTTTACCCGGTGGGTGGGTCCTTCGCTGACCAGGACGACGCCGGGACGGCCGATGGCGCGGAACACGGCGTCCTGCGTGCGGGGGTTGACCGCGACGGGCTGTTCCTCGGTGATCCAGCCACGCCGGAGCGTGCCCAGGGCGGCGCCGGAAGCACCCGGCTGGTTTTCGATCCGGGCGAAGGCCGCGCGTTCGGCGCGGCGTGACAGAATCAGCGTGGCGCCCAGGAGGCCCAGCGGGATGCCGATGATCAGGCCCGTGATCCAGTTCTCAAGCCAGTAGCCCACCAGGAAGCTGACAGCCACAACACCAAGGAAAACCAGCAGCATAAGCCACGGAACCATGGGGTCGTGGCGGCGGGTCATGTTGAAGACCTCACCGATCTGCTTAAGCCGGCTGGGTTTCTTGACCTTTGCTTCTTTCGGCTTGCGGGAGAAGAGGCCACGCTTCACTGCGCTTGAGCCCGCCGGAGTGGGGTTGCTGGAATCAGGGGATTTCGCCATAGTGCCTCAATTCTACGTGACCAAAGCCGAAGGGCCGGCACCGGAGTTCTCCTGTGCCGGCCCTTCGGGGGTGAGTGCGTTTTTAGGTCAGGAGTGGGCGGCGAGGAGTGAGCTGGCTTCCTGGCGGGTGGTGCCGGAGGACTCGATGTGGGCGAGTTCGGCGGGGATGTCCCAGCCTTTCTTCCGCATCGCGGTGGCCCAGAGCCGGCCGGCCCGGTACGAGGAGCGGACCAGCGGGCCACTCATCACGCCGAGGAAGCCGATCTCGTTGGCCTCGTTCTGCAGGTCCACGAATTCCTGCGGCTTGACCCAGCGGTCCACCGGCAGGTGCCGCTCGGACGGGCGCAGGTACTGGGTGATGGTGATCAGGTCACACCCGGCCTCGTGCAGGTCCCGGAGGGCCGCGGAGATCTCCTCGCGGGTCTCGCCCATGCCCAGGATCAGGTTGGACTTGGTCACCATGCCCAGGTTCCGGCCCTGCGTGATGACATCCAGGGAC
>NZ_JBHVZR010000019.1:0-89175 GCF_042879835.1 Pseudarthrobacter sp. NPDC058329
GGGGGGTGGGTGTTTTTGCCATTCCCCCCCCCGCACAAACACCCCCCCCCCCACCACCACCCCCCCCCCCCCCCACCTCGCTCGATTTTGTTGTTTTTGCGGCCCACCAAAACGACAACAACTGCGGGCTACTTTGCTCATCGCCTGGACAGTTGACTCGTGGATGTCGGGGGAGGTCGGTAAGCTCCGGCACGAACGCCGGAGGCCGTCTCCGGCCAAACCGGGGGGTCCCGTGAGTCCATACGAAACATCACTTGTCTCAAGTTCAGCTCAACGTTCTGTCAGCGAAGTCCGTGGCTGGGTAAGCGACCGTATTCGGCGCGGTGAGTTCGCGATGCAGGGTGAGTGTATGGCTCCACGTGTGTCGGGAAACAGGTGGAAATTCGACCTCGCATCCGTGTCTCCCAAAGGGGTGGAGTATCTCCCCTGCGTCGTCTGGGAGGATGTGGTCCCGCGACTCGACACGAGGTTACGACGCAGCGGTTCGTCATTGGAACAAGCAATGTCGGAGGGCATGGTGCTCACCATCGAAGGAACCCTGTGGGTAAACGCCGAAGGCACTGTCGGCGTGAGGGTTACCCAGATCGAACCCGATTTCTCCCGTCGGGGTGAAATCTATGGGGAGGACAAAAGGGCAATGGCCGCGCTTCGGTCGGCTGGTGTTCCCAGCAGCCGTCTCAGCAAGAAATTTTCGCATGACAATCCGCAGAATGCGTTCAGGGATATTGGCGTCAGTCCAGAACGCGTCATGGTTCTGGGCCCTTCCAACGCGCAAGGAATTGGAGATCTGAAACGTCGACTTTCCCACAATGCAGGTTCCACGCCTGAGGTCATTTACCGAAGCATTTCTTGGACCTCGGGTCCGAACATAGCTGCGTTTCAGGCGCACCTCCAAGAGGCACGGCGTCTGAAATTGGACTTGGTTCTTCTGGTGCAGGGTGGCGGCCATTGGAGCTGGCTCCGCGGCTATCAGCGTGCGGACCTGGCCCTGGCAATTCAAAAGTCGCCCGTCCCTGTTGCAACAGCGGTGGGGCATGACGCCAATATTTCAGTGGCCGATCGGGCTGCCAAGCTGTCCTTCACCACGCCGACCGCCGCGGCTGAAGCAATAGCTAACGATCTGAACTTTCACCAATGGCAGCAGAAGAAAGTTGCCCGGGACACAGCCGCAAGGGAGCGTCGAAAAGCAGAACTGACGGCCAGAGATGCCGCTAGTGTCTTGCTGGAGAACAAAATCAGGATTCTCGAAAAGAGCTGCGCCGACGCGTGGGAAGCCGTTGACGCGGCGCAACGAAAGCAAGCGAAAACAGATGCCGGATTGCATGTGGCATTTCGACTTCACACACAGGACCTCTTGGAAACGGCGGAGGCCCGAGTAAAACTCATCTCGCGTATGGCGTCGGCGGCAATTCTCGTGGCCATCGCCGGGCTCGTGCTGTTCGGTGACACGGTCCTGGCCCAATTTCAGTCCAGCCACGATACGGTCCCGGATTGGCTCGTCACTGGGGCAGCTGTCGTAACGGGTGTTGGGCTACTCGTGTGGCACCGGCGGGCAAGAAGGGCTATAGGACTGCCATCCGTGTCGGGAATGAAAAAACCGCCCGGGGACTTGGACTCCTGGCGATTTGCCGTCAAGACGGTACGAACAATTCGGAAGCTCCGGCAGCTCCGATACCATATGCCTCGCTGACTCCCACTGGACTCACCGATGTTGCATGAGCCGGCACCGGCCCCTAGCAGTCAGGTGACCATTCTCTATTTGACAGTGCAGCCCGGACTTTCGACACGGCGCCACGGGCTTCGTTTTGCATATGACGTTTGGAAATCCTGACGAGGAGCCAGCCTGTACGGCTGAAGTCCTCCTCACGCGCGATGTCGCGGACGATCTGTCCGGCGGAGGAGTGCCCGTCGCCGTCGTACTCCACGGCAACCTTGTATTCCGGATAGCTCAAGTCGGGTTGCCGTACCACGCCGGCAAACAGCTCGGTGGGCAGGTTCAGTTGAGGTTCAGGGAGGCCTGCGTCCTCAAGCGCAAGCCTCAAACGCGTTTCAGGCGCAGAGTCGGCGCCCACGCGCGCCTGGTCGAGTGCTAAACGGGCTTTCCGGATTCCGGGAGTTCCCTTGTGCCGGTCCAGCATGTCAGCTAGTTCCTCAAGTGTGCAGTGAGGCTGCGTCCTGAATTCGAATGCAGCCCTCGGAATCCGCACAAGGTGGTCCGCAACTACGGTCAGCTCCTCGACGCTCATCCTTCTGGCGTTGTCCAGCCAGGTCCGTGGCCTGCTCGTCACCAGCAACCCGTCCACGCATACGATCTCGTCGTCAAAGAACTGCCCCACGTGGCCGACGACGCCCCTGCGGCGCGGTATCGCCATCGTGTCAGGACGGGTGATGTGAATACGGGAATCATCCAGTCCGGGCAGATAACCCGGAAACTGCCAGAAAGTGAAAACCGTTGCGTGTGACGCAGCGCAAAATGCCGTGATCCTAGTGAAAGGGCGCACGACCTCGGGCACAGCTGTAACCTCCGGACAGGCCAAAGCACCTAAATCCGGAACCCTTATGCCGCGGCTGGGTGCATGAAGCTCGCGGTGACGCAGCCTCCTGAAGCTCACGCCGGCGTCGAGCGCTTCTCGAAAGGTGAATGGCACGCTCGCGAGCGGTTCTGGAAGCCGACGTGGGGTTTTCACGAACATATCGTTGCAAACCTGCACCCCCTTGCGGCGGTTATCCACAGGCCAAGAGCACCCTACGTCAACTGACTGGCAGTTGTTGTCGTTTTCGGGGGTCAAAACGACAACAAGTGCGAGCTAGTTGGGCGGGGCGGCGGCGAGGGATCCCAGGGTGGACACCAGCAGCCTGCGCTCCACCACCTTGATGCGCTCGTGCAGGCTTTCCTCGGTGTCGGACTCCTCGATGACCACGGCTTCCTGGGCAATGATTGGCCCGGTGTCCACCCCGGCGTCGGCCCAGTGCACGGTGCAGCCGGTGACCTTCACGCCGTACGCCATCGCGTCCCGCACACCGTGGGCGCCCGGAAACGCGGGCAGCAACGCAGGATGCGTGTTGAGGTACCTGCCGCCGAACGCGTTAATGAATTCCGGGCTGACGATCCGCATGAATCCTGAGGAAACCACCACGTCCGGCTCGAACCCGGCGACGGCCTCGGTCAGCGCGGCGTTCCATTCAGCCCGGTCCGGGTAGGCCTTGAAGTCCACCACGAACGTTGGGATGCCTGCTGCCGCGGACCGTTCCACCCCGAAGGTACCCGGCCGGTCGGCGCCGACGGCGGCGATTTCGACGTCGAGTTCCCCTGCCTTAACCGCGTCAATTACTGCCTGGAGGTTGGACCCGGTTCCCGAAACGAGGACGACGATACGCATGGCACTAGCTTATGGGCAGGCTCGCGTAGGCTGGAAAACATGAACACCACACCGGAACCGGCTGGGCGGCAGCGCACAAAACAGCCGCTCAGCGAGGAAGCGAAGGCCTCGCTCGCAAAGACCCACACCCTGTTCCGGATTTTCGTGGTGGCCGTGCTCGGGGCCTTCTTCGTCTACCAGCTGGACGTCAGCTACTTGTGGCTCACGGCACTGCTGACAGTCGCCAGCATTGCCCTCGGCGTGGTGCTGCTGGTCCGGGCGGCACGGCGGAAGGAGTCCCGGCTCGTCCTGATCGGCACCATATCGGGACTGGTGGTGTCCGCGATCATGGTGCTTCTGATCCTGGTCACAGCCCTGTTCTTCAACGACGTTCGCGAGTACCAGGCCTGTGTTGGCCGGGCGCTGACGGACCAGGCGCAGTCGGCATGCCGGATACAGCTGGAAGAATCACTTCCCTCGCAGCTCCCCTAGGGCAGTCGCCTAAGACAATTCCCCGCCGCCCAGCGGAACCGCAGCGGCAACTACCGGACCAGTTCTGCGTCCTCTTCCGTTGCCGCCTGCTCCCGTTCCAGCCACGGTCCGGCCGCGTAGCCAATCACGACGCCGGCGCCCACTTCGGCGGCCAGCCAGACTCCCGTCCAAAACGGGTCGGGACCGATGTCCGTGAGGCGCCCGATGCCCGCCGAGCCGCCAGCAAGCCACGCCAGGCAGGCGGTCAGCAGCCCGGCGGCCAGTCCGCACAGCGCGCCGAGCACCAGGGTTGAAACGGTGGCTGTGAACCAGCGGGCCCGGATCTTGATGGCGAGCCACTCGTCGAAGTGGTTCTCTCCTTCACGGAGGAACCACCAGCCCGCCAGGACACCGGCCAGGACCGGGACGATCAGGGCAACGAAGGCGTACTCCAGGGAGCCGGACGGGATGGCGGCCAGCACCGGAATCGAGGGCAGCGGACCCACGGCAGTGCCCAACGGGCCCACCTGGGAACCGACGCCCATGGCCAGGCCGGAGCCCGACGTCCAGGCCAACGCAAACACCACGAGGTTGGGCAGGAAGCCCAGCTGCGCGATGGTGAGGGCGGCACCTCCCACCGCGCCGGCGTCGAGCGCTTCATAGACCGCAAGGACCAGGTTCCAGTGGATAAAAAGATCAACGGCGAGCAGGAGCGCGGCCAGCGCCAGGGCCGAAAGCACCGCCACGCAACCGGCCTTTCCCGCCGAGGCGAGGTAGGAGCCTGCCCAGCGCGAGTGCTGGCTGGTCCGGGAGATCCAGTCCACAGCGTCGACGCCGATCAGCCGGCTCCAGGACCCTGCTTCACGCCGGGCGCCGATCACCATGCCCAGGGCGTAGGGAATGAGGGGGATGAACATCGCGTGCCATGCATTGATGCCGACGTCGGGCGTGCGGCAAATAAAGCCTGTCGCCGTTCCAAAGGCCGAGTACACCACCCAGGACCCGAGGAGTGCCTGCCAGAGCTGGTCCGTGTAGGAGGCCCGGGCCAGCCGGCGGCCGGCGCGCCAGGCCAGCAGGAAAGGGATCAGCGTCAGGCCGAGTGGGATGAGCGTGAGCAGCCCGGCCCCGGAAGCGGCGGCGGTGTCCGATCCGGCGGCGGTGAGTTCCAGGGGAACGCCGTGGACCAGCAGCCAGGACTGCCCGGCCAGGCGCGCGAGGAAGTCGACGGCGCTGTCCTGGAATCCGGCGGTTGCCCAGACGGCAAGAATCGGAGCAAGCACCACCAGCGCGGAAATGATGGCTGCCTGGGCCGTTTCGAGGGCACCCTGCAGCCACAAGGGCATGGGAAGGCCACGGTCTCCGGTCTGATCAGCGCGCAGTTTCATCGTTGTCCATGGTGTCACGCCGGCCCGGCCCGGCCCGTGACCGACAGGCGCAACCCCGGAGCCGGCTGCGTGGGCAATGGGGCCTTGCACCGGCGCTTTTCCCTGAGGACCGCCGTAAAATTTAACCGTCCACATTAGTGGTTGGAGGCAAAATAATGACTACCGCATCCCCACATGCACACGGCGTTCACTTTGGGCGGGCAGACGTCCAAAACGCGGGTATGGGTGTGGGTATTGTTTTGATGCTGGTGGGTGTCCTGGGCTTCATCCCCGGGGTCACCACACAGTACAGCGAACTGATGTTCCTCGGACCGGCTTCGCATGCCATGTTCCTTGGGCTGTTCCAGGTGTCCATGCTGCTCAACATCGTGCAGCTGGCCATCGGCGCAACCGGCTGGGCCATGTCCCGCACAGAACACGGTGCACGGAACTTCCTTCTGGGAGCAGGCGCGCTGTACATCGTCCTGGCTATCTTCGGGCTCATTGTCGGAGTGGATTCAGCGGCTAATTTCCTGTCGCTGAACATGATGGACAACTGGACCCACCTGGTGCTGGGCATCGTGATGATTGGTGCTGGCTGGCTGTTCTCGCGGAATTCGGCCGCCAACAGGGCATAGCCCGGAATCCGTAAACCGGGAAACAGGAGCCGCGAATGAGAGAAGAACCCTAAGTTCTGAAGATATTCGTCCTACTGGCTGGTGCAGTCGCCGCTGTATGTGCGGCTGCGCCAGCATTCCGCGGCCGGCCCGCACCAGCAGCAGGCTGGCCCGGCAAAAATGGAAAGTTCCGCATGCACAACGACGCCGGGAGCCCCCAAGTGGACTCCCGGCGCCTTGCGCTGTGCGGTTGCGTCAGCGCCGGTCCGTTCAACGGCGCTTCAGCAGGCTGGCGGTGAGCGTCAGCGCCGCAGGTCGCGGTCGACGCCGTCGCCGTCGGCTTCGATGTGCTCCTTGCGGACTTCCTCGTTGACCGTCACGTCTTCCTGGACAACGTCCTTGTCCAGGCGGACGCGCTCAACCGGAACCGTTTCCTTCTGCACCACGGGGCGCTCCTCGTGAAGGATCACCTCGTGTTCCTCTTCGCTGATGTCCGGGCCGTCAAGGGCCGCTCCGCGGTTGGCGTCCGTGATGGGCTCCCGCTCCAGGCGGACCTCTTCGCGCTGCACGGGAACCGTCTTGGTGACGTTTTCCGTGGTGACGTACTTCCGGAGCCTGGCCCGGCCGGCAGCTTCACGCTCGGTGCCGACGTGGAGCTGCTCTTCGGAGCGGGTCATGGCGTCATCGGTGGTGGGCCCGGAGGTGTCGTGGCCCACCGTGTCGCGGTCGGACGCGTGACCGGCGGCGCCGGTGCCTGATGCGTAGCCCGCGGTGCCCGCGTTGGGGGTGCCGGCGTTCAGGTCAGCGTCGCCCTGCAGATCCACGTCGTTCCGGGTGTCGTCACGGGCGTCGGAATACGTCCGGGCACCGCGGTCGTAGTACGAGTACAGGCGGTCCTCTTCCTCGGGGGTGAGGTGTCCGTCGACGTCGACGCGCGGGGCGTCCTTGACGTGCTCCTTGCTGTACGGAACCACCAGGTCGTCGCCCTGGTTGTGGGCGCCTTCGACGGGAACGAATGACTGGGAAGTGCCAAAAAGCCCCGTCTTGACCGTCACCCATGTGGGCTCGCCCGTGTCGTCATCTGCGTAAAGCTGTCCGATCGGACCGATCTTCTCGCCATCTGAACCGATCACGTTGCCGCCCTTGTTGAGCAGGCTTTCAATGTTTTCCCTGTTGAGCATGACGTCTCCTTGGATGTGTCGTTGCGCTGGGTCTAGCCAGCAATGGATGTCCGGCACCGAATTTCCGGTACTCGGCCTCCGCCCCCTCTGCTGAAGGCTTTCCGCTGACTGCCCCCATACCGTAAGCATGCTTAGCATCAAAAGGGAAGTCTACTTAGTAATTTTTTTGTGATGGACGCAGCAAAAAGGTCCTGACGAGCCGTTTTGCCGGAAAAAAGTCACGGCTCCGGGCGGAGTGAAACGTGCCGGTGCTCGATGCCCAGAAGGGAGGCGGCAGCCTTGATGTCGGCCGCCCTGTGACCCAGGCAGAGCGCCCAGTGGTGGCCGGTTCCGGACTGGCTCCACTGGTCCACCCAAAGGCCGGGATCGCCGCCGAAGTCCACCCGTGAGGTGGTGTTCCCGATGGCAAGCAACGGGCCCGGAACTACTGTCCCTTCCGAGGTGACAAAGACGTAGCTGCCGTCGGGGTCCTGGCCCACCGCGAAGGTGGTGACCGGACCGGGCTGGACGTCGAACTCCACGGAAACCCCCCAGCCGCGCTTGCCATGGTAGACGCCGAGGCCGCGCAGGAGTGGATCCCTTGACGAGACGGCGAGGTGTGCGGGCCCGTCGTGCCCCATCTCCACCACGTTGTCGAAAAAGTTCAGGGCCTGGATCTCGGTAAAGGAACCGCCCGCACCGATGGCCTGGGCGGCCAGCATGGCGATGGAGGTCCGCAGCTCATACTCCCCCGCCATGGGGATTCCGCGGGCGGTGAGGATGGAGGAGCCCAGGATCATTCCGGCGCCCAACCGCTCATGCTGCTCCCCGGCAAGTCCCCGGTGGTAGTAGGCCACCGAGTCCAGGTCGAAGTCCTCCACCAGCCGGTCCAGGCCCACCGACACCCTGGCGCCCCAGGCGAACTCGTCCCCGTTGACGGACTCATCAAGCACAAACAGTTCCCGCGCCAGGGCGAGCCGCCCGGACACCTCGGCGTCGGTCACCGCAGTGACGCGCTCGCGCAGGTCATCGAATTCGAGCACTTCCACGTGCGATCCGAAGGTGGTGGAGACGGTGGTAGGGTCGGTGGCGACGTCCAGCATGCCCGGATACAGGTGCCCCATCAGGCCGTGCCGCGCGTTCCGCAGCCTGGCGCGCACGCCCGCGGCATGGACCCACTGGTTGATCCGTTCCCAGGCGGACTCCTGCTTCAAATGCCCGGAGACGGACCGGAATTCGATCCCTGCCCGGCGGAAGACGTTGGCCACCTCCGGAACCGGGCACTGGCCGCAGTAGGCGAGCCACGCGCCGGTATCGAAGTTCGCGTGATCCATCGCCTCCGTGGGCTGAAGGTCGATGACCAGCACCGGGCTTCCGGAGCGCTGGGCCACGGGCAGCACCATGGAGGAGGTCAGGTAGGTGGCGAGGAAGATGACGATCAGGTCGCAGTCAGCCTGCCGAAGCTTCTCCCCCGCGGCAGCCGCCTGGGTGGCATCGGAGACGAATCCCGCATCAACAACCTCCGCGTCCAGACCACGGAAGCGCGAGGTGACGTACCGGGCTGAATTCTCCAATTGCGGCAGGAGTCCCGGGAACTGAGGCCAGTAGGCACCCAAACCTCCAGACACCAGACCAATGCGGGTGGGCCGCCGCCGATGGGGCTTCAGCAGGGCGGCAGCGTTCCTTTTGGTGGGCATGCTGTCCTTCCATTCCGCGTCTGGTCCGGTGCGGGCGCGGCAGGACGGGCGGCTGTAGGAGCCCGCCCGTCCCCCGCAATGCTAGAAGTTGTACTGGTCGATGTTCTGGGCGTTGAAAACCGTCGGCGGGCCAACAATAACCAGGCCGCCTTCTTCAACCGTCCGGTCACCCAGCTCCCCTGCGGTGAATGTCTCGCCCGGGGCGCCGGTGATCTTCCCCTCCACGAGGGCCTTGCCGGCGAACGCCGCGATGTAGCCGAGCTGGGCGGGATCCCAGAGCGCAAACTCCTTGACGGTCCCGTCCTTGACGAACGGCCGCATCTCGTTGGGCAGACCCAGTCCGGTCAGCGCCACTTTGCCCTTGTAGGCCGAGGTGGAGAGGTACCGGGCGGTGGCGGCGATACCCACGGTGGTGGGCGAAATGATGCCCTTCAGGTTAGGGTGTGCCTGCAGCAGGCCCTGGGCTTCCTGGAACGACTTGGTGTCGTCGTCGTCGCCGTAGACTTTGGCCACCAGCTTGATGTCCTTGTAGGCCGGGTTGGAGGCCAGGTCCTCCTCTATGAACTTGATCCACTCGTTCTGGTTGGTGGCGTTTGCCGTGGCGGAAAGAATGGCTATTTCACCGGAACCGCCGATTTGCTCGGCGATCAGCTTGGTCTGGATCAGCGCCACTTCCTTGGCCACCACCTGGCTGATGAACACGTCACGGCAGTCAGGGTTGGCGTCAGAGTCGAACGCTACAATTTTGGCACCGGCGGAGCGGGCCTCACCCAAGGCCGTGCAGACGGCGTCGGGATCATTGGCGGCGATGACGATCACGTTGGTGCCCGCCTGGGTTTCGGCGTTGATGAACGAGACCTGGCTGGACGCCGAGGCTTCGAGGGGGCCCACCACTTGGGAGGAGGCGAACCCTGCTTCCTGGGCGCCGTCCTTGCCGCCGCCGAGGACGACGTCGGTGTAGGGGTTGTTCAGCTGTTTGGGGATGAACGTGATCTTCTGCTCCTGCACAGCCGCGGAGGTCTCCCCCGTTGTTCCGGAGCCGCCGCTGCACGCCGTCAGGGCCATGGCTGCGGCCGCAGTGATGGCCACCAGCGGGGCCAGGTGTGCTCGCCTGCCGGTGTTTTTTCGGTTCAACATCATTGTTTTCCTTTTCCGTTTGTGCGGTCGGTTCTAGGTTCGATCAGGCGCGCTGCCGGCGGGCATGCCCCGGCTGAAGCTCCGGCGGACCCGCCGGTTGTGCTGCCATTCCCGGACGGCAGCACCGATGCTCGGCGCCACCACGGAGAAAATGAGCAGCAGGCCGGTCACGGTGATGAGTACGACGTCGGACACCCGCCCCAGGCGCAGGGCGTAGTTCAGGCTGCCGATCAGCAGGACACCGGCAACCACGCCGGGTATGGTGCCCTTGCCGCCGAAAATCGAGACACCGCCAAGGAGCACGGCAGCGATGACGGCCAGTTCCAGCCCCGAGGCGTTGTCGCTCCTGGCGCTGGTGTATCGCAGCGTCCAGTAGATTCCGGCCAGGGCCGAGACTGCGCCGGAGGCCACATACAGCCAGAACTTGCTGCGCCCCACGTTGATGCCCACGAAGTTGGCGGCCTCCTTGCTGTAGCCCATGGCGTACAGCCCGCGCCCGAAGGGCGTGAAGTGGAGCAGGACGCCGAAGAACACCATGATGAGCACGACGCCGATCATCACCGTGGGGATGCCGGTGGCACCGAGCTTGGAGGTGAAGAAGGCTGTGAGGGGGCGGGGGAAGTTGGCTACCGCATTGTCCCCGATGACCACCAGGGCAAGGCCGCGGAAAAGGGCCAGCGTGCCAATGGTGACCGCCAGCGAGGGCAGGCCCAGGACGGCGATCAGGAAGCCGTTGAACATGCCGGCACCTATCCCCGCCAGCAGGCAGAGGGCCAGGACCAGCCAGATGTCCAGTCCGCCCGCCCAGAGTACGCCCATCAAGGCGCTGGTCAGCCCGGCGATGCTTGCCACCGAAAGGTCGATCTCTCCGGTGACGATGATGAGTGTCATGGGCATGGCGATCAGCAGGACGGGGATGACATCCAGGAGCAGGAAGCCCGTGGTCACCGGCGAGGCAAAGCGCGGAATAGCGATAGCGGCATAGATAAGGAAGGCCAGGAGCACGTAGATGGTGATCGCGTCCCGGCTGGCCAGGATCCGTGCAGCTCCAGTCCTGCCTTTCGGCTCGGTGGCCAGCGGCTTGGTACTGTCCGCCACGGGCACGGCTGCGGGCGTGCCGCCGGGAGTGGTGGTCTCAGACATTCCGTGCCTCGCTTATCCGCAGTTTCCTGGCCGTCCGCAGGCTGGCCAGGCGGTCAATAACGATGGCGGTGAGGATCAGGATGCCCACGATGGCCTGCTGCCAGAATTTGTCCACCCGAAGGGCGGTCAGGGAACTGGTGATGGTGGTCAGCAGCAGGGCGCCCAGCGCCGCACCGGCGACGGTCCCGCTGCCGCCGAAAATCGCCACCCCTCCCACCACCGCGGCCGCCACCACATCGAGCTCCATCCCGGTCCCGGTGGTGGCGCCCACGGAGTTGAAGCGGCTGGCGTAGAGCACCCCGGCGAGGCCGGCGAGCGCCCCGTTGGCCAGGAAGGCCAGGAACACCCGTTGGGACACCTTGATGCCGAGGACCTTCGCCGCCTCCGGGTCGGAGCCGATGGCGTACAGGTCACGGCCGGGACGGGTGCCGGCCATGTACACCGCAACCGCCGCCACCACCGCAATGGCCAGCAGGGTGATGATGGGGAAACCCAGCACAGTGTCCACGGACAGTGCCCCGAAGGCCTCCGGCCTGTCCCCGGCGAAGTACTGCTTTCCGCCGGCCCAGGCGTTGTTCAAGCCGCGGAACACGTACAGGGTGCCCAGGGTGATGACCAATGCCGGCACCTTGGCCACCGTCACCAGGAAGCCGTTGACCATGCCGAGCAGGGCGCCGAAAGCCATCCCGAGCAGCAGGACCGCAAGGATGGGAAGGTTGGGCAGTGCGGCGAAGATCGATCCCGTGCCGAAAGCCACGAGCCCCAGCATGGAGCCGACGGACAAATCGATGTTGCGGGTGATGATGAGCAGGGTCTGTCCGGCTGCGAGGATCACGATGATGGTGGCGTTGAGGAGCAGGTCCTTGATTCCCTGCGGGGAAAGGAACAGCGGATTGTTCAGGAAGGTGATGAGCACCAGCAGGACCAGGGCAATCAGGACGGGGAGTTCACGCAGCCGCAGCAGTGCACCGACCCCGCCGCTGCCGCCGCCGGCGCGGCCCGCCGTCGTGCGCTTTTCCTCGTGCTTGACGGTGGCACTCATTCCGTAACTCCTGCCTGGGAGGTGGCCGCGTGCATCACTGACTCGGGGTCCGCGTCCGCCCTGTCCAGCCGGGCGGTAATCCGTCCCTCGCGCATCACGAGGACCCGGTCCGCCATGCCCAGGACCTCGGGGAGCTCGGAGGAAATCATCAGGATGGCAATGCCGCGGCCGGCGAGGTCTGAGATGAGGCGGTGCACTTCGCTTTTGGTGCCTACGTCGATGCCGCGGGTCGGTTCGTCGATGATGAGCAGCTTGGGATCTGTGGCCAGCCACTTGGCCAGCACCACCTTTTGCTGGTTGCCACCCGAGAGCGTGGAGACGGCGTGCTCCTGGGACCCTGCCTTGACCTGCAGGCGTTTGCTCCAGTCCTTGGCGGCCGCGCGTTCCTTGCCGCCATTGATGAGCCCGGCCGTCACAAACTTGTTCCGCAGCGTGAGCGTCACGTTCCGGGCCACCGACAGGTTCATCACCAGGCCCTGCTTGCGGCGGTCCTCCGGCACAAAGCCGAGGCCGGCGGCGATGGCAGCCTGGGGGTTCCGGGCCTTCAGCGGTTTATCCTCCACCCGGATCTGCCCCGAGTCGTAGGGGTCGATGCCAAAGACTGCGCGGGCCACCTCGGTCCTGCCGGCGCCCACCAGGCCGGCGAGGGCAACAATTTCACCGGCCCGGACCTCAAAGCTGATGTCCCGGAAAACCCCGGACCTGCTGAGCCCGTCAACTTTCAGGACCGTGTGGCCGATCTCCGCCTCGGCCTTGGGGAACAGCGTGCCGATGTCCCGGCCAACCATCTCGCGGACGATCTTTTCCACGGTGGCTTCGGCGGTCCGGTGCGTTGCGATGTAGCGGCCGTCCCGCATCACGGTGATCCGGTCGCAGAGGTCAAACACCTCATCGAAACGGTGGGAGATGAACAGGATGCCGGTCCCCTTGTCCCGCAACGCGCGGGCCACGGCAAAGAGCCGGTCCACCTCCACCCCGCTGAGCGCGGCGGTGGGCTCGTCCATCACCAGCACCGTGGCATCCAGCGAAATGGCCTTGGCGATCTCGATGATCTGCTGGTCCGCAATGGAAAGCCCTTCCGCCACGCGGGACGGATCGATGGGCACTCCCAGCCGTTCGAACAGTTCGGTGGCCTGCCGCCGCATCTCCGCACGGCTGATCAGGCGCGACCGGCCCTTGGGCTGCCGGCCGATGAAGATGTTTTCCGCCACCGTGAGGTCCGGGAACAGGGTGGGTTCCTGGTAGATAACGGAGATCCCGGCGGCCTTGCTCTCCGCGACGCTCCGAAAGTGCACCGGCTCGCCGCTGAGCCGGAAGTCCCCCGAGTCCGGGTGATACAGGCCCGCGAGGATCTTCACGAGGGTGGACTTGCCGGCGCCGTTCTCCCCCACGAGCGCGTGGATCTCCCCGGCCCGGATTTCCACTGTGCCGTCTGCAAGGGCCACCACGGGGCCGAAGGTCTTGGCGGCCCCGGTCAGCGAGAGCACCGGCTCGCCGCGCTGGATTCCCTGTCCGGGCTCCGGAAGGTTAGTGCGATCTTGCTGCATAAATGAACCGCGTCTCTGAGGTCTATGCTTCGCTAATGAATCGTTTCACAACATCCACGTGACCTGAATCATAAGTCCGCCCAAACGGCAGGGTCAATAGAATCCGCCGCTGCCGGAGCATTCGTGATTGATCCGTGTTCAAACAGGAGTTCAAACAGCGACGGCGGCAGTCCTGTTGTTTCCCAAACCTTTCCCCCGGCGTCACATCCGGTCCCCCGCGCGGCAACACCGCGCGCCCACCGTGAAGGGGTGAGGATCGCAATAGTTGCTGAATCATTCCTGCCACTGATGAATGGCGTTACGCATTCCATCCTGCGCGTGCTGGAGCACCTCGAGGACCGGGGCGACGACGTCCTGGTCATCGCGCCCTCCACGCTGGACGGGGAAGCGCCGGACCGCGTGAGGGGCGCTGAGATCCACCGGTTGCCGGCGGTGCCTCTGGCGGGCTACACAAACGTCCGGGTGGCGATGGGTGGTGTGTACCGGGTCAAGCGAATCCTTGCCGACTACGCACCGGACGTCGTCCACCTGGCCTCGCCGTTCGTCCTCGGCTGGCGGGCGGCACAGGCCGCCCACCAGCTGGGTATCCCCACCGTGGCCATCTACCAGACCGAAGTTCCCAGCTATGCGGCCCGGTACGGGGTGCCGTTCCTGGAGAACTGGGCCTGGAACCGCGTGGAAAACATTCACCTTCTCGCCACCCGCACCCTGGTGCCTTCCACGTTCGCGCTGAACCAGTTGCGCGGCCGCGGCATCCCGAGGGTGCAGATGTGGCGGCGTGGCGTGGATACGGCGCGGTTTTCGCCGGAGAAGCGTGACGACGGGTGGCGGGCTTCCGTGGCCCCCGGCGGGAAGAGGATCATCGGCTACGTGGGCAGGCTGGCCGTGGAGAAGCAGGTGGAGGACCTGGCTGCCCTGGCCGGAATCCCCAACACGAGGTTGGTCATTGTGGGCGACGGACCCCAGCGGGCAATACTGGAAGATGCCTTGCCGGACGCGGTATTCACCGGATTCCTGGGCGGCGACGAGCTGGCGCGCGCTGTGGCGTCCTTTGACCTGTTCGTCCATCCCGGCGAGTTCGAAACGTTCTGCCAGACCATCCAGGAGGCCATGGCCTCGGGGGTTCCGGTGGTGGCCACGGGCCGCGGCGGTCCCCTGGACCTGGTGGAGAACTCCCGGACAGGCTGGCTTTACGAACCCGGGGACCTCTCCGCCATGCGCGCCCACGTCCTGGACCTAATGGGCGACGACGCCAAACGCCGCGCGTTCGCAGCAACAGCCCACGCGTCGGTGCAGGACAAAACGTGGCCCGCACTCTGCGGTCAGCTGGTCCGCCACTACGAACAAGTGATGGCGCTGGAGGCAGCGGAACCGTCCACCGATGCCCGGGCAGGAGCGGAACTATGAAAATTTCCGTCATCGGCTGCGGCTACCTCGGCGCGGTGCACGCCGCCACCCTGGCGTCCATGGGCCACACGGGGGTAGGAATCGACGTCGATCCCGGCAAAGTTGCCCAGCTGGCGCGCGGTGCGGCCCCCTTCCACGAACCCGGGCTGGACGAGCTGCTGCAGGACGGGCTGGCAACGGGCCGGCTCACGTTCTCCACGGCGGCGGCCGCCGCCAAGGGCGCACAGGTTCACTTCCTGTGCGTGGGCACCCCGCAGCACAAAACGTCCGACGCAGCCGACCTCACCTACCTGGTCTCCGCAGCGGAAGCCCTGCTGCCGCATCTGGCGGCAGGCGCCGTCGTCGTCGGAAAATCCACGGTCCCGGTGGGCACTGTGGACATGCTCCGCGGCGTGCTGGCCGCACGCCCGGACGTGCTGCTGGGCTGGAACCCTGAATTCCTCCGGCAGGGCACCGCGGTGAAGGATTCGCTGGTGCCGGACCGGCTGGTGTACGGCGTTGACGGCGGCCGCGCCGCCGCGTTCAACCTCCGGACCGGCGCGCCGCTCGGCGTGACGGCCGCCCTGGACGCCGTCTATGAGCCGCTGCTTGCGGCCGGGATTCCGCGGCTGGTCTGCAACTTCGCCACTGCGGAACTCATCAAGTCGGCGGCAAACGCCTACCTGGCCACCAAGGTCAGCTTCATCAACGCCATGGCCGAGCTGTGCGACGCGTCCGGCGCGGACGTGGCGGAGCTGAGCGAGGCGATGGGCATGGACCCCCGGATCGGCGGGCGGTACCTGCACGCCGGGCTGGGGTTCGGCGGCGGCTGCCTGCCCAAGGACATCCGCAGTTTCCGGTCCCAGGCCTCAACCCTCGGCGTCGCTGCCGTGGATGACTGGATGCGGCTGGTGGACACCGTGAACCTGGGCCAGCGCGGGCGGACCGTCGACCTCGCCCAGGAACTGTGCGGCGGCAGCCTGGCTGGGCGCTCAATCACCGTGCTGGGGGCGTCGTTCAAGCCCGACACGGACGACATACGCGACTCCCCGGCCCTTGACGTTGCCGACCGCCTGGCCGCTGCCGGTGCACACGTGACGGTCACCGACCCCAAGGCCGTCAACCACGCCTGGCGGCGCTACCCCCGCCTCCGGTTTGAGGCCTCGACCGGGCGGGCACTCGAGGGCGCCGAACTGGTCCTGCTCCTCACCGAATGGGACGAGTACCGCCAGCTCTCCCCCGCCGTCGCGGGCGGGCTGGTACGACGACGGGTGGTGCTGGACGCACGGAACGCGCTGGACGCTGCGTCCTGGCAGGCTGAAGGCTGGGTGGTGCGCGGCCTCGGGACAGGAAGCGCCGGGGTGCAGGCTGTGGAGGGGGCCGTTTCCCAGCGCTAGTTCAGGAGTCCGAGCCCAGCGAAGGCGAGCGCCACACCGTTGCCGGCCGGGCCCGGCGTGAACCGGTCGGCGACGTCCAGCACCTTGGGGTGGCCGTCCTCCACCGCAATGCCGACGCCCGCATACTCAAGCATCTCGATGTCATTGGCGCTGTCGCCGATGGCCACGATGTCTTCCCGCTTCAGGCCCAGGTGCTTCTCCACCACCTGGATTCCCACCGCTTTGTGGGTTCCGGCCATAAAGATCTCCCCCGCGGAGTCGCCCAGCGCAGACAGCGAACTTGGAATGAGTCCCACCGCCGGGCCGATTGCGCCCATCAGCCTGGTCAGCGGAACCGGGGAGTCAAAGCAGGAGATCTTGGCAAAGGAGGCGCCCCGCAGGTTGTCGCTGTACTGCACCGGGCCCAGGATGTCTTCCACGGGATCAACGTCCGTGCTGAGGACGCCGTCGTGCTGGGACCTGCCGGCGAACACGGGCGTGAGCACCCGCCGCAGGCGTTCGTCCACACCGGTCCTTCCATGCAGCGCTTCCGGCGCCTCGAGGATGTAGGCAACGTTGTTGGCGTCCAGCGTGTCCACGATGCGTGCCGCCAGGTCCTGGCTGAACCGGGTGTCCTTCAGCACCACCCCGTCCAGGTCCACTCGGGCACCGGCGCCGGTGATGATTCCGTCAAACCCGGCGTCGAGGAGATGTTCCGGGACCATGGACAGCGGCCGCCCGGTGCAGACGAAGACCAGGTGGCCGCGGCGGCGCGCTGCCCGTACGGCTTCCACGTGGGGCTCCGGGACCACTCCGTGGTCCGCGTAGGTGCCGTCGATGTCAAGGAAGACGGCGCGGGGACGGACGGTTCGCTGGCTGGACATGCCGGAGCTCCTAGGTAGGTGGCGGGACAATCCACTCTATCGAAGAGCGCCCAAGCCGCCGGAGTCCCTGATCCCCGCGCTGCCCTGCCGGCCCGGGGAAAGGCGCATTCCGGCCGGCCAAACTGACAGTCATCCCGTGATAAATAAGTCTTGAAGTGTAGTAGGCACACTGCTTGAATTATGGAACCGGAAATGGGGGCCCGGCACAACTTAACTGATTAAGGAGTGACAGCATGGGCATTCTAGGATTTCTCATTTTGGGCCTGATCGCCGGAGCTATTGCAAAGGCCATCCTGCCGGGCCGTCAGGGCGGAGGCTGGGTGATCACCATGGTCCTCGGCGTTGTAGGCGCCATTCTGGGCGGCTGGATCGGCTCGCTGATTTTCGGTGGCGGGCTGGCTGAATTCTTCGATATCCGCACCTGGCTCCTGGCAATTCTGGGGTCCATTGTCGTACTGCTTATTTACGGGGCAGTCACCAACCGCAGCCACCGCCGCGTGTAGCCGCGAAACAAATTTCCTCAAGAGCCAGGCGCCGTTCTCCGCATGCGGAGGGCGGCGCTTTTGCGTGCCTCCGCACCGGCAGGTCCCCGGCCTTGCAACCGCCGCAGGAAAACTGCTTCGGCAGGACCCGCCATTTTCCGGCATCGGCACTTTATGATGTGCGAGGGGGTAGTGACATGGCCAATCCGCAAAGCCACGGCAGCGGTCTTACAGTGCAGGCATTCAGCGCGATGCTGGACGCCAGCCCCGACGCGCTCCTCGCCCTGGCGCCGGACGGCACCATTACCATGGCCAACGCCGCCGCCGAAAGGCTTTTCGGGGCCAGCCGGGAAGACCTGGCGGGCCGGAAACATCAGACGCTGCTCGCGGAGGGCTTCCGCGACGAAGTGGACGGGCTCTTCCGCCAGCTCCTGGAGCAACCCGGAGAACACCCCCAGCCGCGGGAGATTTACGGCGTACACAGCAGCGGAACCGAGTTTTCGGCGGAGGTGGCCGCATCACTGGTCCCGGACTCCGACCATGAAGGCCCCGGCACCCAAACGGCCCTACTGCTGTCCGTCCGCGGCACCTCGCACCGGAAGGCTGCGGACGACGACCTGCGCGAGGCGATGTCCCTGCTGACGGCCACCCTGGAGTCCACGGCCGACGGCATTCTGGTGATGAGTACCCAGGGACACGTGGCCGGGTACAACGATCAGTTCGTGACCATGTGGAATATCCCGCCGGAGCTTATGGAAGGCGACAGCGAGGAACCCGTCATGCGTCTCGTCGTCGCACAGCTGGTGGATCCGGTGGCGTTTATGGGCAGGATCGGCGAGTTGGAGGATAACCCGGCGGCCGAAAGCCACGACGTACTGGACTTTAAGGACGGCCGCACCTTCGAGCGGTACTCGCGTCCTCAACGGGTGGGCGAGAAGATCGTTGGCCGGGTGTGGAGCTTCCGGGATGTGACTCCCCGGCGCAAAGCCCAGGAGCAGGCGCACCAGGCGATGCTCGACCTCGCCGCCCAGGCGGAGAAGCTGCGCACCATGGCCTTCCAGGATCCACTCACCGGGCTGGCCAACAGGTCTGTCTTCAATGACGGACTGGCGGAAGCAGTCGCTGAGCCACGGCTGAAGGCTGTGGACGTCCTCCTGCTGGACCTGGACGACTTCAAGGAAGTCAACGACATCCTGGGGCACCAGGCCGGCGACGAGATGCTGGTTGAGGTGGCCCGCCGGCTGCGGGGCTGCGTCCCCTCCGCGGACGTGGTGGCCCGGCTCGGCGGCGATGAATTCGTGGTGCTGCTGACGGCCTGCCCGGACGCGGATGCCATTGCCGCCTGCATTGTCCGCTGCCTGCATGTGCCGGTGACCATCAACGGCACCGTGCTCCGGCCAAGCCTCAGCCTGGGGCTCGCGTCCCTGGGCCAGGAAAACGTGGGGGCCTCCGAACTCCTGCGCCGGGCTGACATCGCCATGTACGCAGCGAAGGCCGCCGGCAAGAACCGCTTCCTGAGGTTCCACCCGGACATGATGGCGGCCCTGGTGCAGCGGACGGACATGGAAGGCGGGCTGCAGCTGGCCGTAGCGCAGGGCGAGATCACGGTGGACTTTCAGCCGATTGTCTCACACCGCATGGGCCAGGTTGTGATGTTCGAGGCGCTGGCGAGGTGGGACAGGGGCGGCGAGCGGGTACCGCCGTCGATCTTTATCCCGCTGGCTGAACGCACGGGGCTGATCGGCGAGATCGGCGCGGAGGTGATGGCCCTTGGCATGGTGCAGCTGGCGTCCTGGCTCAGTGAGGACCCGTCCCGGTCCCTGTCCGTGAACGTTTCCGGCGTCCAGCTGCAGGAACCGGATTTCGCCGACCAGGTGCTCCGCCTTGCCCAGGCCAGCGGAGTGGCCGCCTACCAGTTGGTGATTGAGGTGACCGAGAGCGTTTTTTTCGACGCCGACTGCAACCTGATCAGGCAGCTCAGCACCTTGCGGGACTCGGGAGCCCGGGTTGCCCTGGACGACTTCGGAACCGGCTATTCCTCGCTGGGCCGGCTGCAGGACCTGCCGGTGGACACGGTGAAGATCGACAAGACGTTTGTGTCGATGGTCCGCACGGGCGCCGAGCGGCTGCCCATCCTCAGCTCGATGATCAACATGGCCCACAGCCTGGGCCTGACGGTGACGGCCGAAGGAGTGGAGACCACAGCGCAGGCCGACTACCTCACGGCACTGGAGTGTGATTCCCTGCAGGGATATCTGTTCTCACTGCCGGAGCCCGGTGATCGGCTGGAGTACGCCCTGCGCCACGCCGAGGAAGCCCTTAACGCAGTGAAGGCCAGGTAGCGGGCCTTCAGGGTCGCTTTAGGCTGCCTGCTTGCGTCCGGGCTGTTTCGCGCTCTTCTTGGGTGCAACGGGCGCGGCTTGCTGTGCCGGGGATGGCGTGGTTGCCGGGGCAGTGGCCTGTTCTGTCCCGGGTGCTGGCTCAACATAAGCTGCTTCCGGTTCCTCGAAGGCCTCGAGTGCATCCACAGCGCCTGCTTCGGCGGCAGCCCGGTTCCGCTTCCAGCGCCGGACCAGGTCCAGGGCTGCCACCACGCCGGCCAGCGGGGTGAGCACCGCCGCTCCGTAGACGAACAGTATCCACGTAAGGGTGGTCAGCGGGGGCTGGTTGTTGTGCAGGAGGGACAACCCGCCCAAAAGTCCCACGGCCCAGAAAAGGACCACGGCGGTGAGTACGGCACCGGCCGGGAAATACTGGTTGGACACGATTTTCTTCAGGGTTTCCATGCACTTCCTCCTGCCTGGCCGGGGCACGGCAACAGCCGCTCATGACAAGTATGGGGCTGCCGGGCCGCGAATTCCGGCAACACGCAGGGGGTGGTGACGAACCTAACGCGTGTCTGCCCCGTGGCGCCGATGGAGGCCCTCTTCCCTGCCGGTGAACCACCCATTACGGTGGTGCTGTCCGGCCCCGCCGCCGGCCTGCCCGTACCGTTGGCGCCACCCTGGAGGTCCTCATGCGTAAAGTCACTGCCGGCCTGTTTCATTCCGTGGACGGGGTGGTGTCGGATCCGTACAAGTTCCAGTTCGACAGCTTCGATGACGAACTCGGCGTGGGCCTGACCCGGATGATGGAAACCGTGGACACGGTGGTGCTGGGCCGCGTCAGCTACCAGGAGTGGGCGGCCTACTGGCCCAACGCCTCGGTGGACGAGGACTTTGCCGCCTTCATCAACCCGGTGGAGAAGTTTGTGGCATCACGTTCGTTGAAGGAGCCGCTGGAGTGGCAGAACTCGCAGCTGATGGATGCCCCACTGGAGGAGTTTGTGGGGAAGCTGAAGGAGCGCGACGGCGGCGAGATCGCCGTGTGCGGCAGCATCTCAGTGACCCGGCAGCTGCTGTTCGCTGGACTTTTGGATTCCCTTACTCTGATGACCCACCCCGTAGTGGCCGGGAGCGGCCGCCGCCTCTTCGAGGACGGCGACCCCACCACCCGGCTCGTCCTGCAGGACCAGTCCCGCACCAGCAAGGGCAACGTGATCAGCACTTACGGGCGGCTGGACGGGTAGGGATCAGCCCCGGCGCACCCGCTCGACGGCGGCTGCGCTGGCTTCCTGCCCAGTGGCGCGGAGACCGGCAACTACACTCTGCACGTCAGAGTCTGAGCGGTTCTGGCTGAGTTTCTCCTTCGCCTCGACCCTACTGATCACCAGTTCCACGCCCACGATCGCACGCAACTGTCCGGCGATAAACCGCTCCGGCGCGTCATCCACCGACCAGGGGTGCTCCCGTTCCCCCTCGTGCAGGCCTGTCAGGCGCCGGACGTGCCGGGCCAGCCATTCGGCGTCGTCATAGATCTTGAGTTCCCCATAGACGTGAGCCGTGGTGTAGTTCCAGGTGGGCACCACCCGCCCGTGCTCTGCTTTGGACGCGTACCAGGACGGCGAGATATAGGCATCCGGTCCCTCAATGATCACCAGCGCTTCGCCGATAGGGGCGCTGGACCACTGTGGATTGTTCCGGGCCAGGTGGCCGTGCAGTGCGCCGAGCTCCCCCGCCGACGGCTCATAGACGAAGGGCAGCAGCGTGGCCAGCAAGCCCTGGTCCGTCATCGTGACCAGATTGGCCGCACCCGGCCGGGCCAGGAGTTGCTGCACGGCGTGCGGGTCTGCGGCGAAGTGCGCGGGAATATACAAGGGTGGGTCCTTCAGGTGGCCATTTCTATCAGCGTACGCGCACCGGTCCGGGCTCCGCGGCTTTCGCGGAGCCGCCGTCCCACACTTTCCGCCGCCGCACCGAAGGCCGGCAGGCTAACGACCTTTTCAACGGCGCTGGCGATCTCATCTGCGGAGGCCGAAGGCTTGATCAGCAGTCCGGCTCCGGCATCCTGCACCACCTGGCCCACCATCCGCTGATCGAGCATCGGGTGCATCGGCGCGATCACCAGGGGCAGTCCGTGCGCCAGGGCGAGCATCGTGGTGGCATGCCCGCCATGTCCAAGCACGGCAACGCAGTCAGGCATCACCTCCTTGTGCGGAAGGTACCGGTGGACTGTAACGTTTTTCGGTGCCTGGATCGACGCCGGAGCAATGGCAGGCCCGGTTGTCAGGATCACCTCCACCGGCAAACCGGCCACCGCGTTCATGGCCTTCTGCAGGAAGGCCTCCTGCCCGTTGAAGGCCGTGGTGGACAAGCTGACCAGGACGCGTGGCGTGGCACCGGGCATGAGCTGCTGCGCCGGCCTGTCGACGTCCACCACCGCACCGGACCAGACCACCTTGCCGTGCCCGTTCAGCCTGCTTGCCGGGTCCAGGTGCGGATCCGCGGCCACCAGAATCCGGTGGCTCTGTTTCATGACCCTGCCCGGGCCCAAGCCGCGAAGGGCCAGCGCAGGCGTGAGGGGATTCCGCCGGAAGGGGCCATTGAAAAATGCGTAGAAGCTGTGCACCAGGGGCACTGTGCGGAACCCGGCCTTCACCGCGGCGGCCACCGCGCCCAGCAGCAGGCAGTCCACGATCACCACATCCGGGGGTTCCTTCCGCGCTTCTTCCACCACGTCCTGTGCGACTCCGGCGCTCGCAAACACGGTCAGCATCATCGACATTTCACGCAGTGCGGTCATTTGCTCTGTCGGGTCCATCCCCGGCGAACGGTGGTACGCCAGAAACTCGGCGCCCGATGCCTCTATCGCAGCAGCCTGCCGGGGTTCACCCAGAAAACGCACCCGGTGCCCCAGACTTATCAGTTCGCGGGCAATGCCCACCGCGGGTGGCACGTTCCCGCCGGCGTCGAGGGTTGCAAAGAGGAAGTTCCGCACTTGATTCTCCTGCCCTCAGCGACGCTACTGACCGGTGGGCAGAAGTGTAGTCCTCCCCGCCGCCTCTGGGCTACGGCTCTTGACGTCTAGGAAGTAGCTCCAACCAACTCTTCGCTCTTCTCCCACAGCCCGCGCGCCAGCCCGGCGTCGTACGCCTGGGGGTTCGCCTTGGCCAAGGCGCGCTTGGTGTAGAAGGCCCCGGAGAACCAGTCCTTGCCCGGCATGCCGTTGATGAGCCAGAGCAGGGTGTCGGCACCCTGGTCCGGGGTGAGCATAAACCGGTTGAGCACGGTTTTGTACGCGTGCCGGAAGGGGCTGGTGGACTCGGCCGCGAAATTGGTGCGGACCACGCCCGGGTGGAACGCCGCCGTCGTGACGCCCTGGTCCCCGTAGCGGCGGTCCAGCTCGGAGGTGAAAAGGATGTTGGCGAGCTTGCCGGTGCCGTAGGCGCGGTTGGTGGAGTAGCTGCGCTCGGCGGTGAGGTCGGACAGGTCGAGTTTGCCGAAGCCGTTGGCGGCGCTGGAGGTGTTGATGACCTTGGCGTTGCTGGCGGTGAGCTTGTCCATCAGCAGGCCGGTGAGCAGGAACGGCGCGAGGTGGTTGACCTGGAACGTGGACTCGTTGCCGTCCACGGTGAGCGTGCGCCTGCCCATGATGCCGCCGGCGTTGTTGGCTAGGACGTCGATGCGCGGGTAGTCGGACTTCAGCTGCGCGGCGAGCGTGCGGACCTGCTCGAGCTCGGAGAAGTCGCTGACAAAGTAGTCGGCGTTGAGCTCCTTGGCAATGGTCCGGGTCTTTTCCGCGGAACGCCCAACGATCACCACCTGCTCCCCTGCCTCCGCCAGCGTCCGGGCGGCTGCTGCGCCGATGCCGTCGCTGGCGCCGGTGATCACGATGGTGCGAGGAGTCAAGGGATGTCCTTTGGTCGGGGAAGGCGTCAGCGCCCGGATGGTGCGCACTGCCTTTGGCACAACGACGGCGGCGCGCCGGGTGTTCCCCTCACGCGCCTGAGTGCCCGGTTGCTGTACCGCCAGCCTCGCCACGGCATATCCTGCACACAACAGCCAAACCTCGGGGAGGAACCGCCATGGAGATGCCAAAAGCAACAGATGAGGACAAGGAACGCTTCCGGTCCCTGGTTCCGGACCACCCGGACGTCACCGTCAAGCCGATGTTCCGCAACCTGGGCGCGTTCGTGAACGGCAACATGTTCGCGGGACTGTTCGGGCCTACGGTCGGCATCAAGCTTTCCCCGGAGGACCGGCAGGAACTCGAAGGTTCTGAGCGGACCGTCCCCTTTGGGCCTGCCGGGCGCCCGATGGGCGGCTACACCGGCCTCCCGGAGATGTGGAATGAGGAAGGTGACGGCGACGACGCCCGGGCGAAGGCCTGGATCCACAAAGCCTTCGAGTATGTGGCGGAGCTTCCGCCGAAGGAGCCGAAGGCTTCAAAAGCCCGGACAGCGGGGAAGTAGTTCACGACAGCTTTTGTCACGTAATTAACCGGTCATTCACGTCCTCCTCAGAACCTGTCCAACCGGCCTCCCTACGGTCGAACGCATGGACAACATCTCACGCAGATCCCTGATTTCCGCCGGCCTCGGGGCCGGCCTCGTCGGCGCCCTGCCGGGTGCCGCCGTCGCCACCTCAATCGCTGACGACGCCGGCCTCCGCACCGATCCCTTCCTGCTCGGCATCGCCTCCGGTGAGCCGTGGCCTGATGGCTTCGTCATCTGGACCCGCCTCGCGCTGGACCCCCTGGCCGAGGACGGCCTGGGCGGCATGCCGTCGCGCCAGGTCCCCGTGGCCTGGGAGGTTTCCGAAGACCCAAGTATGCGCAGGGTAGTAGCCCGCGGCGTCGAACATGCCCGGATCGAAACCGCCCACTCCGTCCACGTGGAGCTCAAGGGCCTCAAGCCGGGCCGTGAATACTTCTACAGGTTCCGCAGCGGCCGTCACATCAGCCCGGTGGGCCGCACACTGACCGCCCCGGCCTTGCACGAGACGCCGGCCGCACTGGCCATGGCGTTCGCCAGCTGTTCGCAGTACGAGCACGGCTACTTCACCGCCTACAGCCGCCTCGCCGCCCAGGACCACCCGGACCTGGTGCTGCACCTGGGCGACTACCTGTACGAGTACAAGAAGGACAGTTACGTGATCGGCGGCGGCAACCCGCGCGACCACCAGGGCCCCGAGACCACCACCCTGCAGGGCTACCGCCAGCGGCACGCCCAGTACAAGTCCGACGCCGACCTGCAGGCCGCCCACGCCATCGCGCCGTGGCTGGTGGTGTGGGATGACCACGAGGTGGACAACAACTGGGCGGACGAGATCCCCGAGAACCGGGATGCCGGCCAGCTCAACGACACCACCGAGCGTTTCCGCCAGCGCCGCGCCGCCGCGTTCCAGGCGTACTACGAGAACATGCCGCTGCGTACCTCGTCCGTCCCGGCCGGATTCGACATGAAGATCTACCGCACCATCCAGTGGGGCCAGCTGGCCAACTTCCACATGATGGACACCCGGCAGTACCGCGACGACCAGCTCGCGGGCGACGGCTGGCGGAAGAACGTGGCCGAGCGCCTCGCGGAGAACCGCACCATCACCGGCGCCGAGCAGGAAAAGTGGCTGTTGGACGGGTTCCGGGATTCTACCCAGCGCTGGGACATCCTGGGCCAGCAGGTGTTCTTCGCCGAGCGGGACCGCGCGCAGGCCCTCGAGGTGGACGATGTCTCCATGGACGGCTGGGACGGGTACGCTGCCTCCCGCCGCCGCATCACCCAGGGCTGGGTGGATGCGAAGGTGCGTAACGCCGTCGTACTGACCGGCGACGTGCACCGCAACTGGGCCAACGACCTGAAGGTGGACTACAAGGACCCCGCGTCGCCGGTGGTCGGTTCAGAGCTCGTGTGCACGTCCATCACGTCCACCGGCAACGGCACGGGCTCTACCACGGATCCGACGATGGCCTGGAACCCGCATCTGAAGTTCTACAACGATTCCCGCGGCTACGTGAACACGAAGATTACCAAGGACGCGATGACCGCCGACTTCCGTGTGCTGGACCATGTCACGACGCCGGGCTCCCCGGTCAGGACCCTGCGCTCCTTCAAGATCGAGGACGGCGTCCCCGGCCTGCAGGCGTAACCCCTTAAACGAAAGAGCCCGCAGTTGACGTCGTGAATATCCGTTTTCACGACGTCAACTGCGAGTCAGTTGGGGGAAACTAGCCCGCCAGTCCGGCGAGCAGGAAGATCACGGCGGCGATGGCAAAGCCCATGACGCCGATGAGGGTTTCCATCACGGTCCAGGTCTTCAGTGTGGTCTTGACATCCATGCCGAAGAAGCGGCCCACCAGCCAGAAGCCGGAGTCGTTGACGTGGGAAACCACTACGGAGCCGGCGGCCACGGCGATGACCAGCGCGGCCACCTGCATCCCGTTCAGTCCGGCCAGCGCCACGGCGGGGGCGATGAGGCCGGCGGTGGTGGTGAGTGCCACGGTGGCGGAGCCCTGGGCGATACGGAGGATCGAGGAGATCAGGAAGCCGGCCAGGATCAGCGGGATGCCCAGGTCGCCCAGGACGTCGGCCAGTGCGGCGCCGATGCCGGAGGTGCGCAGGACACCACCGAACATGCCGCCGGCGCCGGTGATGAGGATGACGGAGCAGACCGGCCCCAGGGAGGACTCGAGCAGTTTCTCGATGGCACCGCCATCAGTTCCTCGGCGCTTGCCCAGGACGTACACCGCCACCAGGACGGCAATCAGCAGGGCCACCGGGGTTTCACCGATGGTGCGCAGGATCTGGTACCACTGTTCGTCCTTGACGCCTTCGGGCAGGACGTTGGAGGAGGCCAGCGTGTTGAGGCCGGTGTTCATGAAGATCAGCAGGAGCGGCAGGAGCAGCAGGCCAACAATCGTGCGGAAGCGCGGCGGGTGGGACTCGGCTTCGGCGCTGGCGTGGCCCAGCAGTTCCGGCACGGGCAGGACAAGCTTCTTGCCGGTGTAGAGGCCGAAGAGGTAGGCCGTGACATACCACGTGGGGATGGCCACGATGAGGCCGGCGATCATCACCAGGCCCACGTTCGCGTCAAAGAAGGCTGCGGCGGACACCGGGCCCGGGTGCGGCGGCAGGAAGATGTGCATCACGGAGAACGCGCCGGCGGCGGGCAGGCCGTAGCGGAGCACTCCCCCGCCGAGGCGATGGGCAACTGCGAAGACGACGGGCAGCATAACCACCAGGCCGGCGTCGAAGAAGATGGGGAAGCCGAAGATCAGGGACGCCAGGCCCAATGCGAAGGGCGCCCGCTTTTCGCCGAAGACGCCGATCAGGTAATCAGCGAGGACCTTGGCGCCGCCGCTGGTTTCGACGATGCGGCCGAGCATCGCGCCCAGGCCGACGAGCAGGGCAACAGTGCCCAGCGTTGTTCCAAAGCCGTTGATCAGCACCGGCACCACCTGGTTGGCGGGGATTCCCGTTGCAAAGGCAGTGGCGAGGCTGATGACGATCAGGGCGATCAGCGCGTGCATCCGCAACCTGATGATAAGGAACAGCAGCGCGACAATCGCGGCCGCAGCGATGAGCAGCAGGGGGCCTGCGCCCAGCGTTTGGGTCCATCCTTCGATGACCATGGTTCTCCTTTGAAACAGAATTTATTGGGGAAATGTGAAGCCGAACGGCTCTAGGAAGTGGGGTCTTCGGAAAGCTGCAGCGATGCGATGATGGTCCTGACCAGCTCTTCCGGGGACTTCGAGATGTCCAGGCGGAGGCTTCCGGCAGCCAGTTCGTCATCACTCAGGGGTTCCAAAGTTGCCAGCTGGCTGGGCAGGAGCGTGGGCGGCATGAAGTGGCCTTCCCGCCCCTGCATGCGCTGGCCGATCAGGTCCGCTTCGCCGTGAAGGTGGAGGAACAGGACCCTGCCCTCCGCCTGGGCCAGCAGCTGCCGGTAGCTCTGCTTGAGGGCGGAGCAGGTGAGGACTGTGCTGTCTCCCGCCTGCGCCTTGGCAGTCATCCAGTTCTGGATTTCCTGCAGCCACGGCCAGCGGTCCTCATCCTGCAGCGGGGTGCCCTGGGTCATCTTCTGGATGTTGGCCTGCGGGTGGAACTCGTCCGCTTCGGCACAGGCCCAGCCAAGCTGCCGGGAGAGAGCCGCCGCTATGGTGGACTTGCCGGAACCGGCAACGCCCATCACCACCAGGTGTGTGGCTGGATACTGCATGTGTATTACCTCCGAAGAAGACGCCGTTGGCTTAGTGAAGAAGCTCGTTGTGCGCAGCTTCAGGAAGTGCGCTGGAGATAAGGTATCACCATTTGTGACGATAGATACTATCTTTTCGGGCCACAAGTCATACCTTTGCGGCTTCTTTCGCTAAGCTGGTGCAGCGCGCAGGCGCAGAGGAAGGCAGGAAAGATGTCGACGGCGACACCACTGGACCCAGAGAACGCGCACGACGGCGGGCCCTCCCCCGCGATGCAGGGACGCGTCCTGGAGGCGGTTGGCGTCGCCATCGCCTCAGGCGATCTGCCACCCGGAAGCCGGCTCACGCTGGAGGGGCTTCAGCAGGAGTACGGGATCTCCCGCACGGTTGCCCGGGACACCATGAAGGTCCTGGAATCCATGAACCTGGTCTACTCGCGCCGGCGGGTGGGGATCGTGGTGCAGGAGCGCCGGTTCTGGAACGTCTTTGATCCCAAGCTGGTGCGCTGGCGGCTGGCCTCGGACCGGCGCGAGATCCAGTACAGCAGCCTCACGGAGCTGCGCATCGCCGTCGAGCCCATTGCCGCGGCCGGGGCAGCACGGCGGGCAAGTGCGGCCGAGCGGGCAAAGCTGACGTCCCTGGCCGCCGACCTGCGCCGCCTGGGTGAGGCCGGCGAGCTGGAGGCGTTCCTGGCGGCCGACATCGAGTTCCACTGCCTGCTGCTGGAGAGCTGCGGCAACGAGATGTTCCTCGCGCTCGAAGGCATGGTGGCCGAGGTGCTCACCAGCCGCACCCAGCAGGGGCTCATGCCGTTCAAGCCGCGGAATGAGGCTTTGCAGGCGCACGAGGATGTTGCTGCTGCCGTGGCGGGCGGGGACGCCGTCGCTGCGGAGGCCGGGATGCACCACATCCTCGACGAGGTCCGGAACGCGATGGGGCTGCACTAGCAGTGGCTGGCTTCCCGGTGAGGTCGGCCGGGCCCGCAGGAACGGTGCTGGCCGGCTGCGTCCGAGCGGGCCACGGCCGCCAATGCCGCAGTCAGTTGGGCAATGGGCCCGCTCAAGAAAGCAACGGAAGGGCTAACAGAGGGATGGGCCGGTCTGTGACCGGCCCATCCCTGCTGCTTGGCGCGTGGCTGCAGCCGGCAGGTTAGCCGGCTTCCCGCCGTCGTTCCATCCGATGCCTACACCTGCCGGACGCAACAGTCATAGCAGCGATGCATAGGACTCACTGGGAAGGTTGCCTGCCGACCACTGCTTCGTGGAGCGGAGGTCGGGTGTGTGTCCCCGGTGTCTCCGGCCGTCTGTCAGGACGGTGCAAATGGTAACGATGAGAACCCAGAGAACAAATAGCAGCAAGCCGATCAGTTCCATTGTTTTGTGCCTCTTGTGAGTGTGGGCGGATTTGGTGATTTGAGTGTGTGCGGCGGGCGTGTGAGCAAGCGTGTGAACGCCGAAGACGCCGGGAGCCACCGGCGGTACCATGAACCGTATGGCCGAGAATTGGATTCGGCTCCTCGGTCCCCCCGCCATCGAGTCACCCGGCACAACTCCCGTCCAGCCCAGAGGCCGCAAAGCATGGGCTGTGTTTGCCTACCTCGCGCTGCAGGCCGATGGAACCAGCAGATCCCGCACGGCATCGCTGCTGTTTCCGGATGCCGCCGATCCCCTCGGTGCCCTGCGCTGGAATCTGTCCGAGTTGCGGCGTGCCCTCGACGGCGTCACGGTGGCTGGAGATCCTTTGCAGCTGGAGCTGCTGCCGCCATGGCACTGCGATGCACTGGAAGTGGTGGATTCAGCCGCCAATCCTGCTCTTGAGCCCCGCGGCTTCACCGGCCAGTTACTGGAGGGGTTGTCCTTCGCAGACTGCCCCGTCTTCGATTCGTGGCTGGCGGACCAGCGCTACCGCCTCGATAACGTGGTCCAGTCACTGCTCTACGAGGCAGCCCTGGCGGCTCTGGCTTCCGGCGCTCCCGGGGAGGCGGCCGAGCTTGCAACCCTGGCTTTGGAAAGAAATCCCTTCCACGCAGACAGCAACGCCGTCCTGGTCAAGGCGCTCGTGGCTTTGGGTGAGCACCGCCGGGCCCACGAGCACGTCTCCAAGTGCGGCAACCTCTACCGGCAGGAGCTCGGCTTGCCGCTGCCCTCGGAAATCCGTCGGGCACTTTCCGCTGCCGCTCCGGAGGCGGATCCCGGAATGCCGGCAACCGAAGCGACAGTGCGGTCCTATCTCGACGCCGGCGGTGCTTCACTTTGGGCGGGAGCCGTGGACCGGGGGCTGGAGCAGCTGCGGCTCGCAGTGGTGCTGGCCCAGCGCACCGGCAACACCCATCTGCTCGCCGAGTCCCTGGTGACGTTGTCCGCGGCGCTGATCCATCAGGCGGGCGGCCGCGGCGCTGAGGTGGCGGACTTCCTGCACCGTGCACTGCAGGCGGAAGGGCCCGACGGCGCTTCCCGGACTGCCGCTGCCGCGTACCGCGAGCTGGGCTACCTGTCCGTGCAGCGGGGTGTTCCGGACCGCGCTGCCGGCTGGCTGGACCGGGCGATGCTGGCGGCCGAGGGATTCCCGGACGAACAGGCGAGAGTGCTCGCGATCCAGGGCATGTTGGCCTCAGACACCGCACGGTATGAAGCCGCCGTGACCGCGCTGACGGAGTCCGGAAGACTGGCCAAGGCTGTGGGGAACCGCCGGCAGCAGGCATTCAGCGAGGCGCTGCTGGGCCGTGTTCGGTTGCTCCGCGGAGAGCTCGAGCAGGCGGCCATCTCCCTGGACCGGGCACTGGTCTGGATCGCGGAGGAACACTGGACGGCCTTCGAGCCGTTCGTGGCCGGGGTGCGCGGAGAGACCTACCTGGCCGCCGGGCAGCTGGAGCAGGCAGCGGGCCTGATCGACCGCTCCTGGGTGATGGCCGAACTGGCCGGCGATCACTGCTACATGGCCTTGGCAGCCGGTGCCGAGGCTCGGCTCTTCGTGGAGCACGGCGATCTCACAGCTGCCGAGCACTGGATAGACCGGGGCCTCAAACCCAAACCGTGGTACCTCTGGTATTCGGCCCGGCTGCCGGATACGGCGGCGGAAGTGTCCGTTGCCAGCCGGTCACCGCGTGCTGCTGCCTTCGTAGAGCGGCTGGTAGAGCTGGCGAGCCGAAGCGGGATGCGGGAGTTCGTGGTGCGCGGGCAGTCCCATCGGGCCATGCTCGGTGATGAAGGGGCAGCACAGGCAGTTCCCTGGCTGGCGAAGGAGATCGACAACCCTGCGCTGGCGGCCTTCCTGGCGCAGCGGCACCAATGGCTGAACAGGCCGAACCAAACACCTGGGTTAACAAAAAGCAGGGCCGGTCAGTGACCGGCCCTGCTTTCAAACTTTGAAACCCTGAGGCCCCAGTTTCCCTAAGAAATTAGAGGGACTGGATGTTTACGGCCTGGGGACCCTTGGGGCCCTGCTCGGTTTCGAAGGAAACCTTCTGGTTCTCTTCGAGTGAGCGGAAGCCGGAGGAAGCGATCGCAGAGTAGTGTGCGAAAACGTCCTGTGAGGAGTCATCGGGGGAAATGAAGCCGAAGCCCTTTTCAGCGTTAAACCATTTGACGGTACCAGTAGCCATTATTTTTGTCCTTCGTGAAGGTGGAGGAAAAGTCCCGACTTTCGGGTCCTCCGGTGTGGGGTGTTCAAAACCGCTACTTCAGAAGAACGCGGACTTTCGACCGCGCGTACTGCCTGAACTACCAACTGCATAAACACAACAACAGGATCAACACTACAGGACATTTCGGGCAGCGATTACCACCGGCCGATGCAGGGCCCTTACTGCCCCAGGAGTTCACAGTTCAGGGGCCGGATCGACGCTCTCCCAAAAGGCACCTACCCGGGCGTTCCACTGATCCGGAACCTCTTGGAAGGGCTGATGGCCCTGACCTTCCAGCACTTCGAATAATGCGCCGGGAATCCTGTCAGCGACTTCGCGGCAGAGCCCGGGGCAACGTTTCTCCGCACACTCCACTTGCTACCCACCTGGTCACTTACGACGCGGACCTCCTGGCCGCAGCAATCGAGACTGGATTGTGGATTCACCAACACCGGGTGCGGTATGGCTTCGAAATGTAGCGCGACGGCGGGACGCGCCGTTTGCCTCCGTCCAGCCCTTCACTTTTGTTTCCGCAACAAACCCATCCGCGATGCGGTACAGAGCGAATAGCAGGCGTAACCCCTTGGGTTGGCAGGCAAAACCAGCTGGCTCATAAACAGACATCGCATACAGGAGATCACCATGGCAACACACACGAACACCGGTGTGGCAACCCGCACCAACGTGCAAAAGGCGTCGATGGCCGTGGGGGCAGTGTTCCTGCTGGTCGGCGTCCTGGGCTTCATACCGGGGATCACGGGCAACTACGACCAGCTGCACCTCGCCGGCCACCACTCCGAGGCCATGCTGCTGGGCCTCTTCCAGGTCTCGGCCCTGCACAACATCGTCCACCTGCTCTTCGGCGTGGCCGGCATCGTCCTGGCGAAGACCACATCCGGAGCCCGCTCCTTCCTCCTCTACGGCGGCATCATCTACCTGGTCCTCTTCGTCTATGGCCTGGTGATCCCCCAGGACACCGCCGGCAACTTCGTTCCGGTGAACGGTGCTGACAACATCCTGCACCTGCTGCTCGGCGTCGGCATGGTGGCACTGGCTCTGATCCTGACCAAGGGCGACGCCAAGGCACGCGCTTAAGACAGTTGCCGCGCGCCACCCCGCCGCGCCAAATGGCCCCGACTGCAGCGTCCGCTGCGGTCGGGGCCATTGTTGTGCGGGGGTGGAACCGGGTTTACATGATGCCGGTGGGCACCAGCATGGCCCAGGCCAGGGCCGGAGCCACCAGCACCACTCCCCCGGCGTACGCCATCAGTTGCTTGTAGACACGCTGGCGGTCGTTCTCGCGGGCGTTGGCAACCACCAGGGCACCATCGGTGGAGAAGGGCGAGACATCCACCACGGTGGCGGCGATGGCCAGAGCCGCGACCGTTCCGGAAGCGCTCAGGGTGCTCGTGGCCAGCAGCGGCCCGGCCAGCGGGATGAACGCCGTCAGCAAAGCCGTGGAAGAGGCGAAAGCGGATCCCACGCCGATGACGTAGCAGAGGACCAGCGCCACCAGCAGCGGAGCACCGAGTGCGAGGGCGTGCTCGGCGAGGGTGTCGATGACGCCCACGTGCTGGAGCAGGGAAACGTAGGTGATCATGCCGGCCACCAGCAGGACCGTTGACCAGGAGACGCCGCCGATAAACGTCTGGTGTTCCTTGATGTTGATCAGCGCCAGCACGAGGCCGGCGGACAGGGCAACAAAACCGATGGGCATATGGAAGCCCAGGGTGCACACCAGCATCGCGGCGATCAGGACCAGCGTGAGGATCTGCTGGCCATGGGGACGGCCGGCGCGGGCGGTGTCGACGTCGGCAAGCTGGCCGCCCTCGCCGTCGCGCAGCTTGCCCAGGAGGGCAAACACCACAATGGTCAGCACGGAGAGGATGAGGTTCAGGGCGAAGCTGGCAATGAACAGTGAGCCCTGGGAGATGGGAAAGCCGTTATCAACCGCGATGTTGTGCACCAGCACGCCGGCCACGGACAGGGGCGAAAAGCCGCCGGCGTGGGCGCCGTTGATAATGAAGGCGCCCATTACAACGGGGTGGATGCGTGACTCGTAGGCGAAGCCGATTGCCGCGGGTGCCAGCAGCGCGACGGCGGCGGGAGAGAAGGTGCCCAGTGCCGTGAGCGCGGCGGCCATCAGGAAGAACACCCACGGCAGCAGCAGGGTCTTGCCCCTGACAAGGCGCACGCAGGTCTGGACGATGATGTCGATGGTGCCGTTCCGCTGGGCCATGCTGAAGAAGTAGGTGACGCCGATGATGGTCAGGACGATGCTGGCCGGGAACTCTTCGAGGATCTGCTTGTCCGTCATCCCGAGCATGAAGTAGCCGACGCCGAACGACGCCACCAGCCCCATCACGCCGATGTTCAGCGGCCACTTTGTGGCGACGACGAACATCACCACGAGGATGACGAGCGGGATGATCTGGATAGCGGTCATGCTCTGCTCCGGTTCCGCGGTGGCCGCCGGGTTGAGGATGCCACCCCCCAGAACGAGGGCAGCCAGACCCAGGATCGTTAGACCGGCCACCGCCAAGAGTAGGATACGGCGGCGGCGGTTGGCACGCTCAGGGCGCTTGTCTTCGGTGTCACCCTTTGGGGCAGCGGTACGGTTCAAGGTGCTGGTCATGGTGCTTACTCCTCATTGAGTGGTTCCCGCGAGGGCGGCAGCTGCGCAGCTGCCCGAAACCTCGGGGAGGTGGATGATGGTGGTGGCGATGGTGCGGGCGGTGCGGTCGACGCCGACGAGCAGGGTTCCGTTGTGCTCCTCGCTCCAGGTCTCGATCACCCCGGCGGGGGTACGCAGCCGAAGGGTGCTTCCCACGGCCCCGCCCGTGATGGCGTGCAGCACGGTGCCCGGAGTGCGGGCGGCAAGGGTCAGGGCGATGCTGCCGGTGATGGCCAGGGCCGGGTGGGGCTTGCCCATGGAGAGCATCATGACGTTGACGTCGCAGCCGGCGTTTCCCGGGGCGGGGGCGGCGACGACGGCGAGCTTGGGGATTGCCCGCGCGGCACCGTCTGCCGTGGCGGCCAGCCCCATCAGCACGGCAGCCTGCCGCCGGACCTGCTCCAGCGTCTCCAGCTGCAGCTCCACACCTGCGCGCCAGGTGTCGTAGCGGGCGGGGTCCAGGCCCAGCTCCTCGGCGCGGACCATCACAACGGGAGCGCCGGCGTCGACCATTGACACTGTCCAGAGGGACCCACCGGCGGTGATGGTGTCCGTTGCCGCGCCGGTGGGGAGCAGGGCCCCGGTGGTCTTGCCGGCGGGGTCCTGGAACCCGAGTCCCACGGGGTAGCCGGGGAACGGCACTCCGGGCATCTGTCCGTCCGGAACGATGGGCAGGGCACCTGCCGGGGTAGGCACGCGCTGGACGATGACCTGGTTGGTGTTGGTGTTGCGGGTGACGATCCTGGTGACGTCGCCGGTGGGGACCACCCACCCCTTCTCGATCGCGTACAGGCCTACAACCGCGGAGCCGTTCCCGCAGTTGCTGCCCCAGTCCACGCCGGCTTCCTCGATGCCCACCTGGGCGAAGGTGTACTCGACGTCGACGTCCGCGCCGACGGGCCGGTGCACGATGATCGCCTTGCTGGTGGTCGAGGTGCCACCGCCAACGCCGTCGATCTGCCGTGCGTCGGGGCTGCCGAACAGCCGCGGCAGCAGCACGTCAAGGCTGGTGCCGCCTTCCTGAAGATGCTTTGCCTCGAACACCCAGCACTTGCTGGTGCCTCCGCGCATCCATTCCGCTTCGATCTTCATCGACTTCCACCTCTCCTTCGCCTCAAAGTTTGTTGAGGGCCTGGGAAAAGATTGAGCCAGATCACACTTTAGGACAATGTTCGATTTGTGAGATGGTATGTAGCATTGCTTCAATCACTGGCGCCAGAAGGCTTGGTGCATGACTGGCGGCTCGCGGGGGACGCTGTGAGGGCCTTGGGCTGAGGCGGCCTGCCGGTCCCCGTGCAGGGAATCAACGAAAATAGCGGAAGGGTAAAGCGATGCTTAACGAAGAGGAGCAGCCGTTGTTCGATATCCGCCGGCTGGCCTTGCTGCTGGAGGTAGTGGAACAGGGATCGATCACCGCCGCAGCCGAGCTGATGATGTACACGCCGTCGGCGGTTTCCCAGCAGCTGCGAAAGCTCGAGCAGGAGGTGGGCCAGCCCCTGCTCAACCGCCGCTCCCGCGGGGTAGTGCCTACCGAGGCTGGCCAGGTCCTCGCAGGGCATGCGCGAAAGATTGTCCGGCAGATGAAGGCGGCCCAGTCCGACCTGGGCGAGATCGGCGGCCTGAAGCGGGGGTCCCTGACTGTTGGCACCTTTCCCACCCTGGCCGGGTCCTTTATGCCCCTCGTCATCCGGACCTTCAAGAAGCGCTACCCCGCCATCGGCCTCTCGTTGCGCAGTGCCCGCTTCGACGAACTTGTCGGGGACCTGGAGTCGGGGGTCACCGGCTTGTGCCTGCTGTGGGACTACCCGTGGAATCCGTTCCAGGACGAGTCCATCCGGGTGACGGAAGTGTTTAAGGAGAGCACCGTGATCCTCGTGGCCCGGGGCCATCCGCTGGCCGGCAGGGAGCAGGTCAGCATGGAGGATCTCCGCGGCGAGTCGTGGATTGTGCGCGCGGAGGCGCACCCGGTGGTGGAAGTCCTGCAGCGGTCGGCCCACGACGCCGGGTTCGAACCCGCCATCGGCTTCCTGGCCAACGATTACCAGGAGGCCCAGGCGATGGTCAGCGTGGGAATGGGCGTGGCCATGGTGCCCAAGACCGCCGTGTCGTTGCAGCATCCCGATGTGAGGGTGCTCAGCCTCGGCCCTGCGGCGCCGTTGCGGCGGGTGCTCCTGGCGCAGCGCCAGGACAAGGTCTACGCCCCGGCCGAGGTCGCCTTCCAGTCCACCCTGCTGGAAATCGCGAGTGAACGGGCCGGCGAGTACCTCTAGAGCCTGACGTACCCTTGCTCCGGAGGCACATATGACAACAATTCCGCACCGAGAACTCCGCAACCAGAGCAGCAAGATCCTTGAGCGCGTGAGAAACGGGGAGACGATCTAAGTCACCAACAACGGTGAAGTCGCGCTGGCGGCGTCCATGCTGCTCTATACCGAGCTCCTCTGCGCGGGGCACCGCCACGGCATCTCCAGCGAACTGGTGAGTTCGGTTCTGGGCGGCATCAACCTGGTGGATGTTGCACGCTCGGACCTCACGTACGCCGCAGCCCTGCCAGGTAGGCTCCAAAGTGCTGACGCCATCCACCTGGCGGCCGCGATCCGCCTGCAGGCCGACGTCCTAGTGGCCTACGACCAGGAACTCCTGGCAGCAGCGGTGAACTCCGGGCTTAACGTCCTGTCCCCGGGGCCCGGCACGTAACGGCGAAGTGATCGCGCTTCTTCCGCAGAATTTGTCGGTGGGTTTTCTGCCTCGCTACCGTCCCGCCGCGTAGCCCTGCGCTCCCCTGGGGTTCGCGGCGGCGATCAGCACGCCAGTGCCAGGCTTCCGCACCACCGCTGACAGCCGGCCCAACGCCCAGTCCCCGGCGCGCGTGACCACGTGCCCGCGCTCTTGAAGTTCGGTGATCACGTCCTCCCCCAGGCGGTCCTCAACAACGGCACCGCCCGGCGTCCACGTGCGCGGCCAGAAGGAGCCGGGGACGGAGGTGGTGTGGAAGGCGGGCGCGTCGATGGCCTGCTGGGGCTCGTAGCCGCCCACGATGGTGCGGAGCAGGTACAGCAACTGCCACTGGTCCTGCTGGTCCCCGCCCGGAGAACCGAGGGCCACCACCGCCTTGCCGTCCTTCAGCACCAGCGTGGGAGACAGTGTGGTGCGCGGCCGCCTGCCGGGGGTCAGCGCGGAGGGCGCGTTGTCCTCGAGCCACGTCATCTGCAGCCGGGTGCCCAGGCAGAAGCCAAGCCCGGGGATGGCAGGGGACGACTGGAGCCAGCCGCCGGACGGCGTGGCGGACACCATGTTCCCCCACTGGTCCACCACGTCGATGTGGCACGTGTCCCCGCGTGTCTCCCCGGTGGGCATCACGGTGGGCTCGCCAACGCCGGCGAAGGCGGGACCGCGTTCAGCGGCCGACGGCGGGAGGTACTCCGTGCGCAGCGGCGGCAGGAAGGGTTTGTGGCCCGGCACCAGGCCGGGACGGAACTCATGCGAGGCCTGCTCGCCCATCAGCTGCCGGCGCTCGGCTGCGTAACACTGGCTCAGCAGGTAGTCCAGCGGAACCGAAGCATCCCCGTAGTACGCCTCACGGTCGGCGATGGCCAGCTTCTGCGCCTCCAGGATGGTGTGCGCGCCGAGGGCGGTGGACGGGTCCAGGAAGTCGTCGCCGAACCCATCCAGGATCGCGAGGGTCTGCAGCAGCGCGGGCCCCTGCCCCCAGGGCCCGGTCTTGGCAATGGTGAAACCACGGAACTCGAGGGTGGCAGCGGGTTCGTAACCGGCCGAGAACGCGGCGAAGTCCGCTTCCGTGATGACGCCTGCATGGTCCGTGCCGGAGGAGTGGCGGTGCGGCTTGGCCAGGAATTCAACGGCGGCCTTGGCCACGAAGCCCCCGCGCCATTCCAGCCGGGCGGCGTCGATCCGCGCCTCCCGCGTCCCGGTCTCCTCCCCCGCTCCCGGCTCCCCGGCGGCGATAAGACGCTCGAGGACACCGGCGTAGGCGGGGTTCTTCACGAGGTCTCCGCCCGCTGGGACTTGCCCGTCCGGCATCCAAAGTGCTGCCGACGTCGGCCAATGCTCGGTGAAGAGCCCCGCCACCGAGGCGATGGTGCTGCAGACGCGGTCCAGGACGGGGTGGCCGTCGCGGGCGTAGCCGATCGCGAAGGACAGGACGTCGGCCAGTTCCCAGGTGCCGTGGTCCCGCAGGAGCAGCAGCCAGGCGTCGACGGCGGCGGGAACGGCGGCGGCGAGCGCACCGGCGCCGGGCACCAGGTCCAGCCCTTCGGCCAGGTAATGCTCCCGGGTCGCCGCGGCCGGGGCGGGGCCCTGCCCCATCAGCACCACCGGCTCCGAGGGGTTGCCGGCAGTAACGAACACAGCGGTCATGTCCCCGCCCGGACCGTTCAGGTGCGGTTCGACGACGTGCAGGACGAACGCTCCGGCGACGGCGGCATCGAAGGCGTTTCCGCCGCGCTCCAGTACGGCCTGGGCTGAGGCGGTAGCCAGCCAGTGGGTGGAGGCGGTCATGCCGAACGTGCCTTGAAGGGTGGGACGGCTGGTGAAGCTCTGCGCAGGCGTGTAGGTCACGCTTGATTCTTTCGGCTGGCGGGCGCGAGGTCCACAGCTATTGCGCGGTGTGTCGCTGGTTATGGGTGCGCCAGGCTGGCGGGGTCTCGGGCTTGGCTACCGGACGGCGTTGTTCGCGTTGACGCGGCCGTTGGCCCAGTACGTGCCGGTGCCGGCGACACTGTCAGCGGTGGACTCCACTCTTGCCCGGACTGACCCGGGCGAGGCATCCGGATCGGAGCTCCAGACCAGTGCGGCAGTGGCAGCAACTATCGGCGAAGACATGGATGTACCGCTGGCCACGTCATAACCCTGGGAGCGGTTATTCTGCACACCCAGGACGAAGGCGTGGTTCGGAAAGGTCGCGTAAACATCGACGCCCGGCGCTGCGATGTCCACCCAGTCGGCTCCGAAGGTTGAGAACGGGGCTCTTGCATCGGTGTTGTCGGTGGCAGCGACCGCAATGACGTTGGGGTAAGCCGCTGGATAATTCTTGGCCTCACTATTTCCGTTGCCTGCGGCTGCCACCAGCACAACGCCCCTCCTCCAGGCGTTGTTGATGGCAGTTTCGAGGGTCCGTGATGCGGGTGCACCGATGCTCATGTTGATGACCTTGGCACCACTGAACACGGCCCAGTTGATTCCACTGACAACACTCGATGCGGATCCGACACCGTTGTCGTTGAGGACTTTGCCAGACAGGATGGTGCAGCCCGGGCACACGCCGGCGACACCAATCGTGTTGTCCGCGGCGGCGGCGATAATGCCCGCTACATGGGTGCCGTGGCCGTAGTGGTCCTCGCTGGTTGGTGCAGTGCTGAAGTTGGCGCGGGCAATAACCTTTGGAGTGATGTCAGGGTTGTCAGTTGCGACCCCTGAATCGATGACAGCAACCTTGATACCGCTGCCGGTGGTGACACTCCAGGCTTCCACGGCGTCAACGTCGGCGTCCTCTTTGCCGGCGGCAATTGTGATGTCGCCATTGGTGTTGGTGAACGACTGGCCATCGTTCTGCAGAGCATACTGGCGGGGGAAATACTGGTCAGCTGTAGTTGCAGTGGCCACATGGTCCGGCTCGGCATACTCAACCATGGAGTCCCGGCTCAGGGCGTCGACGAGCTGAAGTTCCTTACCGGAAGGCACTTTGATCAGGTGCGCTGCGGTGCTGCCCACAGCGGGACCGTCACTCAGGCCATGCTGTTTCAGCACATCTGCGGCCGCGCGGTCGTCGCGAAATTTCACGAGGATCTGGCCTTTGGTGTGTTCCGATTCTGCTGCGGCGCCGGGGGCCGCCACCGTGATTCCGCCAAGCGCGATGAAGAGTGCTGAAAGGCCAGCTGCCAGGTTGTTCCTCATCCAGACATAGTGCGCCGAACTTCACGGTCTGGATAGGGGCTTTCGGATAAAACCCGACGGCGGTGCGTGGGGTTGCGGGGGCCGCCGCTGTCGGTTCTTCCCGGGTCAAGGATGCGGCAGGAGCTGATAGAGGGTGGCCGGGGAAGGCGCATCAGGTGATAGAGGGTGCCGGGAAAAGGCGCATCAAGTGATAGAGCGTTGGGGTTAGAGGGAGGCGCCTCCGCAGATCACGTAGTTCTGGCCGGTGATCGACTTGCCGTGCGGGCCCAGGAGGAATGCGGCCAGGGCTGCCACGTCGTCCGGGTCCACTAGGGCACCGAGGGCCGGCAGGCGCACCGGGGTGGCGGCGCGGCCGGGGTCGTTCAGCATCGGGGTGTCGGTAGGGCCCGGGGAGAGCACGTTCACCGTGATCCCCCGCGGCGCGAGCTCCTGCGCCCACGTCCGGCCCAGCCCCATCAGCGCAGCCTTCGTCGCCGCGTACTGGCTCTTGCCCGGCGACCCCGTGGAGGTGCGGCTGCCCAGCAGAACGATCCGGCTGCCGTCGGGCATGGACGGCACCAAACCATTGGCCAGCACGGACGCCGCAGCGACGTGAACCGTGAACATCCCGGCCAACGCCGAGGGATCAAGCTCCCCCAGCGGCGCCGTCCGCTGGAACCCGGCCGCATGCACCAAAGCATCCGCGGGCCCGATCGCCTCGACCACGCTCCCCAACGACTCCGGCTCCGACAGATCGGCCTGCAGCCACTGGAAGCCCTCTCCCAGGGAGGACTCGGTCCGGCTCAGCCCGGTCACCCGCCACCCGTCGGCGAGCAGGCGTTCAGCTATGGCCTTGCCGATCCCCGAGCTCGTCCCGGTGACAACGGCATGCTTCGGTCCCGTCATTCGGCCCCGCCAGGCGTGGACTTACCCTCGTACGCCCATTGCGGGTCCACCCGGACGAACTTGATGGCCTGGCGAAAGTACGTGTACGCGATGTTCAAGGCACCGTCCGGGCCCTGGTGGATGGACGGGTAGGAGTACTCGCGGTTGAGCCCGTCGCGGGAGTTGTTGGACAGGCAGTACCCGTCCCCCACGTCCAGGTTCCGCCGGATGGGCCAGGAACGGCCGGAGTCCTCGGAGATCGCCAGCGTCATCGGCGAGCGCGGCGTGCCCCAGAAGGCGCGCTTGACGCCGTCGTCCCCGGAGAAAGCTGCAGCGTCCGGCTCCGCGACCTGGCCCTGTTCCTCGGCCAGGCCGTCGTCGTCAATCTCGTCGTAGAGCGAGAGGCGCCGCTCAGTGGAAGCCTCCGCCCGGCTGTGGTTGTACACCAGGGCCAGGCGGCCGTCGGCGAGCGCAACAAACTGGATGGACGAATTGTTGTTGGGCAGCTCGGTGGGGACCGGCTCGCTCCAGGTGGACCCGCTGTCGGTGGAGCGGGATTCGTAGATCGAGTCCGCCCAGCGGCTGCGGAACAGGGCCAGCAGGGAGCCGTCAGCCACGGGCTGGATGTTCATGTGGACACAGCCCAGGCTGCCGGGCAGGACGTGTTCGGACCAGGTGGCGCCGGCGTCGTCGGAGATCATCACGGCGCTGTCGTCGCTGTTGCCCACCCACTTCTCCCCCGGCGTGGTGATGCAGCGGAAGATCGGCACGATCAGGCGGCCGGACGGCAGCACCACCGGCAGTTGGCGGACAAACACGCCGCCGGTTTCGTTCGCGGCAAACAGGGTTTCAACGGGCCCCCAGGTGCGGCCGCTGTCCGTGGAAATACGACGGCGGACCTCGGCGGTGTCCTGGTTGCCCGCCTTCTGTGCGGTGTACAGCAGCCAGAGCGTCTGGTCCGGCGCGGTGAACAGGATGGGGTTCTGCTCGGAGCGGGCGGAATCATCCGACAGTTGCTCGGGCGCGGACCACTGGGTGCTGCCCGGTTCCAGCGCGGAGAACCAGATGGAGATGTCCGGCACGCCTTCCTGGGTGCCGCCGAACCAGACGCAACCAAGCCGGCCGTCGGGAAGGGTGAGCAGGTTCGCGGCGTGGCTCTGCACGGTGGGTGCCGGCAGGTAGGCGAAGTGGGCGCCGTCGGCCCGCTTCACGGCCCCGTCCGGGGTGATGGTGCTGTACTCGTTGGTGGTGGTGTTCGGCATGGGAATCAGTTCTCCTTGGTTCCAGCAGCGGAGCGCGCGGCGTCGAGGTGGGACTTCGCGATCTGTTCCAGGTGCGTGAGGTCCGAAGCAACGGTGGTGAACGTGTAGCCCTGCGTCAGCCGCTGCGCCGCGACCGTGCCGGCAGGGGTGTGGATGCCGGCGGCGATGCCTGCGGAGGCGGCGGCCTCGGCGATGGTTTCCAGGGCGGCGGTGAATTCCGCTTCAACCTGGGGATCACCGGGGAAGGCACCGCCCACGGCGATGCTGAGGTCCGATGGTCCCACGTAAATGCCGTCGAGCCCCGGGGTGGCACAGATTTCCTTGACGTTGGCCAGCCCCTCGGGCGTCTCGATCATGGCGAACACCAGCGTGGTGCCGTTGGCGTCGGCAGGCTTCGGCCCGATCCGCAGCGCCGAGCGCATGGGCCCGTAGGAGCGGCCGCCCATCGGCGGGTACTTCGCCGCGGCCACCGCGGCGGCTGCGTCGTCGGCGTTGTTGATCAGCGGGACGATGACGCCCACGGCGCCGGCGTCCAGTGCCTTGCCGATCGCGGTGAAGTCGTTGGCTTCCACCCGGACCATGCCGAGGGCGGTGTGCCCGGCGTCGATGGCCATCAGCCCGTTCAGCACCCCCGAGTAGCCGAGCAGGCCGTGCTGCGCGTCCAGGGCAACGTAGTCGTAGCCCAGGCGGCCGATGCGTTCGGTGGCCACGGGTGCGTCCAGCACCGCCCAGTAGCCCACCGCCTGCTCACGGGCGCGGATCTTGCGGGCGAATTCGGTGGCCAGTTCGGAAGTCATCAGAGTCCTTCAGTGTCGATTCAGTACAGAAAGTCGGTCAATAAGTAAGGAAAGTATCAGCGGTTGTAGGCGGGCATCGGGCCGCGCAGCGAGGTGCCCACGGCGTCGCAGGCTTCCACCACGTCGGCCGGCAGCGGCCCGTTGGCCACGGCGGCGATGTTGGCGCGGAGCTGCTCCACCTTGGACCCGCCCAGCAGCATCGACCCCACCCCGTCACGGTAGGCCAGCCAGCGCAGCGACAGCTCGGCCAGCGGAACACCAAGACCGGAAGCGATGCCGGACAGCTCCCCGATCGCCTCGAACAGCTGCTTGTCCCAGTACCGCTGCGTGTACATGGCCGCCAGCTTGGAATCGCCGTAGCGGCCCTCGGTGGGTTTGGCGTCGAAGCTGTGCTTGCCGGTGAGCAACCCGCCGCCCAACGGGTTGTAGACCATGGTGTGCACGTTGTGCGTGGCGGCGAACTCGAGGTATTCCTCCTCCAGCCGGCGTGCCACCAGGTTGTAGAGCTGCTGAGCGACGACGGGCTGCGGCGCACCCACTTCGCGCGCCGTGTGGACCACGTCGGCGATCTGCCAGGCCGCGAAGTTGGACACGCCCAGCGCGCCGATCTTTCCTTCGGCCACCAGCTCGGCAACCGTGGAAAGCGTGGAAGCCAACGGCGTGGCCCGGTCCGGCTGGTGCAGGTAGAACAGGTCGAGGCTGTCCGTACCCAGCCGGCGCAGGCTCCCCTCCACGCTGGCACGCAGCCCGGCCGGTGAGAGCGGCGTATTGGAGCCGTGGTCCGCATGGGGCATGCCGGCCTTGGACGCCAGGATGACGCCGTCGCGCTTTCCCTTTAGAAGCCGCGCGAGCATCTCCTCGGTGACACCGCCCACGTAGGCATTGGCGGTGTCGATGGTGGTGATGCCGGCGTCGAGCGCCTCCTCCACCATCCGGCCCGCGGTGGCCTCATCGGCAGTGTCACCGAACGTCATGGTCCCCAGGACCAGCCGGGAGATGGGAAGTTTCAGGCCGTCCACCGTGGCGCCTTCGGGCTGCTTGCTCATGCGTTGATTCCTCGTGGTTGCGTGGTTCAAAAGGGATTAGGCCTGGTTGGCGAGCGCCAGGGACCGGACCAGGTGCCGCGGCTTCAGGCCCGTCATGGTGGAGGGGTCCAGTGCCGCGCGGCGGAGTTTGCGGGTGTAGTCCTCCTTGGGGGCGGTCAGCACGGACGCGGTGGTGCCGTGTTCCACCAGCTTGCCCTTCTGCATCACCATGACGCTATCGCTGATTTCCTGCACCACTCCAAGGTTGTGCGAGATGAAAACGTAGGTGATGCCGGTTTCGTCCTGGATGGACTTCAGCAGCCGCAGCACCTGCGCCTGCACGGACACGTCCAGCGCGCTGGTGGCCTCGTCGCAGACCAGCAGTTCGGGTTTGGACGCGAGCGCCCGGGCGATCCCGATGCGCTGGCGCTGGCCGCCGGAGAACTCCCCCGGGTGCTTGTCCAGGGACCGGACGGGCAGGCCCACCTGGTCGATCAGCTTCGCGGCCGCCTTGTGCCGTTCCGCCTTGGACCGGACGCCCTGCAGCTTCAGCGGCTCGGCCACGATCTCCTGCGCGGTCATGTGCGGGTCCAGCGAACCGTACGGGTCCTGGAACACCATCTGGAACTTGGAGCGCATGGGCCGCAGCTTGGCCTCGCTCATGGACGCGATGTCGGTGCCGTCCAGGTCGATCCGCCCGCTGGTGGGGGTCACCAGCCGCATCAGTGCCTTGGCGATGGTGGACTTGCCGCAGCCGGATTCACCCACCACGGCGATGGTCTTGCCTTTGTCCACGGAGAAGGACACGTCGTCAACGGCCCGGAAGGTCCCGCCCGGCACGTGGTAGTCCACCACCAGGTTTTCGACGGCGAGGAACGGCTTACTCATGGGTTGCTCCGGTCTGGGTCAGGGCTGGGTCAGTGGTGGTTGGGTCAGCATGGCGTCCGACGGCGTGCGCTCCCCGGGTGCCTCCGTCGCCAGCAGCAGGCGTCTCGTCCCACGGCCCCAGCACGGGCACTGCGGCCAGCAGGTTGCGGGTGTACTCGGTGGCGGGGTGGTCCACAATCTGCTGGACCTCACCGGACTCAACGAACGAGCCGTCCTTCATCACGTGGATGCGGTCCGAGATCAGCCTGGCCACGCCAAGATCGTGCGTGATCATCAGGATGCCGATGCCGCGCTGTTCCTGCAGTTCCAGCAGCAGGTCCAAAATGCCTCCCTGCACGGTGACGTCCAGGGCCGACGTCGGCTCGTCCGCCACCAGCAGCTGCGGCTCGGAAGCCAACGCGATGGCGATCAGCACACGCTGGAGCATGCCGCCGGAGAGCTGGTGCGGGTACTTCTTCAGCTGCTTCTCCGGGGTGGGGATGTGCACCTGCTCCAGCAGCCGGATGGCCCGGGCCTGCAGCGCGCCCTTGTCCTTGGCGGAGGCGGCACCGGCAATCCGGATGGCCTCGAACAGCTGGTTCCCGATCGAGTGGACCGGGCTCAGCGCCGTCATGGGGTCCTGCGGGATCAGGGCGAGGGTCTTGCCGCGCACCTTGTTGATGGCCTTGGGATCGGCGCTGATGTCGACGCCGTCAATCATCACGGTGCCGGACAGTACCGCAAGGTCCTCGGGCAGCAGGCGGAGGATGCCCATCGCCGTCGTCGACTTGCCTGAGCCGGACTCACCGATGATGGTAACCGTCTCGCCGCGGTGGATGCTGAAGCTGACGGAGTCCACGGCGCGGATGATGCCGCCGGCGGTGATTAGTTCCACCTGGAAGTCGCGGACCTCCAGCAGCGGCTGCTCCTTGAATTTGGTTTCAGTGGAGGCGGTCATGTCAGGCACCCTTCTTCTTGCGGCGGGGACGGTCGCGGAGGCCGTCGCCCAGCAGGTTGACGCCCACCACCATGAGCACAATTACCAGGCCGGGCAGGGTGACCATCCACCAGGAGGTGGTGATGTAGTCCTGGCCGTCGGAGATGATGCGGCCCCAGGTGGCGAAGGGGCGCTGCGGACCGGCGCCCAGGAAGGACAAAGCGGATTCGAGCAGCACGGCCTGGGCCAGCAGGAGCAGGACCACCAGGGTTGCCTGCTTGATGACGTTGGGGATGATGTGCTGGATCAGGATCTGGATCTTGTGCAGGCCCAGGATCCTGGCGGCGGAGACGTACGGCTTTTCGCGTTCCACCAGCACCATGGAGCGGGTAAGGCGGGCAACTTCTGGCCATTGGGCGATGGCGATGACGAAGGTGATCACCGGGATGGAGGGGCCGAACAAGGCCACCACCAGCAGCAGCATCATGAGCAGCGGCAGGGACATCTGGGCTTCGAGGACGCGGGAGACAACTGTGTCTACCCAGCCGCCGTAGTAACCGGCGGCTGCGCCGAGGATGATGCCGATGGCGCCGGAAACCAGCACTGCCAGCAGGCCGATGGTGAGCGAGACCTGGCCGCCGTGCAGCACGCGGGAGAGGAGGTCTCGGCCCAGCTGGTCGGTGCCGAACAGGTGCCCGTCCGTGAACGGCGGCAGGCGCCGGGCGCCGAGGTCCTGGAAGTTTGCGTCCGGCAGTGGCAGCACCTGGGCCAGGATGATGGGGATGATCACCAGCAGGGTGCAGATGGTGCCCACAATGAGCTTCCACTTGGCGGCATTACGACGGCGGGTGGCGCCTGCCCTGGCGATGTCCGCCTTGGTGACGGCGCTGGGGCTCGGTTGCCGGGCCGGGGTGCCGGCGCTGCCGGCGGCGGGTGTTGCGGTGTCGAGGCTCATGCTGTTGCCGCCTTTCCAAGACGAACGCGGGGATCAAGAAGCGGGTAGGCGAGGTCGATGAGCAGCTGGACGCCCACTGCGAGGAGCGCGGTGAGGAGGACAGTGGCCTGGATGAGGGGGTAGTCGCGGGTTTCGAGGGCCCGGACGATCAGGGAGCCGACGCCCGGCCAGGCGAACACCACCTCGACGACGACCACGCCGTTGAGCATCGCGGCGAACCGGGTGCCGAGCGCGGTGAACACGGGGATGGCGGAGTTGCCCATGGCGTAGCGCCAGGTGAGCACCGAGTTCTTGACGCCGCGGGAGCGGGCCACCGTGAGGTACGGGGCGGCGAAGTTGTTGGTCATTTCCCGCCGGACCATCCGGGAGATCAGGGCGATCTGCAGGATGGCGATGGTGATGGTGGGCAGGACCAGCCCGCCCCAGGTGGCGAAGCCGGAGGCCGGGAAGATGGGGATCAGCACGGCGAAGCCGGTGAGGAGCATGATGCCGGTCCAGAAGTCGGGCATGGACTGCCCGGCGATGGTGAGCACGTTGACGCCGAGTTCCTGGCCGGTGTCCGGGCGGCGGGACATCCACACGCCCAGCGGGATGGCCACCACGGCGGTGAGGAGGATGGCCGCCGTCGCGAGGGTCAGGGTGTAGGGCATCCGTTCCGCGACTACCTGCATGGCGGGGGCCTGGAAGGAGTAGGACTGGCCCAGGTTGCCGGTGAGCAGCTGCTGGAGGAAGATCCAGTACTGCTCCAGCAGGGGCTTGTTCAGGCCGAACTGTTCACGGACGGCGTCGAGCTGTTCGGTGGTGGCCAGCGGCCCGGCGTAGGACACGGCGGGATCGCCCGGTGCCATGCGGATGAGGATGAACACGGTGGACACCGTGAGGAACACGGTCAGCAGGCCCTGTCCCAGGCGCTTCAGGATGTAGTTCGTCATGGCTTAGGCCTCCAGCCGTGCGTCAACGAGCGGGTAGGAGTTAGTGGGTGCCAGGTTGATGCCGGACACCCTGTCGCGCTGGGCGAGGACTGACTTGGGCACAAACGCCCAGGCGCAGGGCCAGGTGTCCCAGATGGCCTGCTGCGCATCGGCCAGCAGTTCCTGCCGCCTGGTGGCATCCACCTCGGAGGAAGCGGCCGGGATTTTTGCCTGCACGTCCGGGAAGACGTAGCCCTGGTAGGTGTCGCGGGTGGCTTCCTTTTCCGGGGTGCCGGCGTACATGCCCTGCATCATGGTGATGGCCAAGCCGGTGGGGCTGCTGAAGCCGTTGCCCAGCAGGTCCCAGTCGCCCTGCTTGCCCTGGCGCCAGGCCAAGATGTTGCCGCCGGGTTCGAACTGCTGCAGCTCGGTCTTCACGCCGATGTTGCCGAACATCTCCACCAGGGCTTCCATCACCGAGGTGTCGGAGGCGAACTCGCCGGTCTCCCAGATGATCTTCAGGGTGAGGTCCGTGACGCCGAGCTCGGCCAGGCGGGCCTTGGCCTTCTCCGGATCAAAGGTGTAGGTGCCGGTCTTGTGGTAGCCGGTGAGGCTGCCCGGGGTAACGCCCTCGGCCGCGCTGACGGAGTCCACCAGCACGTCCTTCACCAGTGCCTCGCCGTCGATGGCCCAGCTGAGGGCTTCGCGGACGCGGACGTCGGCCAAAGGGTGGCCGGCGGGCTTGCGGAAGTTGTAGAAGATCTGGTTCAGGCGGAGGCTGGATGCTTCCTTGAGCTGGACGCCGGGGAGGCCGGCGAGCTGTTCGCGGGAATCCGGGGTGATGGAATCGATGATGTCCACCTCGCCGCTGCGCAGGGCGATCACGCGGCTGGACTCCTCGGGGAGGAACCGGACTTCCACGTTCTCCACCTCGGGCGCCGGGCCCCAGTAGTTCTCGTTGCGGGCCAGGCTGTAGGTGCCGGCGCCGCGGTTGAACTTGGTGACCACGTACGGGCCGGTGCCCACGCCTTCCTGGAGTTCCTCCGGCTTGTTCTGCGCGGCGGGGGTAATCAGGATCATGCTCATCAGCGAGTCGAGGATGGGGACGGGGTTCTTGGACACCATCTTGAAGGTGCGGTCATCCACCGGCACCACCTCGGGGAATTCGGGGAAGAAGCCGGCCACGAACGAGCCCTGCACCTGCTTGTACATCTGCAGGGCGGTGGCCACGTCCTGGATCTGGACGGGGCTGCCGTCCGAGTAGCGGATGCCTTCGCGGAGGGTGACGGTCCACTCGGTGGGGCCGGTCATCTCGAAGCGTTCGGCCAGGACCAGGATGGGCTTGGTTTCGGGACCGATGGCGGTGAGGCCCTGGCGGACCGAGCGCTGCACGGTGACGGCGGCATCGAACTGGTTGAGCTTGTTGTCCAGGCTGACCAGGGAGCGGTTGAGCGCCAGGGTCAGGGTGCTGGGTCCGGGCAGGCCGGTGGGGCCGGCGCAGCCGGCGAGGCTGCCGGTGCCCAGCAGAAACCCGGCGGCGGCGCCAAACTGCAGCAGGCGGCGGCGGGAAATCTCACTTCCTTGAGGAAGAACGGTCATCGTTGACCTCTCGGTAGATCGGGGGACGGCTGCCGGCCGGTTGGCTGCGCCGAATGTTGTGTCCATCACTTTGCCACTCCTGCGCAATTTGCGCAACCCCTCTAGCGCGATTCGCGCAATCGTGTCATGATGAATTCAATCCAGTTCCCATATGGAGCACAACAAACCCATATGGGATATCAGCCAACAATGACGCGAGAGGAGCAACGTGGCTTCCGTATTTGTGCAGGCCGACGATTTCTCCGGCGCCGCCGAGGTTGGCTACTGCTTTGTGCAGCACGGCCTGTCCGCGCAGGTTCTGCTGGGGACGCACGACGCCGGCACCTCCTTCGCGGGACCCGTCACCAACGTGGTGGTGGCCGATACCCACTCCCGCGGACTACTTGAATCCGCCGCCGAAGTGCTTGCCAAGGACGCCTTCTCCGGTCCTGAGGCGTCCGGCGCGCAGGTGGCGTTCAAGAAGATCGACTCACTGTGGCGCGGGAACGTCCGCGCCGAGGTGGCCGGGCTGACCTCCCTGGGTTTCCACGCTGTTGTCGCGGGGGCACTCCCCCAGCTGCAGCGTTCGGTAGTAAACGGCCGGCCGCTGGTGGCAGGAACTCCCTTGGCTCAGACGGACCTGTGGCAGGCCGAGCTTTCGGCTCCGCCTGCTGACGTTCCGTCGCTGCTTCACCCGGAGGATCCGTCCTCCGTCCGCACACTCGATCTGGCCGTGGTCCGGCAAGGCTCACTGGCCGAGAAACTGGCCGGGCTGCTCGAGTCCGCACGTCCCACCCTGGTGGTGGCCGACGGCGAAACCGTCCAGGACCTCCGGCACGTGGTGGACGCCCTGCTGGAGTTGGACTTCCAGGCCGGAAACCGCCGCATCGTGCTGGTCGGTACCGGTGGAACGGCGGACGTCCTCGCGCAGCGCCTCGCCGCACAAACTGCGCGAAACACGCAAACCGGGACACGGACTGTACAGCCCACCGCAGAACCGCAGCAGACCGCCAGGCCGGTGCTCGCCGTCGTCGGCTCCGCATCCGGTACCGCGCAGGCGCAGCTGGCCCAACTGGAGGCGCGCGGCTTCACGGTGGTCAGGCTGCACCCGCAGTACGCCGGTGCGGCCGGAGCCTACGGGCCGCAGCTCGAGGAAACCAAGCAGGCGCTGAAGGCCGGCACCAACGTGGCCGTCACCCTGGCCGCGGGCAAAGTAGACCCGGCACGGGCCCAAAGCATTGTCCGGGCCCTGTCCACCTTCGCCGCCGAGGCAGCGAAGGCAACCACAGCTGACCTGATCCTCACCGGGGGTGAGACGGCGCGGGAAGTCCTGGACGCCGTCGGACTCCACAGCCTGGTGCCGCTCGCGGCCGTGCAGCACGGGGCGGTGCTCAGCCGTGCGGATGACGGGACGCTGGTGGGCACCAAGCCCGGCAGCTTCGGCGACGACCTGGCCCTCCTTCAGCTTTACGACGAAATCCGGGAGCGCCGCGGCCAGTCCGCACCGGCTCCCACCACTATCCTTCCCCCGCTAGACCAACCATCTGGAGCAGACATGACCACCGAAGCAGCAGCCAAGACCGAGCAGAACGAACTCCCCTACGTGGCCGTGACCATGGGCGACGGCGCCGGGGTGGGGCCGGAGGTGGTGGTGGCCGCCGTGCTGGATCCGCAGAGCAACGCCGAGTGCCGGCCCGTGGTGGTGGGCGACGCGCTGCGCCTGCGCCAGGCCGCGGAGGTCCTCGGGATCGAGGCGGACATCCAGAGCATTGGGAACGTGGAGGACGCGGTGTTCACGCCGGGCCGGGTGAACGTGATCGACCTGGCTCTGCTGCCGGAGGACCTGCCGTGGGGCCAGCTCTCGCCTGTGGCCGGGCACGCGGCGTACGAGTACATCCGGGTGGCCAGCGAGCTGGCGATGGCCGGGAAGGTGCAGGCTATCTGCACGGCGCCGCTGAACAAGGAGGCGCTGCACTCGGCCGGGCACATCTTCCCCGGGCACACCGAGCTGCTTGCGCACCTGACGGGCACGGAGGAAGTGTCCATGATGCTCTCCACGCCGAAGATCCGGGTGATCCACGTGACCACGCACATCGGGCTGATGGATGCCGTCCGTAAGATCAACCCGAACCTGGTGGAGCGCACCATCCGCCGCGGCCACGAAGCCCTGGTCCGGGCGGGCATCCCGAACCCGAAGATCGGCGTGTGCGCCATCAACCCGCACGCCGGCGAGGGCGGACTGTTCGGCCAGGGCGAGGAAGCCGAAAAGATTGAACCCGGCGTGAAGGCTGCGCAGGCTGCCGGGATCAACGCCGTGGGTCCGCTGCCGGCGGACACGCTGTTCTTCCTGGCAGGCCGGGGCGATTACGACCTGGTGGTGGCCATGTACCACGACCAGGGCCACGGGCCGGTGAAGGTCCTGGGCATCGAGGCCGGGGTGAACATCACGGTGGGCCTGCCGGTGATCCGCACGTCCGTGGACCACGGCACCGCGTTCGACATCGCCGGCAAGGCGATCGCGGATTCCCGGTCCATGGTGGAGGCGCTGCACCAGGCGGCGGAGATGGCCACCCGGCCCTCCGTCGCCGCGTAGGCGTCGCTGCGGGGACTTGGCGGGGGCCGGAACTAGCATGGTTACCACTGCCACGGGAAGGAGACCGGGAATGCTCAGCGCAAACGCGCGGCGCGAGGAGATCTACCACCTTGCCGTGACCACCGGCCTCGCCTCCGTGGAAGAGTTATCCGCCCGGTTCGAGGTGACCGCGTCCACTATCCGCCGGGACCTGGCGCTGCTGAACGGGCAGGGCCGGCTGGCCCGCACCTACGGCGGGGCCATGGCCCTGGGCGCGCACCCCGAGGCGTCGCTGCGGCAGCGCACGGGTGAGGCGTTCGAGCAGAAGCATGCGATCGCACGCTGGGCGGCGTCCGTGATCGTGCCCGGGGAGAACGTCCTGCTCGACGCCGGCTCCACCGTGGGTGCCCTGGCCCACGAACTGCGCGGCTTCGACAAGCTGTCGGTGACCACGCCGGGCATCAACACCATGCAGGAGTTGGCTGATTCCGAGGGCATAGAGGTGGACTGCTTGGGCGGCCGGCTGCGGAGCGTTTCGCAAAGTTTTGTAGGGCCCCTGGCCGAGGCGGCGCTGGAGCGTATGAGCTTTGACCGGGTGTTCCTGGGCGCCGACGCGGTCACTGCCGAGGACGGCATCTGCGAGGCCAGTCACGAGCAGACCCGCCTCAAGGAGCTCATGGCCCGGCGGGGCCGGGAAGTCTACGTGCTGGCGGACTCGTCCAAGCTCGGCCTGCGGCCGTTCCACGCGTGGGCCCGGCTTGCGTTGCCGTGGACCCTGGTGACGGACGACGGCGCCGACTCCGAGCAGGTGCAGAAGTTCCGGGACGCGGGGGTACAGGTTGAGGTGGCTGCGGTTCAGGGATAAGTACGGCCCGCCGACCAGGTGACGGTAGACACTCTGGACCTCGAGCACCAAGGCTGTGACTGCCACCTACCTACACGAAACCGGCAGGCCTCACCGAATGAAGTCCTCGAGCCATTCGGCGAAGTCCAGTGCCAGCGCATCCGCACCCGGGCGTGCGACAACCTGGACGGACAGGGGCAGGCCCTCGGATGACAACGCGACCGGCAGCGAAACAACGGGCGCGCCAACCATCGTCAAAGCCCTGCATTGGCCCATGATGTCCCAGCCAAAAATGGAGTGTCCGTCAATGTCCAGCTTTCCGGACACGTCGCAAGCAGGACCGCCAGCCACCGGCAGGAGGACGATGTCAGCGGTAGCGAAGACCGCCAGGTCCCGTCGTCGTGCCTGCTCGGATTCGGCAACAGCCGCGTCAAGTTCCCGTGCGCCAGTCTCCATGGAGCGCTGGATTGAGTCGAGGTTCGCCGGGAGAACCAGGTGCTCACGGCCGGCGACAGCCGCGGCATGATCAATCATCGGATCCATAGGGCGGAGTCGGTTATAGGCTGCCAGTGATCCCGCAAACAGATCCGGTACGTGCGTCAATGTCCGGAGCTCCGGCGCGATCTGCTCCGCCAATGAGGCGATCATCGCTGACACTTCACGCCGTACCGGCCCCAGTGCTGAACCGTCACTCCAAGCCACCGCAACGTTGCCGGGAACCGCAGGCAGGGTGCGAACGCCGGGACGCGTCTCCGAAAGCACTGCGAGCGCAGCTCTTAGGTCCCGCACTGACCGTGCGAGCGGGCCAATGACTTGAGTGGCGGCTTGCAGGCGGGCACCAGGCGGGGCCGGGTTGCCGCCTCCGTACCAGCCGCCAGCTCCCGGGACGATGCCCAGGTCCGGAACTGTACGCGGAGTGGGCCGCAGGGCGGTGATGCCCACGCATTGCCCCGGCCACCGCAATGATCCGCCGTAATCGGTGCCCAACCCGAGTGCCGATATGCCGGCAGCGACGGCGGCGGCTTCTCCCCCGCTCGAGCCGCCCGCCGTCGCGCCGGGAAACCGGGGGTTGAGCGCCCGGCCCCCGACGGCACTCTCGGTGATGGCACCGAACGCAAACTCGGGGCAGTTCGTTTTGCCAATCACCACGGCGCCCGCCTCCTGCAGGCGCCCCACAGCAGTGGCGGTGAAGGTGGCAACGTTTCCGGCGTAGGCGGCACTGCCGCCGGTCAGCCGCAACCCGGCTACGGCGATGACGTCTTTGACGCTGAGTGGAACACCTGCCAGCGGCCCGGGATCCTTCCCGCGGGCCCGACGGCGGTCCACCTCCCTTGCGGCAATGGCGGCCCTGTCCCAGTCCTCCTGGATAAACGCGCACAGATCGCGGGCTGCATCGGCCCGTGACCGAGACTCCCCCAAAACGTCCTCGGCGGAGATCTCACCGGTGCGGACTGCGGAGGCAAGCGCCGTGGCATCGCGAGGGGCAGTCTCCATGAGCCGAATGTATCAGGGGGAACTCGACCGAAGGACCGCCCTTCCCATGTTCGCTGTGCGAACTTTTGTGCGTGAAGTGAACTACAGGTATTCTGAAGGAAAGATCGTATGCCGCGCATCACATCTGGTGATAGGGCTCTTAGCCTGGGCGTGCGTCCATCTCCTTCCCTGATCAATGAGGATTACATGACAACTTCTCCTTCCCCGCGCGCATCACGATGGCCGGTCTGGCTCTGCTGGCTGGCCATGGTTTTGGACGGCTTTGACCTGGTGGTGCTCGGCACTGTCATCCCCACCCTTATCAAGACCGGCGAACTGGGCTTCGACGCGGTGGGCGCAACTTTGGTGGCAACTGTTTCCCTCGTCGGCGTCGGCGCAGGAGCATTGTTCATCGCCCCGTTGTCGGACCGCTTCGGGCGCCGGAAACTGATGGTTGCCTGCGTGCTCTGGTTCTCGCTTTTCACCCTCGCGGTAGCGTGGGCGCCCAGCGTGGCCGTGTTCGGCGTTTTCCGCTTCCTGGCCGGAGTGGGTCTGGGCGCCTGCCTTCCGGTCGCTCTTGCCTACATGAACGACTATGCGCCGGCGGGATCCGCAGGCAAGTCGACCACCCGCACCATGACCGGTTACCACGTCGGTGCGGTGGCAACGGCCTTCCTGGCCTTGATGGTCATCCCCGACTGGCGCACCATGTTCGTCGTCGGAGGTCTTGCAGGCCTTGTCCTCCTGCCGTTCCTTTGGTTCAAGCTGCCGGAAACCCTGCCGGCCGCACGGGCCGCAAAGACGGAGGAGCAAACGGGGTTCCGGGACCTGGCCAAGAAGCCCTACCCTTTGGTCGCCGTGGCGATCGCGGCCGCTTCCTTTATGGGACTCCTGCTCGTCTACGGCCTGAACACCTGGCTTCCGCAGCTCATGGCGTCCGCCGGATACCCTGTCAGCGCAGGGCTTTCCCTGCTCCTGGTCCTGAATCTTGGCGCCGTCGCCGGCCTCATCATTGCCGGCATCCTGGCGGACAAGCACGGTACCAAACCCATCGTGCTGCTCTGGTTCGGCCTGTCCGCGGCCTGCCTTGCCCTGCTGAGCATCAAGGTCGACAACGCAATCCTGCTCAACGCCCTCGTTTTCGTCACTGGTGTATTTGTCTTCAGTTCGCAGGTGCTCGTTTACGCCTGGGTGAGCCAGCTGTTCCCGGCCCGCCTGCGTGCAACTGCCCTCGGATTCGCTGCCGGGGTGGGCCGCGTGGGCGCCATCGCCGGGCCCGCCGTGACGGGCGGGCTGGTGGCAGCCGGCATCGCCTACCCCTGGGGGTTCTACATCTTCGCAGCAGCCGGCGCCCTCGCCGTGGTGGCCCTGGTGGCAGTGCCCCACGCCATTGCAAACACCAATCCCGCCCAGGAACGCGTCTAGCTAACCCTGCAGAAGTCGCAAGACGCTGGGGTACAGGTCCAGATGGCTCGGGTTAGGGGCTAAGTCCCGGTGGGTACGCTACTTCTACAACGAGTGAACCCTCAACGAAACGGACGGAACCACATGCACGCCGTGCTCGAATACACCTATGAGGACAACTACCTTCAAACCCGCGAGAAATACCGCTCGGTGCATCTCAAGGCGGCGTGGGAAGCAGTCGAACGGGGCGAGCTTCTGCTCGGTGGGGCCGTTGGCGACGGACCCTTCACTGGGTTGCTGATCTTCACCGGCGAGAACGCACTCGAGGCTGCAAGAGCTTTTGCAGCTGCCGATCCTTACGTCGAGGGCGGCGTGGTGAGCTCCTGGACTGCACGGCCATGGACAACGGTGGTGGGAAAAGAAGCGGCCTCACCCGTTCGCCCCTGAGCCCATCAACCCGGCCTCGCTTCAAGGCTGACCAGATGTGTGGTCATCGTCGAGGCCTATTCGGCGATGTCCTCCGCCCACAGGTCCGGGTTGTCAGCCTGGAATGTGCGCATCATGTCCATGCAGCGCTGGTCGTCCAGGACCACCACCTCAACTCCGCGTGACCGCAGGAGCTCCAGTTCGCCGTCGAACGTGTGGGCTTCCCCCACCACCACGCGGGGGATCTTGAACTGGATGATGGTCCCGGCGCACATGGCGCACGGGGCGAGGGTGGTGTAGAGCGTGGTGTCCCGGTAGCTCGTCTGCCGGCCGGCTGCGCGGAGCGCGGACATCTCTCCGTGCGCGATTGGATCGGCGTTCTGGACCCGTTCGTTGTGCCCGCTTGCAATCACCACGCCGTCCCGGGCGAGTGCCGCTCCGATGGGGATGCCGCCTTCCGCCAAGCTCTTCTGCGCAGACTGGTAGGAGGCCTCGAAAGCGGGGTGGTAGGCAACATGCGGTTCCGGCACAGTGAGTTGGTGCTGCTCGTGGGTCATGGCGCCATTGTTGCACGGGCTGTTTCTGATATTTGGATCTACCTAGGGCTCACCCGGCTAATCAATCAGCGTGGAAGCTCGGCAAAAACTGGGCCAAACCTGGGACACCGGCCAGCGTTTGGCCTATACGATGCTCTGGTCATCCGGGGCCACGGGCTTCCGGCGAACTGAAAATTGGGGGAACTCAATGCCGGAACTTGGCCGTATCTATTGGACCCGGCAGGGGCTTCGCCTGGCGTACTCAGCGGTGATGGTTTGGCTTGCCGTCGCGGTGATGTCGGCGCTCATGGCGAAGGCAACACCCGCTGTCGGCGCGGGGCCGTCCGCCGCCGCGGGGGTTCTGAGCGGCATGGTGGAGAACGTCGTCGCCACGGTTGCGCTCCCGGGTGTGGCCGCCGTCGTGCTGGGCATTGCTGCCGCGGTCATTACTGGCCGGGACGTCCGGCGCCGGGACCCGGTCCGGCGCTTCACCCGGCAGCAGCGCCGAGAGGGGATTGCCCGATCCGGCGGGCAGTGTGAGATGGAGGCCGGTTTCGGCCGCCGTTGTTCCCGTCCCGCCGAGCACGGGGACCACTTCTACCCGTGGTCCAAGGGTGGATCCACCAGCATCCAAAACTTCGTGGCTGCCTGTGCCAGGTGCAACCGCGCCAAGGGCGCGAAGATCCCGTCGCCCGGCCAGCAGGAAAGGCTGGAACGACGACGACGGGACTACCTGCCGCCGTCGTCCTCCGTCAGCGTAGGGGAACGGCAGTCGCTGCCCTGACTGATTCTTCTACGGAACCCCGGCCGCCTGCTCCGCTGTCTGCAGGGCCTGGGAGAAACGGTCAACGGCGAGCCTATAGTTAGCCGGGTTACCCGCGGTTCGCTCCTGGTCCGCGGCGCGCATAGCCCTGATCATGGCCGATGTTGCCGGGGCCGAGGCATCGCACATCGCCGGGTAATCGAACTGTTTCTGCGGATCCACCTCGTAGCTGAGCCAGCGGCGTTTCAGCAGATCGTGGCGGGCAGCGGTCCGCCCGTATTCCTGCACGTCGGCCAAGGAAAGGTGGGCCAACACCTCGGCGTTCGCTCCCACCACCGGGGACACGACTCTGACGGCCTCGGAGTGGCGGCCAAGGGCTTCTTCAGTCCCCAAAGCGGAAGGCGTACCCTCCTTCTGAGCAAACTCGACGTTGAACTTGTAGGCCTGGATCTCCGCCGGCGTCATGGAGTCCAGCTCGTGGGGAGATTTCCTGCCAACAGCGCTGGAGCCGCGCCGGGCGGCAACGCTGCTCCGCGGGACCGGGTACAGGTACTTTCCACCGAAGAACCCGGCAGCCACTGCACCCAAAAACAGCCAGGAAGGAGAGTCAGCTGAAGCTGTGACCACGGCTGCGCCCACCGTGGATGCGGCCTGGCCGCCGGTGACCAGCACTTTGGTGCGGCCAATCCTGTACACCTTGCGGGGACGCTCCAGCTGCTTCTCATGAAATGCTTTGAGTTTGGCAGCCCATTCGCCGGCGTTGCTCAACAGTGATGCTCCTCGGTGATGATGACGGCGACAACCGCCGTCAACGCGGACACCGGAGTCGTGCTGCTGCTCGGTCTTGCCGCGGTCCACCAGACACCGGTGTAGGACTTGACCGGTACGGCCTCCCCTTCCACCAACAATATCTTGCGGTGGGCCAGCCCGGCTCCTTGACCTGCCTCAGCCCAGGTACTGGTCCAATTCACTGTATTGCCCACCTCAAATCGGCACACGCATCCGCAACGGACGCTATTTTCGCCCGGAAGGCTCGCCCGTGGTGGGGGTGCTGGCACCGCCTTCGGAACTGGTTGTTATTGTCGCCTCGAGCGATCCCATCATGGCTTGCAGTTGTACGTACTCGCTGGATGAGGTGTATGCCTTCGCCTCGGTCATCGTTCGAAAGTGTCGTTGGGCAGCAAAAGTAATGGGCCGGAGGGGGCTGTCTTTTGCATGCGTATCAATTCCAGCGAGAGTCTGGAAGTGAAAGGGGTCCTCTGCAGGAGTATCAGACGGGTTGCCAACAACACCGACGATCAACCGCACATTGTCCTCCCACCCGTTCGCCTGCTGAAGGTCCTTTCGGGATGTAAGGTCCATGGCCTTGGTCTGAACGGCGTAAGTTTTTTCGCCGAGCGTTCCGCGCCCCGGGACTTCTCCAAGGTAAGTAACGTCCATATCTGCGCAGATTCTGTCGCAGGGGCCAATGGAAAAAACCGGGCGAACCTCTAAAGAGGCAATTTCTACGTTTGCCTCGTTGGTAATAACAAAGGGGCCGCCCTCCTGGTTGTCTGGACCACGGTTTGTCACGGTCCAGGAAGCCGGGTATTGGAACGAAAAGGCCACATCGAACGCTACGCCGTTGAAGGTTGCCCCGGGAGCAGTTGGACTCGGACTTGCGGCACTCTCCGTAGGGGCGGCCGACTCGCTCATGACCAATCCTGTTGCACTTTCCGACGGCTCCGGCACTGGCCCTGCCGTGCACGCTGTCAGGAGTGAAGCTATCGCGAGATTGAGGACAATTGCTTTCATGGCGGCTGGCAAAATTGCACTGCGTTGTACATTCATGGCGCCTCTTCCGTGAACCGTTCGGGGTGAGCTTTGAATAGCATCTACCTACCCCGGCTGTTATGGACTGACCGCCACGCCCGTCAGTGTGTGTTGGTCCTCCTTGCGCAGCGCCGCCAACACATCCACCCATTGCGTACCTCCGCTTCGGGCGTATGGTTTCAGCATGGAACCGATTCGGGCCATCCTGCTTCCCGGTGCAGTGCTCCCCGCCGACCTGGCCTACACGCCCCTGGTTGAAGCCCTTGGGCACAACGTGCAGGCCGTTCCCAAGGAACTCGAGCTGTACAAGGACGAGGAACCGCCCGCCGGCTGGACCCTGGACACCGAAGTGGAGGGCGTCCTGCGGGAAGCCGACGCACGGGGCTGGCAGACGTTCCACCTCGTGGGCTATTCCGGTGGCGGCGCGGCCGCGCTGGCCTTCGCTGCCAAACATCCCGAACGGCTGCAGAGCCTGGCCCTGCTGGAACCGGCCTGGGCCGGCCACTGGGACTGGAGCCACGCCTACACCGAACACCGGAGCGAGTACCAGGAGCTGGAGGCGCTCCCGCCGGAGCAGTTCATGCCCGCCTTCATGAGGCTGCAGGTGAGGCCCGACGTCGTCCTCCCGCCACAGGAACAAACTCCCCCGCCGCCGTGGATGGCTCGGCGCCCTGCCGGAGTGCGGGCGTTCCTACAGGATTTCAAGAACTACCACCTGGACAGGTCGCGGCTGGCCGCCTTCAGCAATCCGGTGTTCTTTGCCCTCGGCGGCCTGAGCCATCCGGACGAATACGGAGAGCTGGCATCCCGGCTGGCCCGGGTCTTTTTCCCCGACTTCCATCTGGAGGTCTTTCCCAGGCGCCACCACTTCGACCCGCCGCACCGGATGGAGCCGGAACGCCTGGCCGAGGGGCTTCGCCGGCACTGGGCCTCAGCGGAAGGACAGCGCGAACCGCAGCACGAGGCGACAGAATCCCAGGCCCACTGAATGCAGCAAACCCCGCTGGACTACCGGACGGCGTTGTAGGTGTTCACCCGGCCGTTGGCCCAGAAGGTGCCTGTGCCGGGAATCTTGTCGGCGGACGATTGCACCTTGGCGCGGATGGTGGCGGCCGTTGTATCAGGATTGGTGCTCCAGGCCAGTGCGGCACTCGTCGGCTGTGGAAGCGGTGACCACCGCGTCCTGTTCCGCGTACTCCACCGCCGGATTCCGGTTCAGGGCTTCAATAAGCTGCCTGCCCCCCCTCTGGTGACGCCCCACCCGCGGCGAGCGCCGCCGTCGTACTTCAAAGCCACCAAACCACAACAACCGGCGGGACGCCGGCGGGGAGCCGGGTCTGTTTGCGGGTGCCATTGTGCGGCCCTTGGGCGAACGGTACGATGCTGGCGGGGAGAGGTCCTGGTCTGGGATGACGAGCGTTAGGGGCCCTTCCGATGACCGACTTCTTCACCATGCAGCCCGGCGAAACCGCTGCTCCCCTGCCGCCGGGGCCCGTCTTGTGCACCGGGACGGCGGGCATGCGCCGCATTCACCGCTTTTTCCTGTGGGCGTATGACGAGGCGCCCGGACTGGTGCGCTCAGTGCGTGCCGGCGACACTGCCCGCGCCGCGTACGTGGGGGAAGTCCTCGGCAACTTCGACAAGGTGCTCCATATCCACCACGAGGGCGAGGACGTGCTCCTGTACCCGCAGCTGGGGCAACGGGCGCCTGCGTGCGCGCTGCATGTGGCGCAGATGCTTGAGCAACACCGGCAGGTCACTCTACGGCTCGACAACATTGAGCCGGTCCGCCTGCGCTGGATGGCGACGGCGGACGAAGAGTCGGGCGCGGACCTCGCCGCGCGCTATGAGGAGCTGTCGGGAGTCCTCAAGGTGCACCTACGCCGCGAGGTCACCGAGGTCATGCCCGTCGCGGACAGGGTGATGACCGAGGAGGAGATGAACGGGCTGGGGCAGCACAGCATTGAGCAGTTCGACAAGAAGTTCCTGATCACCTATCTGGGGATGGTGCTGGCCACTAATCCGCCTGCGGACCGGAAGGAACTGTTCAAGGAAATCCCTGCGCCCGTCCGCCTTGGCTACCGCCTCATCGGGCGCCGGATGTACCGGAAGCAGTACGCAACGCTCTTCCCCGGACGCGCCATTCCCGAGACGCTATAGTCCGGGCCGGCTGAATCCGTTGGCTACTCCGGGAGACGGGCACCATGGCAACAACCCCCAGTGACAAGACCACGCTGCGGGTGACCGGCGTGCTGTTCGTGGTGAGCGCGCTGGCGTTCGCCGCGGCCGCCACCGTCCTGTCGGCGACGTTCGACTGGCCGGACATCCTGCGGGAACCTGCCGGTGTTGTGCTGCCCGCTTTCGAGGCTGGCGGAGCGGGGCTGGTGTGGACCTGGTTCGCCACTGCCTGGACCTACGGTCTTCTGGCGATACCCGTACTGCTGCTGCCCGCGGCGCTGGGCCTCCCCGACCATCCGGCGCTGCGGGTGGGCACCTGGGTCGGCGCCGCCTCGGTTCTCTTGTCGCTGATCGGGTTCCTGCGGTGGGTGTTCGTCGTCCCGCCCCTGGCAGCGTCGTACGTGGCAGGCGATGCCACCGGACGCGCCGCGGTGGATGCCGCCTGGACTGCCCAGCACCAGTTCGGCGGAGCGCTGCTGGGCGAACATCTGGGCCAACTGCTGGTCATCGCTTGGTCGGTCACCCTCAGCGTGGTCATCCTGCGCACCCGGGTCTTGCCGCGCTGGCTCGGGGCGGTCGGGCTCGTGGTCAGCCTCCTCTACCTCCTGAACCAGGGCGATATCCTTGCCACCGCCGTCCCCGGTTTTCCGGTGTGGGATCTCGCTGGTCTGCTCGGCAGCACCGGCTGGGGATTGTGGGTGGCGGCGCTGGGCGTCTGCATCGTGGTCCGCTCCGGGCGGGGCGGACCCACTGCCCGCGCCAGCGCTCCCGCTGAAGGCGTCGTCTGAGACCTCAGGCGCAGGATGACGTTCTGTCGTGGCGCCCGACTCTGACAGCGCATGGGGCGAGGCCATCGAAGTGAAGTAGCTGCATTCTGCTGCGAGCCGCCAGGTTTGAAACAATAAACAAGGCAGCATCCAGCAACCGAAGGGGCACGTCACGATGACCGGCAACCAGACGCGTGGCAGCCGGCACCGCACCGGTCGGCCGCTTTTGGGTCTCTTCCTACTCGGAGCGCTCGCAGCCGTGCTGGCACTCCTCGGGCCCGGCTTACTCAATGGATTGCGCACTGCGGACGGCTCGCTGGTGCTGCGCCCGGAGTGCGTCGTCGAAACCTCGGACGGGGAGGTGGGACTCGATCGTGATGCAGCGAAGCGGGCCACCACAGCGGTGTCGCTCCTCGCCCGGGGGATGGCAGCCCCGGACACCACGGGCATCGACGCCGCGGTGTTGCAGCGGCTGGCCGACGGGCCGCCCGGAGACGCCGGTCCTGCCCTGGCCTGCCGAGGCTCCGCCGCCAGCGACCTGCAGGAACAGCAGGCGGGTGCCGCCGGCCTGACACCGCGCGCCGAGCAGTTGCGTGCGGCGATGAGCGAGGTGTTTGGCGAGCAAAGCCTGGGCGGGTTCGCGCCGGCGGGCGTGGATCAGGGGCACGGAGCTGACTCGACGCACTACGACGGCCGGGCAATCGACGTCTTCTTCCGCCCCGTGACCGAGGAGAACCGGCGCCAGGGCTGGATACTCGCGCACTGGCTTGTCGCTCACGCCGAGGACCTGGACATTCAATACGTCATATTCGACGATCGGTTCTGGAGCGCGCACAGCTCCCGGGGGCAATGGCGGGACTACGACGCACCTGAACCCGGCAATGAGATCCTTCGTCACCTCGACCATGTCCACGTAGACGTGCTGGGCGGAAGTCCCGGCTAAGCTGCCCGGCGACGCCGGCCCAGCGCCCGGGCACCGGCTTCCGCTTGTCCAACAAACGCGTCGGACGTTGAAGTAGGCTGGAGACCCCCGGACCACCACCACAAAGCGAGGGAAAAACGTGCACCAGGACGCCGCCCGGTTCCTATCCCAGCCAGTGGCTGCCCAGCCGGGCGCGCCCCTCCGTGTCGCGGTGTACTCGCGGATCGCCGAAGCCGTTCGCAACGGCCTCCTCACCCCCGGCTCCATGATCCCCACCGAAACCGAACTCGGCACGGACATGAAAGTCAGCCGAACAGTGGTCCGCGAAGCCCTTATGCTGCTCGAGGAGGACGGGCTCATCAGGGCGCGGCGCGGCGTCGGACGCTTCGTCTCGGACACGCTCCCCCGCATCGGCATCGAACGCATCCAGCCCTTCGAGGACGTCCTCGGCAGCCCCGGCCAGCAGGTTGAGGTCAAGCGCACCCAAGTGGTCCGGCAGGCCGCCTCCGAATTCGTCGCCCCCGGCATCGGCGTCGAGCCCGGCACCGACTGCTGGCTCTGGGAATCGGTCCTGATCCGCGACGGCGAGGCCATCGCCCACCTGCAGGAGAACGTGACCGCCGAGCTGGTCAGCGTCGGCAAGGGCGCCGCGGCGCCCCTTGAGATAAACGACGACGGCGGCGCCACCCTGCTTGCCACGCTCAACAAGCAGCTGGGCAGGTTGGCCGGGCCGGGCGAGTGCCAGATCAGCCTCAGCCAGGTGGGTCCCAGCCGGGCGAAGCTGCTGGACCTGCGCCCGTCGGACCCGGTCTTGGTCCTCACCCAGTACGTCCGGAACGGCAACCGGCCCTTCTACCTCGCCAAGTGCCTGGTGTCAGCCAAGGCCGGGCACCTCTCGGTGATGCAGCAGTTCCAGTCCTGAACCCGCCCGCCACCGAGTCTTGATAGAGACCTGTTGCAATTCGGGTTGCTACGTCGATGCGCCGGTTTCGTGGCTGGCGTCATTAGGATGGGGCCATGCCGGCTTCCTCCGCCCCTGATGTAGCGTCAACCCCTTCTGCAATCGTCACGACGCAGCTCGGGCCCCATGCTCTTGTCCATGCAGATATGGTGGCCTTCGCCGGGGCAGGTCTGCGCGGCGAAAATGACGGGCCCTGCATCCTGCGCGTTGTGCCACTTCTTCACGTGGCGGGACGAAAAGGACGGCGTGTCGTTGTAGTCGGCCATAGCCTTGTGGCCGTTCACACCGAGGAAGATGTCGTAGTTCAGTCCTTCGTTACCAACTGTTGGGAGGAGGGCTCAGCGGAAGGTGAATTCCTGCGGTTAGACGTGGAAACGCTTCATGAGAGCGAAGCGGCCAAGAAGGCAATCTGCTCGTTTGAACAACGTCTGCCGCCGTGGCCTGAGACGACAACCCCTTTTGACGCCGAGATGCACGCGGCTAAGCACGCCAAGGCCCTTGCAGAGTTGTCGCGCAACTCGGTCGCAAGCGTGAGGGAAATCCGCTACGACCTGGAACACCGCTTAGCCCAATTCAGCAGCAAGTGCCTCCCGACATCGAGCAGCACGCCGATTGTTGCGTCGCTGCTCGAACTGAGCATTATCTGCGGACGGGCCGCGGACGAAGCACGGGAAGCTGTACGTGAAGGCCTGTGGCTGCACCTTTCGGATTCCAACGCCTACCACTCCTATCGGCGACTGCAAGACCCTTCAATCATCAACCAGGCTGAGCCCGCCACCTCTGCCACCCGCACCTGGATGCGGCTTCACGACGCTGGCGTCCGGCAGTGCATGGAAATGCGCAAGCAGTTGGACGCCGAGGCGGGTTCGGCCAGGAATCTGATGGCTGCCGCCGCCAGCGTCTCTAACTCGAGGGAGGCAGACGGCCAATCGGCATTCAATACCCTTGCCGCGGTGGTATCACTCGGACTGGGAATTCCGGCCCTCGTTTTGGCATTGTACGGAGCTGACAGGCTACTTCCCCTCAATACTCAGCCCCGCCAACTGGCGTTTATTCCGGTGGCCATCGGGCTGCTCCTGGCGGCGGTGATTGCGATCTGGCGGGCTCCGAAGGGACGATCCGGTTGGATTTGGGTTGTCGCGGCGATCGGCATCATTGCTCTTCTGCTGAGTCTGCTTGTTGTAGCAGGGCTGCTCGCGCCCGACTCGTAACCGCAAATCGAGAAGGAGCCGCCGGGAAGGGCTCAGCCAACGGAGACCGGCACCGCTCCCGAGTTTTTGTCCAGCTATGTGGACTTGAACCGTCCGGAACCCTGTATAGCTGGACAAAAACTCCCAGAGGGTGGGCGGGCCGTCAGGCGACCGACCCTGCTGAGGCAAGTGGCGCCGTCGGACTCAGCCCAACACCAAGCAGCGTCTCCACCAGGTGCGGCGCGAAGTCCTCCTCGAGCGAGAGCACCACCCGGCACCGCGCCCCCGCCACCGGAGGATAGCCCGCATACAGCCCCCGGAGGTCACAGATGGTCTGCCCGCGGCCCGGCCCGTCGGAGGTGTCGACGGCGGCACGCACCACGGGTGCAACAGCAGCCTTCACGGCACCGACGGCAAGCGCAGCCGCCAACGGATCGTGCATGGCTGAGCAGGGCCGGCCGTAGATGCCCTCGTAGAACCGGAAGTAGTAGCCCAGCATCTCCCCCAGCGCCCGCGGCACCGGCGCAGAAGACAACAACAGCTCCTGCCGGTGCGACTCCTCCAGCACAGACGCCATGGTCACGTCCAGCGGCACCAGCGTCACGTCCCAATGGGCGGCCAGCACCAGGGCGGCGGCCTCGGGGTCGTACCAGATGTTCGCCTCGGCCACCGGCGTGATGTTCCCGGGCGCCAGGGCCGCCCCGCCCATCACTGTCACCGACTCCACCAGGGACGGAAGAGTAGGTTCGAGCCGGAGGGCCTCGGCAATATTGGTCAGCGGCCCGATGGCGAGCACCTTCAAAGAACCCGGATACAAACGGGCCAACCGCACCAGCATCTCAGCCGCGCTCTCGGACTCAACGGAAGCAGCCGCCGTCGTAAGCGTTACCCCGCCGATCCCGTTCTCGCCGTGCACCCACGGCGCCCCGCCGGCGAAGGAACCGGCAAGGGGGTCGTGCGCACCAACGGCAACGGGAACGTGCGAGGAGCCGGCAAGCGCCAGCAGGTCCAGGGTGTTGCGGGCGCCGGCGGCGGCGCTGACGTTGCCGCTGACGGTCCCGATGCCGACCACGTCAGCAAAAGGAGAGGCCAGCAGGTAGGCCAGGGCGAGGGCGTCGTCGATGCCGGTGTCGCAGTCCAGGTAGAACGGGGCGGGCGTGGTCATGGTGGTTCTCCTACAGTAAATGGGAGTTAGAGGGTCTCGCCCTTGGGGGCGGCGACGAAGAGGCTGACGATGAACGCGGCGGCGGTGATGGCCACCGAGATCCAGAGGGCGGTGGCGTACCCGGCGGCGGTGGCCTGGGCGGCGATCGGCGCCACGAGGACGACGCCGAGGCTCGCCCCGATGCCGAAGGAGGCACCGTTGATGCCGGGCAGGGCAGCCGGGGCTTCCTTGGGTGACAGGAGCACCGAGAGCCCGTTGATGGCGGTGAGGAAGAAGCCGTTGTAGAAGATGCCCAGGGCCGCGATGGCGATCAGCACCGCAATCTGGCTATCGGAGAAGGTGGCGGCGGCGGTGGCGCAGGCCAGGCTGAGCCCCGTGCCGAACCGGAGCGTTTTGATCCAGCCGCGGCGGTCAGCCAGCCATCCCGCCAAAGGCGCAGCGAACACGCCGATCAAAGCGGCGGGGGTGAGGAACAGCAGGGCTGAGATGGAGGCGGTGAGTCCGAACCCGCCGTCGGGGTCCTGGCTGAGCAGCACCACGGTGAAGTTGATGATGGCGAAGATGCCGGCCAGGGTGAGGACGGTGGTGGCGATGACCGGCCACACCTGGCGGGAGCGCAGGTGGTGGACGGCGATCAGCGGGTGGCTGCGGCGTTTTTCGATGATCCAGAAGGCGGCGAAGGACGCGATGGTGCCGGCCAGCAGGGCCAGGGTGCTGGGTGCGGTCCAGCCTGCCGCCGAGCCGCCGGAGACGAAGTAGGTGGTGAACACCAGGAACAGCGAGAGGGAGCCGGCGCCCCACCAGTCCATGGCGCCGCGCACGCCCTGCGGCCGTCCCGCCGGGACGATTTTGATGATGCAGGCGGCGGCGATGGCGGTGAGGACCAGGACCACGGCGAAGATGGACCGGAAGCCGAGGGTCTCGGCCATGAGTCCGCCCACGTAGCCGTCCACGCCGCCCACTCCCCCGTTGATGGCGGCGATGATGCCCACGGAGGTGCCGAAGACTTTGGCCTGCAGGTTTTCGCTGAGCACGATGTAGGCCAGGGCGAAGACGGCGCTGGAGACGCCCTGCAGGAACCGGCCGGTGACCAGCAGCGGCAGGGTGGGGGCGGTGATGCAGAGGATGGTGCCGGCGCCCATGATGCCGAGGACCAGGAGCAGGGCGGCGCGGCGGCCGATGAAGTCGCTCCACCGGCCGATCACGGGCCCTGCGATGGCGCCGGCCAGGAAGAACATGGACTGGACGGGGGCGGCGCTGTCCGCACCCTGGCCGAATTCGGCGGCGATCTGCGGCAGTGCAGGGGTGACCATGCTGGCGTTGAGCTGGAAGGACAGCACGCCGAGCAGCAGGGTGGAGATCAGCAGGGCGGCGCGGCGGCCGGCGAATTTGGTTTCGTCGGGAAGTACGACGGCGGAGGCGGCTTCCGCGGAAGGCGCGGCGGCCGCCGGGGTTGGGGTGTTCACATCAAACTCCTTTGTTCTGCAGGCTGGTCCTGCGCTTGGGATGTGAATTGTTATACAACCACGTATGACACACAAGTACAACTATGGACTACACTATTTCTCAACTCGGCCGCTTCCGGCCCCTCCCCCGTTAGGACTTCCCATGAGCACTCGAACTCCTGCCGTCACCGTTGTCGGCAGCATCAACCTGGACCTGATCGCCACCGCAGAACGGCTGCCCACCGCGGGCGAAACCATTGGCGGCGCTGTGCTGTCCGAGCAGCCCGGCGGCAAGGGCGCCAACCAGGCCGCGGCAGCAGCGCGGCTGGGCGGCACTGCCCGGATGATCGGTGCCGTGGGCAGCGACGCCCAGGGGCAGCGGATGCTGGGCGCGCTGGCGGTTGCCGGCGTGGACACCGCGGCCGTGGCGGTCCTGCCGGAACCGACCGGGACTGCCCTGATTGTGGTGGACCGTGACGGCGAGAACCAGATTGTGGTGTGCCCGGGGGCCAACTCGAACCTGTCGCTGGACGGGGTGGAGTTCGGCCCGGAGGAGACGGTGCTGTGCCAGCTGGAGGTCGGGCTGCCCGTGGTGCTGGAGGCCGCGAGGCGACACACCGGGTACTTTGTGCTAAACGCCGCTCCGGCCATGGACCTGCCGGCGGAGCTGCTGGAACGCTGCGACCTGGTGATCGTCAACGAGAGCGAGTACGCCCTGATCCCCGCCCTTGCGGAAGCGAAGCTGGCGGCAGTGACGTACGGCAAAGACGGCTCGGCGATGTTCGAGCACGGCCGGAAGGTGGCAGAGGCTCCTTCTTGTGCGGTGACGGTGGCGAATACTGTGGGAGCAGGTGATGCTTTCTGCGCAGCACTGGTCCTGGCGCTGCGCAGCGGGCTGGACTACACCCAGGCGCTGGCTGTAGCGAATGCCGTGGGTGCGGACGCCGTGGGCGACCCGTCCTCGCAGCCGGATTTGGCACAGCTGGGCCATTACGTGGAGCGTACTGCTGCTTCTTCGGGCGCTTCCTCGTGACTGTTGTTTTCCGGCGTGTTCCTCGGCGCCGACGCGGTATCCGGCACGCCCCCATACCAGGCGCCCGATGTGGACTATACGCGGTGGGATGTTTCTACGGATCTCTTCGCGGTGGGAGTGACGTTGTTTGAGCTGTTATGCAACGGTCACCATCCCTACGAAGGCGCACGACCCCGCCTCGGCGTCGAACTCCGTGACCCGGCTGCAATCAGGCCTGACTTGCTGCCGGGGCTCGCGGTGTTCCTACGTAGAGCTTGCGCTCCATATCGCGAGGATCGCTTCTCGACAGCGCGGGTGATGAGGGAAGAGCTTATGGCACTCCGGGCATCACTTTAGGGGGTAGTCCGCGCCGGCTAGTTCGGCGTTGGTACCCATCACCGCCCCGCGCTGCTGCCGGGCAATCCGGGCACTACATCTCCAGCCGGCTTGTTCATTAGGTCAATTCCTTCCGTCGATACTTCTCGGCACATGAGCCAGTGCCGACCAATGCGTCCCGCCGGGCGCTCCATTTGTCTGCAGCGGAATGCCTCCGTTGGTGCCGCCAGCGGTTCGGGCCGCCGAGGGCGGAGAACAGATGCCCAGGAACGTGGATGGCCTCGATAGCCAAGGCGACGTAGAGCGGCTGGAGTCAAGAAGCACCTCCAGACCTTGCTCAGCACGGATAGTTGCGTACCGGGCCGCCGCGAAACACTGAATGCAAAGTCTGGTCAAACTTGCCGGTCGAGCGGAAAACAACATGGCCCGGCGCTGTTTTTGGTGCAAGAACAGCAGGCGCCAACATTCTTGGAAGCAGGATACCTATCGCAACAGCAAAGAGCCGTGGCACGCTCTTTTACTGCGCCACGGCGGCGGCTGTTGCGTAAACACTGGCCGGCATGGCCCGACGCAGTTTCCAGGTAATTGCAATCGGTTTTTCACCAACATGCTCCCCATAGTCCACCTGTCCAAGGCAGGTGTAGGGAACTGTCAGCCCGGTCTCGTCATCCGCAGTGTCTCTCGTGAAGACTACAATCTTCGAACCGTGCGAAGCCTGGTCCAGATAGCGGCGTCCGGTCGGGCTCGTCAATGACGTCGCATTCTGTGACTCCCAATGGAACAGCTCAGGACTGATGGCGTAGTCCTTGTACATTGTGGTCGCGGAGTGCTTCTTGTCGTCCTTGTTTAAGGTGACGAAGAAGGCGTCCGTGGACGTTGCGGGGCACCACGCAACGCCCTCCCGGTGTTGGACGTTCTTACCCTGCTCCAGCGACCCGTACTGCAGCGCCGCCAGCACCTCCTCGCGCCGGTAGGTGGCATGCGACAGCAGCGGAATGTGCTGCAGTCCCGCACCCAGGCTCTTCGCAGCATGTTTCGATGCCGCCACTCCCAGCTTCACCAGCTGGCGGATCTCGCGGCACACAAACTGGTAGCCGCGCAGGTGGTCCAGGCCGTCGTCGTACGTTTTGAACCCACCGCCGTCATCCCACAGCGTGTAAAAAAGCATCCGTGCAAAAGCCTGCTCGCGCATGCCAAGATCCGCATAGCGGGGTGCGTCGGGAGCGACCAACATGGAATAGGCGGCGGCACGTTCCGGATCGTCCACGTGGATCAGCGCGGCCATGCGGCCCAGCAGCTTCTTTTCCTCCGCGTCCGACAGCTCCTCGAGCTTCCCGCGGAGCACGGACTCCAGGGGTGAGAGCCCTTCGATCAGCCCTGCCTGCCGGAGGTAGCCGGTCCACGAGTCCTTGGTGGAGCGGTAGATCGTCTTCACGTCATTCCCCGACCGCTCCAGATAGGCCTCCAGCTCGGTCTCGGCGTACGAGGCGACGTCCCGGACCAGCTGTGCCCGGTTGAACCGCAGCTGTGCCTTGATGTTGTCCAGGACCACCTTCTGCGCCACCCGGTCCAGCATGATCTGCGAGCCGGACGGCAGGTACGGGAACTCGTCCTCGACGGCCTTCTCCAGCTCCTTTCGGCCGTAGCCGGTCAGCGCCCGGTAGCGCAGATCAAAGCGGAACTCACGGCGCTGCTGGCCGATGAAGTCCAGGACCGTCAGCACCGCTTTGCCCTCGGCCCGCCGGAGCCCGCGTCCTAGCTGCTGGAGGAAGATTGTGGCGCTCTGGGTGGGCCGGAGCAGAAGGATGGTGTCCACCTGCGGCAGGTCCAGGCCTTCATTGAAAAGGTCGACGGCGAAGATGCAGTTGATCTCCCGCTGCCCCAGGCGCCTGAGGGCTTCCTCCCTGTCAGCATTGTCAGTGGTCCCGTCGACGGCGACGGAGGCAATGCCTGCTCTGTTGAACACCTCCGCCATGCCATGTAGCGGGCGTGCTGGACGGAGACGCAGAAGCCGATGGCCCGCATCTGGTCGGTGCTGGTGACCTTGTCCCTGAGTTCACGGATCACCTTGGCGGCGCGGGCGTCGTTGCCCGTATAGAGGGCGCTCAGCTGGGTGGTGTCGTAGTTGCCGCGCTTCCACTCCAACTGGCTCAGGTCCACGTCATCGGAGACGCCGAAGTAGTGGAACGGGACCAGCAGGTCAGCATCGAGGGCGTCCCAGAGGCGCAGTTGGCTGGCGGTGCGGCCGTCGAAGAACTGCTTGGCGACGTCGACGCCGTCGCCGCGTTCCGGCGTCGCGGTGAGTCCGAGGAGCTGCTGCGGTTTCAGGTGGTCCAGCAGGCGGCGGTACGTGGGCGCCATGGCGTGGTGGAACTCATCGATGACGACGATGTCGAAGAAATCCAGCTCCAGCTGCTCGATACCGAGGGAAGAAAGCGACTGGACGGACGCGAAGATGTGCTTCCACTCCTGGGGCTTGTGGTCCCCCACGTAAAGTTCACCGAAGGCGCCGTCCTGCATGACGTCCCGGTAGGTGCGCAAAGCCTGCTTGAGAATCTCCTGCCGGTGGGCGACGAAGAGCAGCTTTAGATCTCTGCCGGCGGCCTCGGAGAGCCGTTTGTAATCCAAGGCCGCGATGACCGTCTTTCCGGTGCCCGTGGCGGCGACCAGGAGGTTGTGGTTGAACCCCTTGAGGCGCTCCGCTTCCAGGTCCTCCAGCATCTCCTCCTGATGGAGGAACGGCTGAACCTCAAGTCCGGTGGCTGCATCCGGTGCGGCTGTTCGCCGGCCGCCGTTGCGCTCCAGTGCAGCGTCCAGCCTCTCGCCGTCGCGTTCTGGATCGTAGCTTTGGAAGGCACGCTGCTCCCAGTAGCTGTCGAAGGTGACCTCGAACTTCTGCAGGAGGGCAGGCGTTGCGACGGAACTGAGGCGGACGTTCCATTCCAGCCCGTCCAGAAGCGCAGCCTGGCTCAGGTTGGAGCTGCCCACGTAGGCGGTGTCGAAACCGGTGTTGCGGCGGAACAGCCAGGCTTTGGCGTGCAGCCTTGTGGCATGGGTTTCGTAGCTGATCTTGACTTCGGCCCCGTACCTGTTGACGAGCTCGTCAATGGCGCGGCGTTCGGTGGCGCCCATATAGGTGGTGGTGATGACTCGGAGCTTTGCTCCGCGCTCATTGAGCTGCTCAAGTGCTGGCTCTAGGAGTCTGAGTCCGGTCCAACGGACGAAGGCGCAGAGAAGGTCGACTGTGTCGGCTGACTCCATCTCGGCCCGGAGTTCCGCGGCCAGGTTGGGTTCGTCTTTGCTGTTGGTGAGCAAGGCAGAATTGCTCAATTTCGTATTGGGTCGGCGGAGTTGGCGGCGCTTGAGTGAGCCAGGGCGGTACAGGGAGTGAAGTTGCACCGGGCCTTCTACGATTCGGTCCGCGATATTCAACCCTCCAAGTAGACGGTTTGCCAGGGCGACCCTATCCGTTGGCTTAGCCACTACTAGGGCCTCCCGGACAGCGTCAGCAATATGACGGGCGAGCACATCCGCTGCGTCCTCATCATTGACGTCTTCGAAGATCGCCTGCAGTTCATGCTCCTGATTTAGCCGGTGGCCAAGTAAGTCCGTGTTCAGAAGTTCGTATAAGCCTTCGGGCAACTGCTTCGGCGCCGGTCCCCCAATAAAGTTGTTCACAGCGCCAGGTTAGGAGCCAAGGGTGGAAAAACCAAAAAGGATTCGATGAATCTCCCGCCTGATCGCAGGCAACGCCTGCAGGAGTCAGCTAGAAACTCCAGCCTCCACCCATAGGGGGTGCGTATGCCGGTCAACATAGTGTGTGTTGGACCGTTTGAACACGAAGTTGGTGAACTACTTTTACCTTATGAAGACTTTTAGGTATCAAGGTGGCCCCAAAGACCAAACATCGAGCAGGGTCGAGGAATCCTCGTTCCCCGAATTCCATGAAGGAGGGGAATACAGATGGAATGGAATGTCCCACGGAATCGGCTCTGGCGGACAATACGGTAATGAACTTCCAGAGGCCAGCGTTGCCACCGCCATTTGGCACTCATACGACGGTCGGACCAATGTTGAGGAGTATAGGGAAAGACTCCTTAAACTCGACGAAAAGAGGTCCCCCGGGCCGGACGGTAACAGGGCGCCCGAGGGCGAAGTGCGCGAGGCCTCCTACCATGTTCAAAACATGGAGAAACGACTGAAGTCCGAGGGGAACTGGCCTGTCAAAGATTATTGATCGGGGAGCTATGTCGAAGACCCTCGCTCCTCCGTCGCGCGCGTCTTCGAGCGACAGCGTTAAGTTGGAAGCGCGCCGGGCAGGAGCATGCTGGTGGACCCGGTAGGCAGAGGAATCTGATCTCGGGTTGAAGCTCGGCGTGTCTTTTGCCAACGACGATGTCCCGACCACCTACAGCAAGATCTCCGACTATTTCCCATGTGATTCCCGGGTACAAACGGAGTGGAACTTCTCGATGAGAGCCGAAGACGGCCTGGGGCAGGACGGAGTCGGGGCCCATCGGGAAAATCAGGCCCGCTAGCCTGCTTAGCAAAGGCCAGAGGGAAGGCATTCGAACAGGCCGGCCAGAGGCACAAGTCACCGAGCCTCTGCCCCCGACTGAGCGATGGGGCTGGCTGCTGGCGCCAAATCCTCGAACACCGCCGGCGTTGATTTCATGGCTCGCGCCAGACAAGGCCGCCAAGGTGAGGCCAATCAGGAATTGAGTATGAGGCCTGGCAGCCATGGGTCATCATCCTAGGCGTCCGTCCTCCGAGGGGCCACCATTGGATTAGCCACCCTGGTCCCCTCGCGGGCAAAAATATACCGCTATTCTCGGGCGCTCTCCTGACTACAGGATTCAGGGGTTGACAAGCGAGTTGCATCGGACCCCTTGTTGCTTCTGAAGCTGACAGAAGCCGTTTTATGGGACGTGTACGCTCTGCCCAGAGGATCGCCCGAGAAGGACTCAGCCAACGAGGAGACTGCAAACATGACTAACGAACAGTCCGAAAATGATCAGATTGCGGCTGTTGCCTCATCCCGCACCGCCCCCGACATGGCGATAGCGCATGACGCCGGTGAGGTGATCACTCACATGTTCGGAGACGGACGGTCCGTGATTGACCCGAGCACCAGGATCTGGACGGCCGAGGCATCCGAGGAGCTTAGGGCCAGGATCGCGGACAACCTGATTGTCGGATCGAACCAGCGACAGTGGGACAAACTCGACCAGCAACTTCATGGTGCGCCCCGCGAGGTCGTGCTCCTAGCGGCCGAGATCGTCTTCCTGCGCGAGCATCCGCTGCGCTCCGCTCTACCCGAGACCCGTCGAGCTCATGTGGAGAGGGTTCTATCCCACCTCGACTCACCTGTGACGGTTCCCGCAAACGTGTCGAAGTGGCTGGACCGCCCAACTGGGGTCGCTGGCTTCGAACCTGGCCCGTGGTACAACAGCGCGATGTGGCGGCACATCATATGGGTAGCTTCATTCGTGCGCCATTGGAACGGTCTACCCGAGGACGAACGGAAGGTTGCGCGGACCGATCCGTGGAAGCTCCAGCAAGCCATGCTTTCCTCCGGCAACGACCGTTCCGACATTCGGAATGCGCTGCAGTTCCTCGCCCGTCCGGACGTCTTCGAACCAATCTCGTCAGCGGGAATGAAACAAAGGATCCGGGACCGACTTGCCGATCAGATCGGTGGAGTGACAGGCAGCGATCCAGCATCGATCGACCGTGACCTATTGGCTATCCGCACCGCCCTGGCCCGATCGGTCAAGGGACAGTTCCACTACTGGACCCCGGGTGTTGCAGAGCTTTGGGGCTCCTCCGCCGGCGAAACCGCCCCTGCTGCCACCGAAGTCGCCGCGTTGGCCGAACCTCGGCCCCGCCACTACTGGCTCTACTCTCCCGGGGCGCAAGCCTCGGAGTGGCCGGAGTTCTCGGCAAACGACATCATGGCGATCGGTTGGGATGAGCTAGACAACCTGGCTTCGTACCCAAACCGGGAGGCGATCCGACAGGCCCTCGACGTCGAGGCAAGTGGCGGCACAATGAAGAACGACGTCCTAGCGGTGTGGCAGTTCCAGAACGAGATCGCAGTAGGCGATATCGTCTACGCCAAACGCGGCCGCCGTGAGATCGTCGGTCGCGGTGAGGTCACCTCCGGCGGACGGTTCGAACCGGACCGCGCCTCGTTCCGCCACGTCCGTTCGGTGAAGTGGACCCACACGGGGTCCTGGGAACACCCCGGAGACGCTGCAACAAAAACGCTCACCGACATCACAACGTACCGCGACTACGTGGAAAAATTAGAGGCTCTTGTCACCGGCGAAGTTGAGCCGGGGCCGCCACCCCCGGCGACGCCACTCCCGTCCTACGACAGGACTGCATTCCTCAACGACGTCTATCTATCACCCAGTGGCTACGACCGACTGCGCTCGTTGCTGCTGCGAAAGAAGAATGTCATCCTCGCTGGTCCGCCGGGTGTCGGCAAGACCTTTGCCGCCAAACGTCTCGCGTACTCGATCTTAGGAGTGAAGGACCCGAGCAGGATCCAGACAGTTCAGTTTCATCAGAGCTATTCCTACGAAGATTTCATGATGGGCTACCGGCCCACCGCGGAAGGCGGATTTATGCTCGCCGAGGGAGCGTTTTACCGATTTTGCGAGCAGGCCCGCGCTGACGACGATGACCGGCCCTACTTCTTCATCGTGGACGAAATCAACCGTGGCAACATCTCCAAGATCTTCGGCGAGCTGCTCATGCTCATCGAGGCCGACAAACGCGGACAAGAACTGCGCTTGGTCTACAAAAACGAGACCTTCTCAGTCCCGGCCAACGTCCACATCATCGGGATGATGAATACCGCAGATCGAAGCCTGGCCGTCCTCGACTACGCGCTACGCCGTCGTTTCGGATTTTTCGAGATGTCCCCTGGGTTCGGCTCGGACGGATTCACCCGATGGCAGCAACAGGCCGGCAGCCCCACCCTCGACCGCCTCATTACCGCCGTCATCGATCTCAACAGGGCCATAACCGACGACCCAGCACTCGGCCAGGGCTTTGCGATTGGGCACAGCTACCTCACGCTTCCTGCGGACAATGACGCCGACGACGCCTGGCTCTACTCGGTCGTCGAGGACGAACTCATCCCACTGCTAGACGAGTACTGGTTCGACGAGCCCACCAAGGCCGAGGAGTGGGCAGGCAAGCTCCGGAGTGCCGTCGCATGAACGACCCCTCGATCATGGTTCGCAACGTGTACGTCATGATGGCCTATGCTTTCCGAGCGATCCGCGGCGATGGGACCGACAGGATTGCCGCCGAGCGCTTCGATCACATTCATGACCTGCTTGCGGAGATCCTTGTGCGTGGCGTCGGCGCGCAGGTCAAGCGCGGTCTTCACCGAGATTACCTTCACCGCAGCGACGAAATTGCCACCGTCCGCGGCCGAATCGACGTGACCGGCTCTATTGCCATCCGCTCGAACACCCGTGGGCGGCTAGTTTGTGAGTTTGACGAGTACGAACCAGACACACCCCATAACAGGGCACTGAAGTCGATCATCGTGCTCCTCATCCGCCATAGCGACGTCGCTATGGCTCGCAAAGACGCGTTGCGGCGGCTCCTGCCCTACTTGGATGCCGTGACGCTGGTGGCACCTGCGTCGATCCGGTGGGACCTACTCACCTACCACCGCGCCAACGCCGCTTACCGGCTGCTGCTCGGAGTCTGCGAGCTGATCGTCCGTGGACTCCTCCCTTCCCGGGACTCCGGAACTATGAAGCTCACGTCGTGGGTTTCAGATGATGCGATGAACGCCCTGTACGAACGGTTCCTGCGTGAGTACTACCGGGTCCACCATCCCGAGCTCTCCCCCGCCGCGCCGACCGTTGATTGGGACCTCGATGAGCCGAGCGGCAACAGGTTGCAACTGCCCTCGATGCGTACCGACGTCACGCTCCGCAGCCGCGGGCGCACTCTCATCATCGACGCGAAGTACTACAGCCATACGATGCAGACCGGAGCATGGGGCAAGGCGACCGTCCACTCAACAAATCTGTACCAAGTGTTTTCATATGTGAAGAACGAGGACACCCGGCGCGACGGCTCCGTCAGCGGACTGCTCCTCTACGCGCACACCGATGCCGTAGAGCAACCCGACCTGGACGTCGTAATCCAAGGCAATCGGATAGGCGCACGAACCCTCGACCTCAACCGACCCTGGGAGTACGTCCGCACTCAACTCGAAGACGTAGTCGGATGGCTTGAAGACCGAGGCGCTTTACTTGCCCGCTGACACTGCCTTGATGGCGACACTCGTGACTTGATCGGCGGTCAGTCCGGAGTTAAAGCGGTCATCACGACTCCGAGGCGAGGAACGCCTACACATTCCCCTTCAGCCACCGATCTGTCAGCAAACAACCTCCAGCGAGATCGCTCTTGTTGCGCTCGAACCGGAGCGTGACGACCCAATCGTTGCGCAAGGATGTGCGGTTGGTGGACCCATTGCCAGACTGCAAAGGCACGAGCGTCCACGCCAACTATTTCCCGTTCAGGCTTCGCTATCGTTTGAGGATGAGCAATGCAGCGGGAGCAAAGGCCAGCCGGGAAGAAGAGATCGCGTTCCTCATCATGGAGAATGTCCTCGGGGTCGACATACAGCTGGCGGACGCATGTGCAGGCGATAGGAAGCCCGATGGTGCTTGGATCTACCCCGACCAGAACGGACGGCGTGGCATCGTCGAAGTCACTTCCCCGCCAGATAAGAAGATCCTCAAAGAGTGGGCGCAGGCAAAGAGAGATGGCGAACCGCAGTCCGAAAGCGGTTCAATCCCCCTTCGTTACAACGAACTTGATCGTTATTGCATGGAGTTGCTGGCAGCGGACTGGGCGAAGCTTTTAGATGAACCGGCTGACGAGCGGCACCTCTTCCTCTTTGGCCGGAGCCACCGGGTCCAGTCCTACCTCAACCGGCTCTCCGACGAGTTCGCCGACGGCAAGACCGAGGCTGTGGGTGACCTGAATCTTCAGGAGAACCTCTCTTCCGTTTGGTTCCGCGGCAGGGCGACGCGCGATCAGCCGTGGGACACACGAGTGTGGGTGGCGAGGTTCCAAGCCGGGTCAGGATGGCACCGCTACGTGGTTGAGATAGACGAGCGGCTCTTGCCGTCGCCCAACTCAGGCATCGCCGACGATAAGGTCCCCGCGGGCCTACGACACCCGAAGAGAAGATCGGCATAGGCGACGTCAGCGGCACTTCCAGGATCTTCTAAGTCAACCTGGATGCTCCTTCGAACGGAGGCCTCGACATTGAATCTGGACTTACGTCGCCGCTGAACACCCTCCGCTGTGACGGGTTGGCGGTGCAAACGGTGAAGTCACCCATGTCCGGGTTTGCGGCGGCCGTCTCGCCGGATAGCCAGCGCCCCTATAACCGCCGCTGCCGGAACATCGGGAACGACTCCCGGACCCGGTCCACCGTGTCCAGCGAAACCTCCACCGTGCGCACAACGGGCTCAAGTCCAAGGTCAGCCTCAACAACGCCCATCGGATCCACCAGCACGCTGCGGCCCACGGACACCGGGGGTGCCTGGCACACCCCCGCAACGTAAACGCTGTTCTCGATCGCCCGGGCAGCGTTCAGGGCGAGCCACTGCTCCGTCTTGTGCTCGCCCGGCACCCAGGACGAGCAGACGAGCAGGACCTGCGCGCCGCCGTCGGCCAGACATCTGGCTAGCTCGGGGAACCGCAGGTCGTAGCAGGTCATAAGACCGAACCGCACTCCCCCGTGCTCGAACACCACCGGATGAGTGGACGGCCCAGGCTTGATGAACGTCGACTCCCCGAAGCCCTGCGCGTCAAAAAGGTGGATCTTGCGGTAGAAAGCCAGCCGGCCGCCGTCGGGCCCGTAAGCCACGAGCGTGTTGTACGCCCGGCCCGGTTCGTCCGAGGTTTCCACCACGCCCGCCACCACCGCGATACGGTGGCGGCGGGCGATGTTGGCGAGCTCTACGCAGATGGGCCCGTCCAGCGGCTCGGCCACCGCGGGGAAGGTGGCGTCCACCTTCTTCTTCTCGTAGGTGGCGTACTCGGGGAAGGCGGCCAGCGCCGCGCCGTCGCGGGCTGCCTCCGCGGCGAACCGGTCGATCGCGGCGAGGTTGGCCCGGATGTCGGCGCATGACTCCAGCTGCCCCAGCGCAATCCTCACAACGGTTCCTTCCCTCGGTCCAAAAGCCACGCTACGAACAAACAGGCTTACGCGGCCGCCTCGACCGTCGCTTTCTCCGTCGCCGTCATCTCCGGCGGCGATGCCTTGAACCCGCGGGTAATCAGAGCCAGGACCAGCACGCCCAGCACCAGCCAGGACACCCCCAGCGTAATGGCGTTGCTGTCCAGCCGGGAGAGCAGGTAGGCGCAGATGATCGCGCCGATCACAGGGACCACCACGTAGGACACCGGGTTCAGCTGCTGCCCGGCCCGGCGCTGGCGCACATAGTGGAACACCACTGAGGCGTTCACCAGCGTGAATGCGGTGAAGGCACCAAAGTTGATGAATGACGTCGACGTTGCCACGTCCAGGAAGATCGCGATCAGGCCCACGACGCCGGTGATCACCAGGTTGGCCACCGGGGTATGGAACTTCTCGCTCAGCCGGCCGAAGACCGCCTTGGGCAGGACGGAGTCGCGGCCCATCGCGTACAGCAGGCGGGAGGCGCTGGCCTGCGCGGCGAAGCCGGAGGCGAACTGCGCCACCACCAGGCCGGCCAGGAACACCGCGCCGAACAGCTGCCCGCCGATCTGCAGGCTACGTGAGACTTGTATTTGGAAAACCATTGACATGCACCTTTTGGGGAACGATTATTGCGGCAGGGACAAACGGAACCAGTTCGGCCTCCGGCACCCACCCAAAAGGACCCCGACATGCTCCCTACAGAACCAATTCGTTCGTCTGATGCGGAGGCGGAAGCAGCACACCTCACCGCACGCCTAAGCAACTTGGCATTTCTACTCTTCGACATGACGCCCTTGCTCCCGGATAATCGCAACCTTGGTGACATCGCCGTGGCTCAACACGCGATTAGGGCTTTCGCCGTCAAAGGCATAGCTCGCGACGCCTCCGCCATCACCGAGAACACTTCCCCTGAGCAAATCAGGCTTGCGCTCCACAGGGCTTTAGATGCTATCGAGCATTCACCGCTGCCGAACCAAGAGTGGCCGCGCATGATCCAATTGCTTGGCGAGGACCTTTTGGAAACCATAGTTGGCGCATCCGGTTCGTCCGTGCATCGCTACCGGAACGAAGAACGTCCCACTCCTGACCCAATCGCCGAAAAGCTACACGCCGTCACTCTCATTACCGCGGACCTTGCGGGGAGCTACAACGAATTCGGCATTCGCCGCTGGTTCACTCGCGTCCGTTCGCAACTTGATGGCCGAGCGCCGATAGAAATCATGAAAGGCGACTGGAACACCGACGACGTAGACTTCCAAAAAGTGAAGCGTTTGGCCGCTGCCCTGACCACACCCATGTCCGCATGATCGGATACCGGCACGGCGACCGCCGTTATCCATTTTTCTGGGAAAGCCCAGACCAGCCTCCTGCAAGGTGGCACGCAAAAGGGCATGGACCCGCACAATATTTGGCCAACACGCCTGCAGGCGCTTGGGCCGAATTCCTCCGACATGAAGAAATCACTGAAGAAAAAGATCTCCAGGGAATCGCTAGGGCGCTTTGGGCCGTCAACATCGAAGACAGCACCTTCTCAGCACCCAAGCTCACTGACGACGCTCTATTCGGTGATGAACGCTACTATCCCGAGTGCCAAGCAGAAGCCGCACGTCTCCGGAAGCGGGGAGCTGTTGCGCTGCAAGCGCCGTCCGCAGCCCTCTACCCAGGTGCAGCCTGCGGCTGCTTGGTGCACAAGGGAGTTCATGACGGCCCACCAGCAGATGGGCAGGTGTACGTCTTATTCGGTCCACGCCCCACAACCGTCGGATGGCTCATCGTCGACGAGGGAAGGCCCCCTGCTTCAGTGTTGCCCTTGGTTCGGCACCTCTAGCCTCGCTGACCGGTGGTTCCGTTCCGCGCCGCATACTGTGGATGGCATCGTCAGCGTGTTTCTCTCGCAGTTCGCCATGACATCGCTGACACTTCGCGCCATCGTGCTCTGCCCTGGCCGCGAGCCGGCAGGCCGTCTGGGAGACCATATCTCCGCAAAGGTTCCACAGTGGGGCAACTCAAGTTGCAGGATCAGCTTGGGTGGGGAGACGAGTACTGGGCTATCAGGGATGGCTTGGAAGATATGAGTCTTATTCGACGTGGCCGCGGGCGCGGCGGCACGCTTAGCCGGGTAACTGAATCCCCCGAAGTCGAGACCGTCAGCATTCCCGTCGACATCGACCCCACCACCCAAGGTGAAATTGCAGTCAACGCCCTTCGCCGTGAGGCAGAACTGTACACCCCGATAGCTAAGGTGCTCGGTGGTGACTGGAGTCGCGATCGCCGCGTGCGACCCCTTGAGATCGAAGTAACAGCGCATCAGGGTGCCCGTGCGACCGGCGGACGATGGTCCAGACCGGATCTTGTTTGGATTTCAGTGCGGACGTTTCAATTTCTGCCTCAGAAAGTCCTGGAAGTCATCACCTTCGAGATTAAACCCGTCGATGCCATTGATGTGTTGGCAGTATACGAAGCACTGGCGCATCGTAGAGCCGCCACCCATAGCTACGTTGTTCTGGACGTTCCTGGGGACAGAGCAGGAGCCTTGGCAGAGGACATCCAAGCCGTTCGGGATGTGGCGAGGTCGCACGGGGTTGGGCTAATCGTCTTCGAGGACCCAGAGGACTACTCCACCTGGGACGTTTTAGAAGAAGCACAGAGAGTTGAGCCTGATCCCGAGCGCTTGGAGGCGTTCATAGAAACTCAACTCAGCGACGGTACGAAGAAGTCTATATCTCAAGCAACGCGCTAACCTCGCCATCGCCCCAGTCTGCTACAGCCGCCGCTGCCGGAACATCGGGAACGACTCCCGCACCCGGTCCACCGTCTCCAGCGAAACCTCCACCGTCCGCACTCCGGGCGTCAGCCCAAGGTCAGCTTCCACCACCCCCATCGGGTCCACCAGCACGCTCCGGCCCACCGACACGGGCGGCGCCTGGCACACCCCCGCCACGTACACGCTGTTCTCAATCGCCCGGGCCGCGCTCAGCGCCAGCCACTGCTCCGTCTTGTGCTCGCCCGGCACCCAGGACGAGCAGACCAGCAGAACCTGCGTGCCGGCGTCCGCCAGCGACCTGGCCAGCTCCGGGAACCGCAGATCGTAGCAGGTCATCAAGCCGAACCGCACTCCCCCGTGCTCGAACACCACCGGCTCAAGAGACTCGCCCGGCTTGATGAATGTCGACTCCCCGAAGCCCTGCGCGTCGAACAGGTGGATCTTCCGGTAGGAAGCCAGCCGGCCGCCGTCGGGCCCGAAAGCCACCAGCGTGTTGTACGCCCGGCCCGGCTCGTCCGAGGTCTCCACCACGCCCGCCACCAGCGTGATCCGGTGGCGGCGGGCAATGCCGGCAAGTGCCCGACACACGGGCCCGTCCAGCGGCTCGGCCACTTCGGGGAACGTCGCGTCCACCTTCTTCTTCTCGTAGGTGGCGTACTCCGGGAAGGCGACCAGCACGGCGCCGTCGCACGCTGCCTCGGCGGCGAACCCGTCGATCGCGGCGAGGTTGGCCCGGATGTCGGCGCCCGACTCCAGCTGCCCCAGCGCAATCCTCACGGCTGTTCCTTCCCTCGGCCCGGCGGCCACACCACAAACTGTCCGGGTCAGGCGGCGGCCTCGACCGTCGCCTTCTCCGTGGCCGTCATCTCCGGAGGCGAGGCCTTGAAGCCGCGGGTGATCAGGGCCAGAACCAGCACGCCCAGCACCAGCCAGGACACACCCAGCGTAATGGCGTTGCTGTCCAGCCGGGAGAGCAGGTAGGCGCAGATGAGCGCGCCGATCACCGGGACCACCACGTAGGACACCGGGTTCAGCTGCTGCCCGGCCCGGCGCTGGCGCACATAGTGGAACACCACCGAGGCGTTCACCAGCGTGAAGGCGGTGAAGGCACCAAAGTTGATGAACGACGTCGACGTGGCCACGTCCAGGAAGATCGCGATCAGGCCCACGACGCCGGTGACCACCAGGTTCGCCACCGGGGTGTGGAACTTCTCGCTGAGCCGGCCGAAGACGGCCTTGGGCAGGACGGAGTCGCGGCCCATCGCGTACAGCAGGCGGGAGGCGCTGGCCTGCGCGGCGAGGCCGGAGGCAAACTGGGCCACCACCAGGCCGGCCAGGAACACGGCCCCGAACAGCTGCCCGCCGATCTGCAGGGCGATGGAGCTGGCTGCGGAGGCCGAGTCCTCGAACACGCCGCCGGGGTGGACCAGCTGGGTCACGTAGGACACCGCCACGAAGATGCCGCCGCCGATCAGGGCCACGAGCATGATGGCGCGCGGCACGGTCCGGCGAGGGTTGACGGTTTCCTCGGTGAGGGTGGTGACGGCGTCGAAACCCAGGAACGAGTACGCGGCGATGGCCGCGCCGGCGGAGATGGTGGTGAAGCTGGCGGTGTCACTGAAGAACGGCTGCCCGCTGGCAAGTCCCCCGGCGCCGTTGGCGGACACCACGCTGCCGATGGCCAGCGCCACGAAGAACACCAGGACCAGCAGCTGGAACGCCATCAGCACGTAGTTGGCCTTGTCCGCCACCTCGATGCCCAGGATGTTCAGCAGCGTGGTGATGACGATGAAGCCCATGATCCAGACGCCGATGGGGATGCCGGGGAACTGGGCGGTCAGGTAGGAGCCGCCGATGAGCCAGATGACCATGGGCAGGAAGAGGTAGTCCAGCAGGACGGCCCAGCCCACCAGGAACCCGACCCGGGGATCGATGGAGCGGCGGACGTAGGTGTAGGCGGAGCCGGCCACGGGGTGGGCGACGGCCATCCGGCCGTAGCTGTGCGCCGTGAACAGCATGGCCACGAGCGCCACGAGGTACGCGGCGGGCGCGGCGCCGCCGGTGGTTTCGGCGATGATGCCGAAGATCCCCAGGACGATGATCGGGGTCAGGTACGCCAGCCCGAACAAGACCAGGCTGGGCAGCTTCAGCGTGCGGGTGAGGGTTGTTGTCACGGTGTTTCCTTACGGCTTGTAGGACGGCGGCGTCCAGGTGGCCGGATTGATCCGGCCTTGGTAGACGGAAAGTTCGACGGCGGGCTCCCCCTCGCGGAACTGCGACCACGGGCGGTTGAGGTTCTCCGTGCCGTGCGTGCGGACGCGGTCGACGTCGGCAAGGTCCAGTTCCGCGGTGAGCAGCTGGGGTTGATCGTCTTTTGCCTCGGCGAGGGTGTTGCCCTCCGGGTCTACGATGATGCTCTTGCCCTGGCCCGTGGGGCCGGCGCAGTTGACGCTCACCACAAAGACCTGGTTGACGATGGCGTTGGCCTTGGCCAGGATCAACTCCTGCTTGCGGTCCGGGGTGGTGGTTTTGACGACGTTGAGGATCACATCAGCGCCCATCCAGGCGAGCTGGCGGGACACCTCCGGGTACCAGGCGTCGTAGCAGATGTTCAGCCCCACCCTGCCGATGCCGGTTAGGTCCACGGTGGTGAACTTGTCGCCGGGGTCGTAGGGCTCGAACGGGCGCCAAGGGAAGATCTTCCGGTAGTAGCCGGCGAGCTCCCCTTCCGGGGACAGGACCAGTTGGGTGTTGAACAGCTGGCCTTCCGGGCCGCGTTCGCAGACGCTGCCGGGGACCAGCCAGATGTTGAGGTCCTTGGCGAGCTGTTTCAGTTCTTTGACACGTGGGCCGGCCAGCGGTTCGGCACTTGCTTGGAGCATTTCGGTCCTTTGCAGGTCCGGGTTCTCATCGCCGAAGAGGTGGAGCTCGGGGAAGACGACCAGTTTGCTGTGCGGCTGGGCTTCGAGGGCTTCTTTGACCTCGTCGGCGAAGGCCGAGACGGGTTCGCCGATGAGCCGCGGCCGTGCCTGGGCAGCGATGAGGGGAAGGATGCGTTGCATGGGTTTGTCTCCGCGTTGGGGTGTGATCCGGGTTATATTAGATCAGAATGAACAAATAAAGGAAAGGGGGCGGCGTGGGCCGTAAGGTAGCGGATATGACCCGTCAGCTGGAGGACACCGTCGAGCCCACGCGCCTAGGTTCCGGAGTGCGCGGCATGGAGCGCCGCAGCGCCATGGACGCGGTGCGGATGCGGATCGGAATGGCTATTTCTTTAGGGCTGTTGAAGCCAGGCGAGCGGCTGCCCGACCAGGAAGATGTTGCCCTGGGTCTTTCGGTCAGCCCGATTACGGCCCGCCGCGCGTTGGCCAGCCTGGCGGAGCAGGGTGTGGTGGTCCGGCGGCGCGGCCGGGCGGGCGGAACATTTGTGGCGGACTCCCCGCCTACCGAGGTTCTGGCGGAGCTTTCGGCTTCGCCGGCGGAGTCCCAGGCGGTGAACCGGCTAGTGGACCGGCGGTTGCTGTTCGAGTGTGCGGTGACCCACTACGCGGCGGTCAATGCCACGGCGGAGCAGCTGGACGAGCTGGAGCGGCTGACGCGTGAGATGGCCGCGTCGTCCGACTGGTCCTACTACCACCGGATGGACGAGCAGTTCCATCAACTGGTGGGAACTGCATCATGCCTGGACTCCGCCGTCGAGGTCTACCATGAGACTCTCGCCGAACTGTACGACTACTTCATCCCCTACCCGATCGAGAAGCTGCACAAGTCCAACCACGACCACATCGCGCTGGTGGCCGCCCTGCGTGCAGGTCGCGTTGAGGAAGCTGTGGAGCTCTCCCGGAAGCACGTGGACATCCTGCACCGGACGATGTTTATGGGGCTGACGCAGGGCGGACGGCCGTAGTCCCCAGGGGAGGAATGAAGCAACGTCTAGCGCGTGGGCTACCTTATGAGTCAGTCGTTCCCCGAGCCTCGCTATGGAAAGCAAGTATGTACGGCAGGATTGAACCGTGGACGACTTCATAATCAGCGCTGAAGAAGCCGCTGCCAATATTGGGATGAATCCGAAAACGTTGCGACAAAGGCTTCGTGATGAACGGCCTCCAGGCGCCCGACAGTTCCCTCCGCAGCATGGAGGAAACTGGTTTCTCAGGCCGAGTTACGTAGAACAACTCGCCGCCGAGCGCGGACGGCGTATTCCGAAACCGCCGGCACCTCCCGCTATCCCACCCATTCCAACCCATCTGCCGACAGTTGAAAAGCCCGGTCTTCGCCCTGTTCCCGTCCGTACAGTCGCCAACCCCAGTCATGGAATTTGGTCCGAGTGGATCCCCTTTGACGATGCCCTTAAAGTCGCGCCGCGATTCCCCGGCGTTTACATGTTCCGGATCGCAGCGGAATCTCATCGCGGCCCTGTCTACATAGGCATGGCAGGGGAAAGGAAGGGCAATGGGCTCCGTGGACGGCTGGCAATCTACGCCAGCGGCAAGGGAGCCGGCTCCGGGTTGGGAGAGCATGCATTCGACAGGGCATTGGAAGACCCGATTTGGCTCCAAGCACGGCTGGACGAAGCTCTTGCAGGCACTCCTATGAGGGCGAAGGAAGCAGCGCGTTCAGCAATTGACCACGCAGGACTGGAAGTTCGCTGGCAGACGCTTGAGACCAGAGCTCAGGCCCTTCAGGTGGAAGCTCAACTGATCAACGAATTCAGGCATCAACTCTGGAACCGCTGATGTCCACGTTCAGCTACTCAGGATAGCGACGACCGCGTCGACAGCCCGGATACGCAGTTCGGTCCAGGCCGTCGCTCTCCTTCGTGGCGGGATTACCAGCGGTGGCTCACTCTTGATCCAACGGTCTTCTGGCGCGTTCAGTCAGCCAAATAGCGTGATCCATATGCGTGACAGTTTTTCCCAGTTTCGTTATGTCATGAGCCTCAGTGACTACAGTTCTGGCCAGCTTTGGCTTGACTACAAGCCCCAGTTTTTCAGCATCTGCCACCCGCTGAACGGCGCGGACGATCCATGTATCCGGCTTCGTGTCGGGATAGCCGAGCAACATCCCGAAGTAGTTGTGGGTGACAGGGCCCAATCCGTGAACTGTAAGGTACGCACTTCTGTGGGAAGGGTTCTGATGGTCGTACTGTTCGTGGGTATAGACCTCAGCACCGACAAGCTTTCTAGCTGCCTCCAGCGCTGCTGACGCTTTCGTCCTTCCATTGGTCACCCCATTGCCCAGGATGTCTTGCAACTCTGTCTCAGACAGTTTGAGCAACTCCCGGAGGTCTGAACGTGCCGGCTCATGTTTGCCATGGAAGGCCAGCAACCGCGGGAGGAGACCCTTGCCCCGTTTTGTCCTATATTGCGTTTGCTTGGAATAGACGGCATCGAGTAGGGCCATACCGATTTGCCCTTCCCAGCCATTTCGGTAGATTTCGAAACGCTCTCCAGGGATCTGTTTGACATCGTGCACGAAAGCGTCGACCAGAGCATCCATGATCAGGCAGAAATGGGCAAGCTCAGCGGGGTCGGTGCTACTTTTCGGTTGAACTCGTGCTGAACAATGGCTGACCCGATGGTTCCGAGAAGGAGCATCAGCCAAAAGGCCGCATGACGTCCGAGACCTCGACGGGTGAAGACCTCGACTCCCACGGAGTACTTCCATAGCCAAACGATGTTGGCAATAGGCACGATGAGCAACCAAGCGGTGGGTATTCCCGTGCCGTACTTATTCATTTCATTCTTCGTCTTGACACTCCAAACTAAGGAGTAGATACCGAAAGTGATTAGAGGTAAAAGTAGCGGCGCGGCGATGCTGCGATATTTCATATTTCTCCTAGGTGCGTTTCATGGAACTTTTGGAGTTGTACCTTTGGCGCAACGCAGCGTCGTAGATTTCCCCAAATGACCGTATCCGATGACCGTCACGGCGGGCCATGAACCTGAGCCGATCTTGAGCTGATCCTGCGGGAGACGTCATAATCAAAAATCGCAGTGACTTTTTCCTGGTTATTGGCTGCTCCGGCTGCGCCTCATTGCCGAAGCCTTGAGATGATCGCGTTCAACCCGCGTCGATTCGCGGCCTATCGCTTACATCAGCCGGAAGACGCTGGTCTGTGGGGCGAGGGCGGAGGCTAACCGCCACCACCAGGCAAGCAAGGAAGACGCGCTGAGGGCCACCGCATGGAGCAACAGTTCCATCAGCTGCTGGGAACGGCGTGGTGGCATGCGCACCGTCGTCGACGTCTACGACGAGACCCTTGCCGAGCTTTAAGACAACTCAATCCCCTACCCCACCAACAGGCTGTACGAGTCGAACCTCTTTCACGTCGTGCTCGTGGCAGCTGAGCGCCCGCAGGAGTAAGCGGTGGAAGTCGGACGAAAGCACGTGCACATCCGCCTCCTCCACCGCACGATGTTTATGGGGCTGGCTGCAACGGAAGCCCTTGATCCTTCGGCCCAAATCCACTAAGACATTCTGGATGCATCAAGGCGGCGAGACGTCAGTCGACGACATTCGCTTTCGCCCAGTTGCACACCTACGCACGGTCCTCCTGAGAAAACTCCTAATACTACCGGTCGAAATCGCCTAACAGTGCGCTCAGGGCCTGCATGAACCATTTGGGACCAAACGTCAAGTCACATTAACCTTCAATAGTTGAACCTTGATATAAGTACCTAGGCACAAGCCAGGGACTGTCCGATTTTCGGTGGATCCACGGTTGGCATTTAGTTGATTCTTCCGTCGAAGCTGATGGCGAAGGCGTTCAGGGCCGGCTTCCATCGT